>CAIQIV010000865.1 GCA_903871905.1 uncultured Chloroflexota bacterium | reverse complement strand
GTCAATCGCAGCAAAAACTGATAAACTATAATGGTCACCATGAGATGCGCACAGTGCGGATTTGACAGCCCACCTGGCTTTGCTTTCTGCGGAAAGTGCGGCCGTCCCTTCCCGGTTGCAGAAAGCCGCCTGGGGATGGAAGAGTTGGCGGCGCTGCGCCTCTACCTCCCCCCCGCGCTGTACGAGGCGCTGGAGTGCGAGCTGCCCACCCCGGGGGAGCGCCTGCTGGGCGAGGCGGTCCAGCGGCTGGCCCAGGCGCTGCGGGACCTGGCGGCGCACCTGCCGTCCTACCTGGTTCAGCAGGTCATCTCCGACCCGCAGCCGGGGATTGTACAGGGGGGCTTCCTGAAGGGCAGCCTGCTGTTTGCCGACATCAGCGGTTTCACCCCCATCTCAGAAAAACTGAGCCGCATCGGGAAGGAGGGGGCCGAGGAGGTGACGGCGCTGGTCAACCGCTACTTCCGGACCATGCTGCCCATCCTGGGAGGGTACGGCGGGGACGTGTTGAAATTCGGCGGGGACGCCATGCTGGGCTATTTCGGCGAACCGCTCAGCGCAGAGAAGGCAGTGCAGGCGGCGCTGGAGATGCAGCGGGCGATGGCAGCCTTTGCCAACCTACCCACCTCTGCTGGCGTGTTCAAACTGGAGATGAAGGTGGGGGTCCATCGCGGAAAGTTTTTCGCCGCCCGGATGGGGACGGCGGAGGGGATGGAGTACGCCTGGTTTGGCAAAGATGTCAACCTGACCGCGGCCAGCGAGGGCGCCGCCCGCTCCGGGCAGGTGCTGGTGGACAGCCGCACCCTGGGTGGGCTGGTCTCGGATTTCCCCCTGGAATCCGCGGGACACGGGCTGTTTGCCCTGCACCCTGGGGCGGAGCTGGAGGCGCTGGACCTGGATCCCGTGACCGGGGCGCTGGACCCCGGCGCCGAGCCCTCGGTGGAAAACGTCCGCAGGCTGCTGGGCATGCTGGCTGCGCTGAAGCCGTACCTGTCCAGCGGGGTGTGGGAGCGCGCCATCCATCCCCTGGCTGCGGCGTGGAGCGAGGGGGAGCACCGCCTGGCCGCTACCCTGTTCACCCATGTGGAAGGGCTGGGGGCGGCGGTGGACGCGCTGGGCGAGGGCCGCGAGGTGGAGATCACCACCTTTTTGAACCGGGCTTACCTGGCTCTGCGCCAGCAGGCGCTGCAGTTCGGGCAGCCCGTGCAGAAGATCGACCTGGCGGAGCGGGGGGACAAGCTGATGACCTTCTTTGGTGCGCCGCAGGCCCACGAAGATGACGCCGAGCGGGCAGCCAGGGCGGCGCTGGGCATGCATCATTGGGCCGGAGAGCTGGCTCAGGCCGAGCCCGGCGAAGCCGCCGGCCTGGTGGCCCTGCGCAGCGGGATCACCTACGGTTACCTCTTTGCCGGGAGCGTGGGCTCACCGCAGCGCCGCGAGTACACCGTGATGGGGGATGATGTCAACCTGGCCGCGCGGTTGATGGCCTATGCCGGCCCGGGCGAGGTGATCGTCAGCCAGAAGATCCGCCGCCGGGTGGAGGCGCTGTTTGAGTTGGAAAGCATGGGGGAGGTGCAGGTCAAGGGTAAGAGCCGGCTCACGCCGATCTTCCGCCTGGGCGGCTTGCGGGCGGAGCCGAGGCGGCAGCGCGGCGTAGAAGGCATGCTCTCCCCGCTGGTCGGGCGAGAGGCGGAGCTGCACGGTCTGCTGCACGCCCTGGAGGAGTTGGGCGGCGGGCGGGGACGCCTGGTGACCATCCTGGGCGAGGCGGGTCTGGGCAAGTCCCGCCTGGTGGAGGAGGCGCAGCACCAGGTGAGCAACCAGGCGCGCCAGGTGCGGCGCATGAAGTTTACCTGGGCAGAGGGCCGCTGCCTGTCCTACACCGAGACCACCAGTTATCACCCCATCCAGGCAGTCCTGCGCCGCATATTAGGCATTGAGGCGGATGATACGGCGGAAACCGGGGCGCTCAAGGCGCAGAATGCGCTGCGCGGCTGGCTGGGAGACCAGGATGATCAACTGGTCTACCCCTTCCTGGCGCATTTCCTGAGCCTGCCGCTGAGCGAGGACCAGGCGGCGCTGGTGCAGCAGATGGAAGCCCAGGCGCTCCAGCGCCGCACTTTTGTAGCCATCCGCCGGCTGCTGGAAGCCCAGGCCCAGGAGAGCCCGCTGGTGCTGGTGCTGGATGACCTGCACTGGGTGGACGAGGCCTCCCACAAGCTGCTGGAATACCTGCTGCCCCTGGCAGCGCAGCAGCCGCTGCTGCTGATAATGATGTTTCGCCCGGACCGCAGCCGGCGCTGCTGGGAGCTCTACGAGAAGATCGAGCGCGAATACGCCTACTGCCACCTGGGCCTCCAGCTCAAGCCCCTGCCGGTGGAGGACAGCCAGCAGCTGCTGGCTAACCTGCTGGGGGGCGGGACGGCGGAAGCGGAGTTCACCCGGCAGGTGTTCAGCCAGGCGGAGGGCAACCCCCTCTACCTGGAAGAGATCCTGCGCTCGCTGGTCGACCAGCAGGTGGTGGTGCGGGAAGGGGAGCAGCAGTGGAGCGTCAGGGCTGCGGGCGGGAAGGTGGAGGTGCCGGATACGCTGCAGGGGGTGATGATGTCCCGCCTGGACCAGCTGGAGGAGAACAGCCGCTATATCGCCCAGGCTGGGGCGGTGCTGGGGCGCTCCTTTGGGCGCGGGCTCCTGCGCAAGCTGGTACAGGGGCAGGCAGGGGAGCTGCAGCAGGCGCTGAACGATCTGCAGCGGCACGAGATCATCCACGAGACGCAGCGTGCGCCCGAGGTGGTCTACACCTTCCACCACTACCTGATGCAGGAGGTGTGTTACGACAGCCTGCCGGCGCGGCGGCGGCGCGAGTACCACAGCCGGGCTGCCGCGCTGCTGGAGCAGGACCTGCAGGTCGGGCAGGCCGCCGCACCCGGTGCGGCCCAGGCCCTGGTGGCGCACCACGCCTATGTCGGGCAGGACTGGCCGCGGGCGCTGCGTTACCAGTTCCTGGCTGGGCAGGCCGCCAAAGGGCTGTTTGCCAACCTCGATGCCATCCAGCACTTCGAGAAGGCGCGCCACAGCCTGGAGATGTGCCCCGATCCAGCCTGCG
>CAIQIV010000864.1 GCA_903871905.1 uncultured Chloroflexota bacterium | reverse complement strand
ATGAGACCGCCCGGCTGCTCTGCAAGGATGAGCCTGGCTCGCTGCGCCCTTTGGCGCTGCTGTATGCCCGGCAGTATTCTCCCACCTGGAGCCATCTGCTGCTCAGCCTGCGCAGCGGCGGGACAGCCTTCGAGGCCCTGCATGGCATGGATGTCTGGCAGCACCGCGCCCAGGATGCTGCGGCAGGAGAGCTATTCACCACCGCCATGAGCGGCATTGACCAGACCAGCGCCTCCGCAGTGATCGCCGCCTATGATTTTTCGCCCTTCAAGGTCATGGTTGACGTGGGCGGAGGGAAAGGGGCACAACTGGCTGCCATCCTTCAGGCCACCCCCGGGCTGCGCGGCGTCCTGTTTGACCTGGAGAACGTGCTCCCCCTGGCAGAACAAACGCTTATAGCCGCCGGGGTGTGGCAGCGCTGCCAGGTTACGGCAGGCAGCTTCCTGGAGCCCATGCTGCTGCAGGGTGATGCTTTTCTGCTCAAGCGTGTGCTGCACGACTGGGATGACCAGAACGCGGCGCTCATCCTGGCAAACTGCCGGGCTGCCTTGCATCCCGGCCAGGTCTTGCTGGTGGTGGAACGCCTGCTTCCTGCAGATCACGCCTCGCCCGAACCTTTCCTCACCGATCTGATGATGATGGTGATGAACGGTGGACGTGAGCGAAGCCAGGCAGAGTTTCAAACCCTGCTGGAGGCTGCTGGGTTTGCCCTGCGGCAGGTGCTGCCCACGCCTTCCGTGTTATTCATACTGGAAGCACAGGCTGTCCAGGTGTAGGGAGTGGACGCGACCTTGCTTCCTGAGCTGCTCCCCCCAGACCCCCTGCAGGATATCCCGCAGCGCTTTCGCCGCGTAGCCAACTGTCTCCCCGAATACCCGGCGGTAGAGGAGGCCGCGGGTTCTCTCAGTTATGCGCGGCTGGACGCACGTTCCGACTGCCTGGCAGCCCACCTGGTGCGGCTTTTGGACGTGCAGCCTGAGCCGGTCGCCCTGCTGCTTCCCGGCGGCGCTCTCTCCGTCACCGCCATCCTGGGTGTGCTCAAAGCTGGCAAGTTCTATGCCCCGCTTGACCCATTGAGCACCCCAGAGGTCCTGGCAAAATACCTGGAGGTCAGCACTGCCCGCCTCCTGCTCACTCTCGTTGAGCTGCTGCCCCTGGCCCAGTCCAGCGCTCCTCCCGGCACGCAGATCCTGGCGCTAGACACCCTGGACCTGGATCAGCCCACCATACCCCCCTCCCCGCGCTTAACCCCGGACCACTATGCCTCGCTGACCTTCACCTCCGGTACGACCGCCCAACCCAAGGCGGTGATCTGGCACCACGCCGGTTGGCTCCACCGCTGCTGGCAGAACCGTTTCTACGACCACACTACCCCCGACGACCGGGTGGGACAGATGTTTTCTCCCGCCTTTATCCCTTATTCCACCCTGGTGTTGACCACCCTGCTCAACGGCGCGGCCCTGGTCGAACGTCCACCCGGTCTGGAAGGGCTTCAGGAAACATTGGATTGGGTCAACCAACAGGCGATCAGCATGTTTTACCCCCCGATCAGCCTGCTGCGACCGGTACTGGTAGTCAGCCAGCACCATACTCGCATCCCCAGCGTGCGGGCCCTGGTTCTTGGCGGCCAGAGCCTGGCAGCTCAAGATCTGCTGGGTCTGCCCGACCTGGTCACACCCCAGTGTTTGATTATCAATCGCCTTTCCATGAGCGAGCTGCACCTAGTGGCGCGCTACGAGGTCCAACTGCAGGATATTCTCCCCGGCTGCGGTTCACTACCGGTCGGACACGCCTGTGAAGGCAGCGAGATCAGCCTGTTGGACGCGGATGGCAAGCCTGTTATTCCCGGAGAGGTGGGGCAGATCGTCGTGCGCAGCCGTTTCCTCAGTCCCGGGTACTGGCGCAATCCCGAGCTGACTGCCGCCCGCTTTCTGCCCGACCCGCAGGGAGGTGACCGGCGCATCCTGCTCACCGGCGACCTGGGTCGAATGCGGGCGGATGGCAACCTGGAGCACTGCGGGCGGGTGGATAGTAAGGTAAAGATCCGCGGCTTCAGCGTCGAGCCGGAGGCGGTGGAGACCGTCCTGCTGGCCTACCCAAACGTGGCTGAGTGCGCCGTCATCGCCCGCCCCGGGCAGGATAGCGAGCCGCGCTTGCTGGCCTACCTGGCGTCGCGCCAATTCCCTGCGCCAACCGCCAGTGAGCTGCAGGCGCACTTGAGAGCCTCCCTGCCGGAATACATGCTCCCGGCGCGCTTTGTGACCCTGGAAAGACTGCCATGCAACCTGAACGGCAAAGTTGAACGGCGCCTGCTGCCCGACCCCGGCCGCCTGCGTCCGGTTTTGGCGGTGCCTTTTGCTGCTCCTTCGACCGAGCTGCAGGTGCAGCTAGCCGGGTTGTGGGGAGAAATTTTGGGAATCGACGAAGTGGGGGTGGATGACAACTTCTTTGAACTGGGAGGCGACTCGCTTTCTGCCCTCAGCCTCAGCCTGCAAGTCGAAGCTCTTTTTGGGCAGGCGCTGCCGGCAGCTTACTTCAAGGCTCCAACTATCACCGGGCTGGAATGCCTGCTGCAAGATCAAATCCTGGCAGATACTCTGGGCAAACGCTCTGGCATTTCTCCTCGCCGGGGTCCTCCAGCCATCTACAGTCTGCGCCACCAGCGGAAGGGAAAATTGGGTGATCCGCAGAAGGGAAAATTGGGTGATCCGCAGAAGGGAAATGTTTATCGGCTGGCGGTGCGGCTTGCTGGGGGGGGCATTCGCCGCGCTTACCGTCTGTTGGCAGCCATAGGTTTGGGATGGCATTTCTATACGGCTTGCGCCAGATCACTGTATATGTTGTGTGGACAGGAGTGGTTCTCCCGCCGCTGGCCGCAGATCACCCGCGTGCACCAACAATTCCTTACCCGGCCTGAGGAATTACATCTGGCATTGATGGTCGGGCTGTGGTGGTCTGTGTGGGGCCGCCAGCTCATTGTCCTTGGACGGGAGGATTTCCTCAAGGTATGTCGGGTGACTGGTTTAGAAAACCTGCAGCAGGCCCTGGCAGTTAACAGGGGGGTTATCTGTGTATACAGCCATATGTTGTTCACCGCTGCCTTCTGGCGGTGGTTGGGATACCAGGACCTTCCACCGGGGGTGATGCTGCTCCCCCAGTGGAAGAAACACGCCGGTGACACCCGGCCCCAGGTTGAAAATGTCAGGCTGCTTGTCGAATCGCGGCGGGCTCTGGAAAATGGCGGATTGGTGCATATCCTGCCAGACAGCAGTAACGGCCAACGGCCCATGCGCCTGCCATTCTTGAACACCCAGCGTGATTTTCAGCCAGGTTTTGCAGAACTGGCTCTGCTCACCGGCGCTGAAGTTCTCCCGGTGACCGTTATCTTCAACCCAAAAGGGGTACTGGATATCACTATCCACCCTGCGTTTATTCGCGGCGGTGAAGATCACGATGCACAGGTACGCCGCTTGCTCGAGCAGTTTGCTGCCCATCTTGCCTGGGTCTGGAAAACCCAGGCGCCCAGCGTCGCGGGCGGTCACATGGCAAGATATGTGCAAGAACTTGCTGCAACCGGGACACAGTCAGGAGATCAGTGAAACATCCCGAGCACCGTTATTTTAGCCAGAATGGGGAGGACTTCCTGCTTTGGCGGCTCTTTGGTGACAAACCGGATGGCTTTTATATCGACGTGGGTGCTTTCGACGGTGTCCTGTATAGTAATAGCTACTCTTTTGAGCTCAGAGGATGGGAAGGAATCTGCATTGAGGCGCATCCCTTGTATTTTGCGCAGCTTAACCGTGCTCGGCCGCGGGCCTGCTGTGTACATGCAGCCTGCGTGGGCAGCCCGACCCTTACCCAGGCAACCTTCCATATCGAACAGCTTGGCTTATACTCTGGAACTTCAGACGCGCACAGAGTTAAGGTCGAAAAGGGCTATGCCTATATCGGTCTCAACTTTAAAGATTTTGAAGTGATCCAGGTCCCGGCCAGGACCCTGGACGATATCCTGGCACAACACCTCCCCACCAATACACCGGTTGACATTATTTCTATCGATGTTGAAGGGAGTGAGTTGGAGGTGCTGCAGGGATTAAACCTGGAACACTACCAGCCCAGGGTGCTGGTTGTTGAGGCGAACACACCAGAGAACCGACGCTTGCAAATAGAATTCCTGGCAAAAAGTGGGTACCAGCCAGCCAGGAGGGTGGGGATGAATTATTTTTACGCCAGGGAGAAACGGGACCTCCGGTTGCTCAAGAAAACGACCATCCACTGCAGGCTTGAGAACCAGGTCCACCCGCTGGGCAGAGAGTATACCGTGCCGGCGACTTTCAATGGAAATATTGTTCATCACCCGCCAGTCAACGAATTTCTCGTACTGGTGCGCAGATTACGCCACAAACTTGGGGCCATCTTGGGAAGACGCAAATGAGAACCATCGCTCACATCATAAGCCCGGTGGAGGCGCCAGCCACCTCGGACCTGGTGATTGCCCAGCCGATCACCTTTGCCACCATGCGCACCGCCTGCCTGTTTGCCTCACCGTTGGTGGATGTGCGCCTGTTTGCGGTGAAGCTGGCTGATGAACAACCGGATATGCCAGCAGGCTTCAACGCGGTTCCGGATTTGACCCGCTCTGCCCGGGATTTAAACCCTGGTCTGCGTTTGCGCCGGCTGCCGCTCATCCAGGATATCCTGGAGCGCCTGTATACAGCCTGCCCGGAAGCCGAGTACCTGATCTACACCAACGTGGACATTGCGCTGCAGCCTCACTTCTACCTGGCGGTGAACGGCCTGATCGACCAGGGATACGACGCCCTCACCATCAACCGGCGCACCATTTCGGCGGAACTCAACCGGTTGGAGCAGATCCCCCTGATGTATGCCCAGGTGGGGCGCAAACATGGCGGCCATGACTGTTTTATCTTCAAGAGAAGCGCCTACCCCAACTTCTACCTGGGCGATATCTGCATCGGCAGCGGCGGTATCGGCACGATGCTGGGGCTGAACCTGGCTTACCAGGCGCAGTGTTTCAAGGTGTGCGATGACCTGCACCTGACCTTCCACATAGGGTATGCCGGCGCCTGGAGGTCCACTGAGAATAAGGATGAGCTGACCTGGAACCTCCGCCAGGTCCAGCAGGTGACCGAATACCTGCGCCAGCAATACCCGGATTTCAGCCATCCCTTCCAAAAAAAAGCAAGAGGCATCGAGAGATGGATGGAAGAGTTGCTGCTCGTCAGGCAGCCAACCCTGCGCGGCTACCTGGCCCGGCTGCGGCGGTCCTGGAGACGATCCAGGCATGCAAGAAAGGCCAGAAATGATGATGATCTATCACAATAAAGAGAGCCAGCCGTGATCTGTTGTATTTCGGGAATGCACCGCTCGGGCACCTCGCTGCTGGCCTCCTGGCTGCAAGCATGTGGGTTAGTCCTCTCTGGTGGAGAGTACATCTTCCCTAATATTCACAATCTTAAAGGATATTATGAAGACGCAGATTTTTTCCGGCTGCAAAAGAAGAGTATTCGCCGCTTGAGACGCTCGTCTTATGGCTGGAAAATAGCCCCATCTGAAAGCCTGGTATTCTCTCCACTCGAGATAAACACTGCCCAATGCCTTGTGGCTGAACGCCAGGACAGGTTTGCAGATTGGGGTTGGAAGGATCCCCGCAGCATATTATTCCTCCCCCAATGGAAACAAATCATCCCGGATCTAAAGGTGGTGATCATCTGGCGGCCGGCGGCGGAATTTGCCTTCTCGCTGCTCACGCGCTGGAAGCGCCAACCATGCCGCCATCTCTGGATCAATCCTCTGTATGCGCTACGCATGTGGCAGGCTCATAATCTCCTGGCTTGCAGCTTTGCCGCAGAACATCCGCAAGACACCCTGCTTGTTTCGCTCCAGGATATTCTTCACCAGGACCAGGCTATCCTGGAGCGAATCAATTTCTCCTTTGGGAGTCAACTGGTTTACATTCCTCTCAGCTCAGTTTATGCTGCAGATGGCCTGGGCAGTGCGCAGGCGCCCCAGTGGATGCATGCCTTGAGCCGTATAGCTGGTTGTGCCGCTATGGAGCAGCCCCTGCAGTCCTTATCCTATCTCGCAACCTTTGCTATGCAAACCGATGCATCTTAATAACCCATCACCCCCCAACCGTTTCGTATTGCTATGCCATGCCCGGACTGGCAGCACCCTTTGCGGTACATTGCTTGCCATCCATCCATCCATCTATTGGGCTGGAGAAAGATTTAAGCGCACCTGGCGCAGGTATAAAGTGTCCCATATCGAAAAATGGGTGAAACCCTTATCGAGATATTACCTGGATTACCAGGCATGGCGCTGCAGCAAACCGGTCTATGGCTGCAAACTGGCGCCTGGTTATGTGAGGAACATCACTCAAACCATTCCAGATTTAGCCCGGCACGGGTGGCTGATCGTCCACCTGCAGCGGCGCGATCGGTTTTCCGGAGCAATTTCCCTGGCGGTCGCCCAACAGACGGGAATTTTTAACCGGGCGGGAAAGGATTCCGCCAATGAATCGATTTCTCAAATAAGAATTAGCCCCGAGAAATTCCTGTCCATCCTGAGTTATTGGATCAACCTGGAGCAGCGCGAGCGGCAGGCGCTGATCGATGTGCCGCACTTGCAGGTTTATTACGAAGATGACCTGGCTGATCCCACCACCTGGAACGCGGCTGCTGAGCGCATCTTCTCCGCTCTTGGCCTGGAACCTGTTCCGGTTCATTCCAGGGTAAAAAAGCTGTGGAATCAGCCGTATTCAAGAATTATAACCAATTACCAGGAATTGGTGGACGCCGTTCTCCACAGCGATTACGCAGACTGCCTGGCGGGGGATTTGAAAAACATATGAGTTCTGCTGCGCCTCCGCGGTTGCTCGCCTATTACCTGCCCCAATTTCACCCCATCCCGGAAAATGATGCCTGGTGGGGGCAGGGGTTTACCGAATGGACCAATGTGGCTAAAGCCCGCCCGCTATTCAAAGGCCATTACCAGCCGCACATCCCGGCGGACCTGGGCTTTTATGACCTGCGCCTGCCGGAAGCGCGCCTGGCGCAGGCTGAGCTGGCGCGCCAGCACGGCATCGAGGGGTTCTGTTACTGGCATTACTGGTTTGCCGGGAAACGCCTGCTGGAGCGGCCGTTTAACGAGGTGCTGCGCTCTGGCGAGCCGGATTTCCCCTTCTGCCTGGCCTGGTCCAACCAGACCTGGTCAGGAATCTGGCACGGCGCCCCCGAGCGGGTGCTGATTGAGCAGACCTATCCTGGCCGGGAGGACCACACCGCTCACTTCGATGTCCTGCTCCCTGCATTTCTGGACCAGCGTTATATCCGGGTGGATGGCAAGCCGGTCTTCTTTGTTTTCCAACCGGCCAGGTTGGACCGGGAAATGGTGGAGGTCTGGCGCAGCCTGGCGGACCAGGCGGGGCTGAAAGGGTTGTTCCTGGTTGGGATTATAAACACCACAGAAGAAGGGCTCAGGATCCACCAGATGGGCTTTGATGCCTGCACCATCTCGCGCACATCCGGGAGAGGTTCTCACAAGAATCTGCTGATCAAGCTCCTGCTGCGCCTGGCTGGCGAAGCGCGGGTAATGCAGGTCTACCAGAGGCTGCTCCAGCGGCCGTTCCGGGTTTATCCCTATCGCCATACGCACCCCTACGTAGCGCCGGATGGGGAAACCGGGTTGGAGTTCTTTCCCTGCGTGATCCCTAATTGGGACAATACACCCCGGGCAGGTGTCAATGGGATTGTGTTCACCCATTCCACCCCGGCTTTATTCCAGCGAAACTTGCGCCTGGCTGTCCAACGCGTACAGGACTACCCCCCTCAGCACCGTATTATCGTGCTCAAGTCCTGGAATGAATGGGCGGAGGGAAACCACCTGGAGCCAGATTTGAAATTCGGTCGTGGTTACCTGGAAGCCATCCGGGCTGAAATGGCCAACTTTGACTCCTGCCTGGAGCATGAGGAAAGGCTTGAATGAGCCGAGACATCAGCGTGGCGATCCCGGTGTATAACGCGGCCCGCTATGTCACCCTGGCGGTTACCTCGGCGCTGCAGCAGCCTGAGACAGCCGAGGTGATCCTGGTGGAGGACGGCTCGGCAGACAACAGCCTGGAGGTTTGTCAGGCGCTGGCTGAAGAGGAGCAGCGGGTGCGGCTGTACCGGCATCCTGGCGGGGAGAACCGCGGCGCCGCGACCTCCCGTAACCTGGGCATGGAAAAGAGCGCCAGTAACCTGATTGCCTTCCTGGACGCCGACGATTTTTACCTGCCGGGGCGCTTTTCCACGGCGGTTTCCATCCTGGAGGCCCACCCGGAATGTGACGGGGTGTACGAGACGTTGGGCATCCAGTTCGACAGCGAGCCTGCCAGGCAGCGCTGGGCCGCGGCGCATAAATCCATGAACATGACGGGGGTCGACAGGGAAGTCCTCCCACAAGACTTATTTCGCACCCTGGTCGAAGGCAGGTCGGGGCATATCCACCTCAATACCCTGGTGATCCGGCGCAGGATCCTGGAAAAATCGGGCGAAATGGATGTGTCGCTCGTCTCCATGCATGAAGATATTGATTTTGTCTGGAGATTGGCCGCGGTTGGCCGATTACTGCCAGGGAGGTTGACAGAACCAGTAGCTGTGCGGCGGGTGCATGAAGAGAACCGCATCTCGGCGCCGCGCAGTCCAGAACGCATCTTCCGCGAGCGGATGAAAGCCTGGATGGCCACTTACCGTTGGTGCAGAAGAAATCACCTGAGGGAGCAGCAGGAGCTGGTATTTGAGCGCATGCTTGCAGCATGCATCGGAACGAAACCTTGCCAGCCCCACTGGATCGAAAGCATGCCGCCTGCTCTGCGGAAAGCCTGGCGTTTCGTTTCCTGGCCTATCGATTACCCGGAGGTCCTGCTGGAACCTGGATACTGGAAAAAATTGTTCTCACCTGCACTGATTTTCTTGAAGGGTCGCCCGGAAGGTTAAAATCATCGGAAATCCTTCAATACTTACTGGCCCGCGATCTCTTTTCCCAGATTCCTCCGCGATTACTTGCGCTGAAATTCATATCCGAACAGGTTGACATCCGTGGCATAGTATTCGCCAACCTGGTTCACCAGATCGTCGCCAGGATAATATCGGGAATAATGGTTATGCTCGGTTGCGTTCACCCATTTCAGGGCGCGATAGGGCAGGGAAAGTTTTCTGCAGAGCACCTTCCAATCGGCGGCCAGGTTCTCAAAGCGGCAGATCATATCCACAAAACTCCTGTTCTCGGTATGGGAATACAGGTACAGGGGGAGTGTATGGGTGTGGATCCCGGCATCGGTTTGGCAAAAGATAGAGTATTCCCCTACAAAACGTTCAAAAGATACCGGTATTTTCAGATAGAAATATGCGGATAGGAACCGATCCCAGGGATTGCGCACCACGGTAAAGATAAAATAATCCTGCAGTTCATTATCCGTGAGCTGCTTCAGCCAGCCCTGGAAGGCTGCCGGGTGGTCCTTATTGTGGAAAATATCCCTGCACTCCTTCTCCAGGTAATTTCGCAGGATGGAAGTCCCAGCCGTCCTGGCAGGTTTCATATAAATGAATTTCCGGGATTTGCAGACAATGATCCCGCCCGGGTGAGGGTGGGTCCGAAAATACTCTGCCAGGCCTGGCGGTTTGGGCTGCAGGGTAGGCGCCCGATCTTCGAAAATGCTGCGCATTAACTTCAAAATGTTCATACAGGTGCTGAGTGATTTGGTCGGAAGGTTGAAAGGACATCCTTAATTCTTTTGTAGATCGGGTCAGGTTGAATTTCCCGGCAAATCTTTAAAAACGCTTCCGTGATCGCCTGCGGGGAATGCTCGCGCCAGATCACTGGCTGGGCTTTTTCGATATAACTCTGTCGTGCTGCGGCCGGTCTCAACCGTTCAATTGCCTGGACCAGCTCGTCGGCATTTAAAAAAAGGGCTTCCTCCACCCCCGCTTTTTGGGCGGTCGCTTCATAATCGGGCGTTCGTGAAACCACGGCCGGAACACCCCAGGCAATGCTTGTGATCATGCGGTTGTTGGTTTTGGCCCGGTCATACTCCGATCCATTGTGCATCAGCACGCTGAGATGGCAGGTGCGCAGCACAGCGGTGAACGATTGCAGGTCCCATGGTTCAAAATGGACGCCGGGGAATCTCGGTGATAGATCCGGGATTGCTCTTTTATTCACCGCCATCACCAGGCTGGAGCGTGGGATACGCATCAATGCCGCCAGGTAAGATTGGAGCATATGTGCATTGGAAACATCGCCAAACCAGATGATGCGCAGGTCATCCTCGGACAGATCGAGGCAGGGGAGTGGCTGCCGCAGGTAATAATCAACGGCAGCAGGCAGCACCTTAATCTGGCGGAGGGGGTAGTCTCTCAGTAATATACTTCTTTGAGCCTCTGAACCGGTGGTGACCACATCCGCAAGAATGAGTATTTTCTGCAGCAGTTCCGGGGTTGCCCCCCAGGATCTCAGCGCCGGTCCCAAATCATCGACATCATAAATGATTTTCTTCCCGATCAGTTTCCCAAACCGCGCCCGATTTATCGTCGGGGGAGTGAGGCGTTTTTGGATAAAAAGCACCTGCGATTTTAGGATATTGCGGTAAGAGGCTTGATCCGAATACTGGACCTGCCGCTCTTGCAAGGCTGCCAGGAGCGAATAGATGCGAACCCTGGTGCTGGCGGTATTTTCTTTACCCGCGCGAAAAAACAAGATTTGCATGGGTGCACTTCATCCTTCCTCCCGGATTATACTTCACGAAACCTCATCTTCCGAAACTGCAGGCGTTGTGACAAGGACAATATCCACGCAGAAGAGTTCGTGTTATCATTATTCCATGCCACAGCCCCGGATAAAGGTGCTTGCCATCACGACCCGCCACCCGCCCTATCATATCGGTGGGCACGAAATCCGCTGCGGGGAAATCCTGGATGTGCTGGCGGAGCGGGGACACGAAATCCTGGCATTAACCACGGTGGCGGATACCCTCCCCAAGCCAACCCGCCTGGCGGCGCGCTACCCGGTCTTCAGGGAACTGCATATTCGCAGGCCGTTGACGGGCTTTATGAGCTCCTCAGTTGCAAAGCGCCTCACCCTATTTGTGCGTGAGCTTCACCTTGATCTCCAGGATACAGCATGGATCGAGCAGCTGATCAGAAACTTCCAACCGGATATTCTCTACCTGGGACATATTGAGCCTTTATCCAGGGCGCTGATGCCTTTTTTGTCTGCCCGTGGCGTCCCGCTCTTCTTTGACGAAGGGGGCGCAGGTTTATACTATTTGCGTAAGAATAAAGGCCTGTGGTATTACTTTGTCGATGAATACTCCAGCCGGCGCCAGCTCGTGAACTGGATCAAACCTGTGATGATCGAAATCCTGTGCCGGATGAGTGGGGAGCGGCTTAAAAAAACGTGGGCCTGGCCGGGAGGCATGCGCGTCATTTTTAACAGCCAAACCACTCTCCGCTTTGCCATCTCGATGGGGGTGCCGTTGGACAATCCCAGGGTGATCGGCTCGGGGATCAACCTGAACACGTTCCCGTTCTTACCCAGGATGGGCATTGGATCTCCCGTCCGGCTGCTTGCTCCAGGGCGCATCGAGCCTCCGAAAGGGCAAATTGATGCAGTCCGGCTGCTGGCGGCCCTCTCCAGCCGGGGGATTGCTGGGCGCCTGGTCGTGGTAGGCGAAGAATGCTCGAACTCGTATTATGTAGAAATGGTCCGAGAAATCTCCAGGCTGAACCTGGAGGAATCCGTAGAAATCATGCCCATGGTGGCGCAGGAACAGTTGGTTGAGCTGTATCACCAATCCGAAATCTGCCTGTTCACCAGTTCGATCCCCAGGGGGCTCTCGCGTACAGTGTTGGAGGCTATGGCGTGTGGATGCCTGGTCTTTTCCTATGGGCATGAAGGCTCCAACGAGGTGATCCAGGACCGGCAAACAGGCTTCCTTTTTGCGCCAGGGGATTATCCTGGTATGTCTGACACCATTGAGGAGCTGAGACGGAATCCATTGAGGGTCAGGGCGATGGCCTTGGATGCAAGAAGAGAAATAGAAGAGAAGTGGTCCTTCGTGCAATATGCGGATAAGTTTGAGCAAATCCTGGTGGATACGGTAGGGCGAAAATGAAGATCGCCATCTGGCACAACCTTCCCAGTGGGGGGGGGAAGCGCGCCTTATACTATCAGGTAAAGGGCCTGCTAGAAAGGGGACATCAGTTGGAAGTCTGGTGTCCCCCGGACGCCAACCGGAGCTTTCTCCCGTTCAATGCGCTGGTTACGGAGCATGTCCTGCCGCTCAGGAAGGGGGAAGCGGGCAAACACAGGGGGGCTAAAAGGCTGCTCCAGGTGTACCAGGGCCGGCTTGAACAGATCCAGTGGATGGATGAGCACTGCAGCCAGTGTGCGGCTGAGATCCGGGAGCGTAGTTTTGACCTTTTCTGGGGTCACGCCTGCCGGTATTTTGCGGTCACTTCGATTGGTAGATGGGTCAACCTGCCGCGGGCGTTAGATTTGCCGGAGCCTTACCGCAAACTCTATGAAGCCGCTCCAGAGTATCCCTGGCTGGCCCTGCCGCCGGCTGACCGGAGCTGGGGTCTCCAGTACATGCGGGATTTTGTCCGGAACCTGGTGAAGATACAGGAGCTGCGTATCCAGGTGCGCCAGGAGCAGGAGAATATCCGGGCTTATGACCTGGTCCACGTGAATTCGTATTTCAGCCGCGAAAGCGTGCTGCGCGCCTATGGACTGGATGCCCGGGTTTGCTATCGCGGGATCGATACTGCACTGTTCCAGGACATGTGCGAACCCAGGGAGAGAATTGTGGTCGGGGTGGGCTCCATCACCCGGGCAAAAAATATCGACTTTGTGGTCCGCTCGCTGGGAAGGCTGAAGCCGCCGCGCCCACCCCTGGTATGGGTTGGAAACATGGCCAATGCCAGTTATCTCTCTTCCCTAAAAGCGCTTGCAGAGGAGGAAGGCGTGGAGTTCATTCCCAATGTGCTGCTGGCTGACCAGGAGCTGGTCAGCCTGTTGAACCGGGCCAGCGTGATGGTATATGCCCCGCGCCTTGAGCCATTTGGCATCGCCCCACTGGAGGCCAATGCCTGTGGGCTGCCCGTGATAGCGGTTGCAGAAGGCGGCGTGCGCGAGAGCATCCAGGATGGCGTGAACGGCATCCTGGTCTCGCATAATGATGAGCAGGCATTTGCCGGGGCTATTGCCTCCCTGCTTGAGAACCCTGGATCTGCGCGGAAATTGGGCCGCCAGGGCCGCGAGCTGGTGTGTCAGAACTGGTCCTGGGCAGCCAGTCTTGACCGTATGGAGGCGATTTTTCATGAGCTTCTTGGTTCCCGCAGCGATCCAGACCCCAATGGCCATTGATCATCCACTTATCCTATCGTCTTAGCTCAGACGTGTATAAGGAAAAAAGTTTGGACACGATTTACTACTTTGGTCATCACAAGTGCGCCAGCCAGTATATCAAGGCTGTGTTGATCCAAACCGCGCAACACTTAGGAATGAGCATAGGCTGGGCGAAGTCCTCAGAACAATCCCCAATAGATTCTAGTGAGTATCACCAGAGTATGGCGAAAATAGGGGGTGCTCAAAGAGATATTCTGGGCTATTCGAATGCAAACCGCGCCATCCTGGAGGCTGTATCGGAGGAGCAGCCTTATCGCGGCTTTCATGTGATCCGCGACCCGCGGGATATCATGGTTTCGGATTACTTCTCCAATCTGTATTCTCACCCTATCTTCCCGGACAATGCTCAACGACTGCAGCGGATACGCCAGCAGATTGCCGCAGCCCCAGGCCAGGAGGAAGGCTTGCTGCTGGAATTGGAGTTATGCCGCTGGAATTTCGCCAACCTGGCTGGTTGGGATTATACCAACCCCCAGGTATACGAGACCTGCTTCGAAAGGCTGACCGCCGATCCCCTGGCTGAATTCACCACCATCTTCGAATTCCTGGGCATTCCGGTCCCTTCCCTGGACCTCGGAGGGTTGGGCGCCATGAGCTGGTATTGGCTGCGGCATCGCTGGCAGGGAAAAACGCCGCCGCGGCGGGAGCGGCTGCCGCGCCAGGCGCTGCAGTGGATCCTGTGGCGCAACTCGTTTGAGCGCAAGTCCGGCGGCCGCCGCAAAGGGGAGGAAGATGTCCGGCACCACTACCGCAAGGGCATCCCCGGCGACTGGCGCAACTATTTCACCCCACGCGTCAAAGAATCCTTCCGCCAGCGTTACGGGGACCTGCTGATCCAGTTGGGGTATGAGACCTCGCTGGACTGGTGAACCGACGGGGATGAAAGCACTGCATGTGATTTTTGTGGTCCAGTCTGCACCGTCCGCGGTCGGGCACGGGTCGAACCACCGCGCTTACCAGGTTGCGCATGACCTGGGGCAGATCGTGGGACCTGAACGGGTGATGATTTTTGACTACAACACGGAAACCCGCCTGGCGGCGCAGGCCTCCGCTGCCCGCACGGCGGTGCGGGGGCTGGCAGACCGGTCGCCGGGTCCGCTTCCGGCCTGGCTGCACCGCCAGCGACAGTCCCAGCGGGAGTGGGGGATGCGGCTGCGGGGATGGGCGCAGGAGCAGCAGCGGCTGTTGGTCCTGCTGGCCGGCGGACCGGGGCAAAACAGCCTGCCGGGCGCCAACCGCTCTCTGGCGCGCCATGATGACCCCCAGGTGCTGCAGCGTTACCTCACCCGGCTGCAGGACCTGCCCCGTCCGGCCGTATGCGTGGTGCGGCATTCCAACTTTGCCCGCCTGGCGACCGCCAACCGCCGCCTGGGCATCCCCACCCT
>CAIQIV010000863.1 GCA_903871905.1 uncultured Chloroflexota bacterium | reverse complement strand
TGTAATAGAAGGTCTGGCAGCCATCGGTTGGCGAGTTGCATACGTTCATATCAGGAACGTTCTCAACACTCACGCCCTCCGGCCAATCCGTGCTTTCGCCAGCCGGGGTAATCCACTGATGCGGCGTACCATCCGAAATCCAGGGAGAAATGCCGCCATGCAGATGCAGCGTAGCCCGGTTCTGCTTGAAACACATCGACATCCCCATCGCATCGACTGCTTGCGGGTCAAGCGTGCAAATGGGGTTACGAACCTCATCCGTCACAGTGCCATCATCCATCGGCAAGCCCATCGCCATCGGCCCCATGCCAGAGCCCATCAACGAGGAGTCAGACGGCAGGAACAAATCACCGCCGCTTCCGGTTGGCAGCAAGTTGTAGAATACAATGCGCACCGGGCGGTCTTTGGTAGCGGCGATGGTTGGACCAAGATATTGAGGAGCAGTAACGGCATAAGCCTGCACGCCGTCAATCATGACCGGCTGCGTGGTGCCATCCAGCATCTCATTGACCAGCGGGAAATGCTGGCTGATGCCCACATTCGCCGGGGTTTCCAACTGCACATAACCACGGACAAGGGTATCCGGAAGGCTGGAAGAGAATGAGGTGCGGTACTGGACCAGGCCGATTACGTATTCATCTGCCTCAATTCCATTGTAGGTTTTAACTTCAGCCACCCCCAATGGAATGTACTTACCGGTTGCGGGGCAGGCAGGCGGCATGCACAGACCAGGCAGTTCATCAGTAAACTTCTTGATCCCGGGAGTCATGTAGCCCGAACCTGGGTTGGTAATATTAATTGCCGTAACCGAGCCCGTTCCGGAAATTGAAACCGAAGCTGTACCAGATGCGCCGCTGCCCGTGCCTGTGTCGCTGAAAGCTACAGCTGGAGCAGACGTATAGCCCGAGCCAAAACTATTCAAAATAACGCTTTGAATCTTTAAGGTGGCTGTCGCTGAAGCCACTTTCGCCCCTACTGCGGGATCAGCCGTTGTGCCATCATGGATTGTGACACTAGGGGCCGTGGAATATCCAGATCCTGGAGTATCCACCACTACCGCTGTGATCGTGCCGTTACCGTCCACCTCAACATGACCGGTGGCCTGCACGCCATCGAGGCCATCAGGTAGGCCAAATTCCACAGTCGGGAAAGTATATCCACTGCCGCCATCCACGACAGCAACCGCATCTACGCCGCCGTAAACAGTGCCGGTGGCATCTACCGTAGCGCCGCCGCCAGAAATGACCACGCTCGGAGCCGTATAACCGGCGCCTTCAACATCCACAGTAATGGCGTTCACCACTCCAGAGTAGTCCACCACCGCAGTCGCTTCGGCGCCAGCGCCAGACCCGGTAATGGAAACGGTCGGAGCGGAGGTATACCCGCTGCCAGGATTTGTAATGGTAATTGAGGCCAGCGCCCCCGAGATCGGATCAACCTCTGCTGCCGCCGTTGCATCTACGCCGCCGCCGCCGGTGAGTTCAACGAACACATTGGGCAGGCGCAGTGGGCTGAGTGCCCAGTTCGGATAAGGACCAAAGTAATGGGGGACTTTAGATTCATCCGTCGGATTGATCCCCTGCATTGCTGTCTCGCCCACCACATCCTGCGGCATCGCCACAGCCGGACCACGCACGCTGAACAGGGTCGATAAGACCATGGTCAACGCAATGAAGATATTGAAAAATTTATACATACGCATCTCTTGTTCCTTTATTACGATCAAAATTCCTACAGAATTCCTATCCTGCTTTTTAGAATGCACAATAAAACCAGTGGTTTTAAAACAGCATTTCCTCCCAAGACTCCCTCCTTCATCCTACGGAATTCCTATTCCGCTGCTGAATGATGTCAAACAAAAAAATGTCATGCGCAGTTACAGGTAGCATTGGCAATCGATTTCCACTCGACCTGATCTCCGCTGCTGATAAACTCTTTTTTCCATAACTGGTCGATTTCCCAGATTTCCGCCAGGTCAAACCTTTCGCCCAGACCTTGCTTCTGGACTGCCATCAGGATATGAAGAATATCTTTGCCGGTCTGTTCAGCTTCTTCCCGCATCGCTTCTCTGGACTTCCAAACCGCTGTTGTTAGTGGGCCGGTCTTATAGCGTTCATACCAATGCGGCAGCGCATGGGCACGTAAAAAATCCGGATCAAAAGTTGCCAGCACCGATAGCGCAGACTTCATCGCCTGTTTCACGCGGTGAAGGCGGCTGATATGACACACCGTTGAAAGAACTTCATGACCATCAGGCAGATCTTCCCCCCCAAAACCCAACTCTGCCAGGCGCACCAGCAGGCTTTCAAATTCCCGCATGCCCTGAGGGAAAATCAATAGTTTCTTCCGGAATGCACACAACACTGGCGCAGCGATTCCGGGATGGTGGGCTGGTAGACAGAGAGCATATTTCCAATCCATGCGCCTTAACGTCGCCTCTGCCGCAGCCGGGTCCGGCAGCCGCTCCAGGTATTGAAAAGCACTGACGAGCGCCAGGCGAAACAACATATCCGCGCTAATGCCAGGAAGGGGGTCCAGCAGGTTCAGGTGAATTCCCGAAAGCAGGTGTTCTAGCTGGTCACCAATCCGCACGTAAATGTGCTGCTCGCTGTACACTTTGCGCGCAGCCGCATGGGTTTCGTATGGCATTACCAGAGTTGCTGTGGGCATTCCTAATCCTTCCCGAATTCTTATTCCACTGCCAGAATACTGGCTGAATAGTTACAGCATAAAGGTTTATAGCCCGTTTGAAAACCGTAGTTTTTATGTATTTTTTACAGCAAAAAATTACGGAGGACCGCACCTGTCTGTGTACCATATCCGTAGTTGTCACGGATCACCCCCTATCCGGAGTACAGAACATGTACAATTAAGCTGTTCCATCCAAAAAAAACAGCATGCAACCTATTTTCAAATCAATCGTATATACAGTTAGAATGAGCGACATACAGGAACGTCGTGTGAGTACATCAGAAGCAGCGTGGCTGCGGCAGGCCATCGAAGGAGATGAAACCGCCTTTGCCAGCATCGTGGAAGCCTACCAGCGCCCAGTTTATAACCTGTGCGCCAGGATGCTGGGCGATCCAATCGAGGCTGAAGACGCGGCCCAGGAAACTTTCTGGCGCGCCTACCAAAACCTGCAACGTTACGACCGGCAGCGCTCTTTTGCCACCTGGCTGCTGTCCATCGCCGCGCATTACTGCATTGACCAGCAGCGCAAACGCCGCATCCCAGTCTTGAGCATTGAGTTGATGCCCGAAGAAGACGCCCCCGCCACCGGTTCTCTTCAGTCCGCCGTGCCCAACCCCGAAAAAGTAGTGAGCCAGATGGAAGAATCGTTGCAAATGCGCCACTTACTGGCAAAGCTAGGCCCCCAGGACCGCGCCGCCATCATCTTACGCTACTGGTATGAATTTTCGGAAGAAGAAATCGCGAAATCGTTATCGCTCACGGTCAGCGCAGTCAAAAGCCGCCTGCACCGCGCGCGCAAAGAACTGGCCCTGAACTGGCAGGAAGAGCAGATCCACACGGAAGGCTTCTTTCCCCAGAATTCTTATTCCGCCCGAAATCCCTATTCCGCACCCTCTCCCGCTCGCGGGAGAGGATCCGGGGGTGAGGGTTCTTAGGAGAAAAATGAGTCACCAGCCCTATGAAACCTGGATCCTGGAAAGCAATACTTTACCGGTAGAGGACCGGCGTGTACTGGAAACTCACCTGGCCACTTGCGAACACTGCCGCGCCTTACACCACAAGTGGCGCGTCGTTCAGCAAGAACTGCGCATGCGCACAATGGTCTCGCCCGCCCCGGGCTTTGTCCAGCGCTGGCAGTCAGGGCTGGCTGCCCGAAGAGCCAAAGAAGCCCGGCGCCAGGCATGGAAAGCTTTCCTGGGCTTTATGGGCAGCGCAATCATCCTGTTGTTTGTGCTGGCAGCCTATGTCCTTTCCTATTCCTCTCCGGCAGACTGGCTGGCTGCTTTTATCCGCCACATTGCTTATGCCATGGATCTAACCGATACCCTGTTTTCACTGGCGCTGATCTGGCTTCGCAGCACCCCACCCGCCCTCAATCTCGCGCTCTGGATTTATGCATCCGTCACCCTGGGCATGCTCAGCCTGGCCTGGGTATTTGCTCTCTGGCGCACCTCAATCATAGGAGTTTTTACAAATGAACCTCGTTAAACGCATCCCTCTCTTCCTTTTGATTTTGCTGGCCATGCTGGCTCTGGCTGGCTGTGGAGCCGTGAAAGGCACCCTGGTGATGGGCGATACCTACCGCCTTGAAAGCGGACAGACTCTTGAAGATGACCTGACCGTTATGGGTGGTGTGGCTGAACTGGAAGAAGATTCAACCGTTCAAGGTGATGTTTCTGTAATGGGCGGCACCCTGCGAATCAGCGGCCTCGTCGAAGGGGATATCAGCGTGATTGGCGGCTCGGTTGTTCTGACCGACACCGCCCGCGTGGATGGCGATGTGACCCAGGTGGGCGGCTCGGTCTCAAAGGCTGAGGGTGCTGTGGTTGGGGGCGTTTTCGACAAGACCGACCCGACCATCCGAGTGCCTCGCGGCCCCATGATGGGCGTTCGCGACCTCGACCCCATCCTTTCGCCTTTCATGGCCTTCTTCCAATCCCTGGCCATCGCAGCCCTGGCAGTGCTGGTATTCCTGTTTGCTGCTCGCCCTATGGAGCGCGTGGGCCAGGCTGTGATCGGCCAGCCGGTGGTCAGCGGCGGCATTGGCTTGCTGACCGTAGTGGTAGCCCCCGCCTTACTGGTTATCCTGGGGATTACCATTATCCTGCTGCCCGTCACCTTTTTAGGGATCATCCTGTTTGTCATCGCCTGGGCCTTTGGTTGGATCGCTCTGGGCCTGGCCACCGGACGCAACATCGCCCGCATGTTCAACCGTACCTGGACCGACCCGGTAAGTGCCGGAGTTGGCACCCTGGTGCTTTCACTGGTTGCCAGCCTCTTCAACCTCATCATCCCGTGTATTGGTGGCATCCCCGGCTTCCTGGCAGGCATCATCGGCCTGGGCGCAGTGGTCGCCACCCGCTTTGGCACCGTGGACTACACCGGTGCAGCCCCTGGCTACAGCACTTCAGGGACAGGTGGGCCGGTCACAAACGTCACCCCACCCCCCACCTACACACCGGCGGCCCCCTCGCAATACTCCGCCCCGAATTCCTACCCCGCCCAACACCCCCTGCCTGAGCAGCCCCCTTCTAATGACTTCTTCGGCCCAGATGACCCAACCCCAGGCGGCGGAATAAGCACTCCGGGTGACAATCCCGGCGAGCCGCGCTAAAATAATCCCCGGAATTCTTATTCTGCCTTATTTACAAAGAGCTTTTGTAGTGAAATGGGTACACAACACCCATTTCACTACAAAAGCTCTTCCTTTCCAGGGTACATGCGTTTTTGCTTTATAATCGCTGCATGCACACCTGGATCACCCTGGGAATCGTAACGCTGACCTATGCTGGTATTGCCGCCGGGAGTTGGCCCGGACTGCGCGCCAACCGGACAACCATTACTTTAATGGGCGCAGGATTGCTGCTAGCCGTCCAGCAAATTTCTCTTGAACAAATTGGCCAGTTCATTGACCTGAACACGCTTATCCTGCTGTTCAGCATGATGATCATCAATGCTAACCTGCAAATGTCTGGCTTCTTCCGGCTGGCAGGCAGTTCTTTGCTGCGCATGGCCCACACTCCCCGCCTCTTCCTGGCAGTCGAAATCTTGCTCAGTGGGCTGTTAAGCGCTTTCTTTCTCAATGACACCATCTGCCTCATGTTCACCCCCTTTATTCTTAACATCATGTTATCAGCCAGGCGCAACCCGATCCCTTATCTGATCGCGCTAGCCACTGCTGCTTTGGCTCGACTGCCACCGGAATTCTTATTCCGCCCTGACCGGCAACCCTCAGAACATGATCATCGGAGTCGCTTCTGGCATCTCATATATCGATTTCTCACTGGCGCTTTTACCGGTTGCATTGCTGGGCATGGGCGGCATCTGGATTGTGCTGGTGTGGATGTACCCTCATGAATTCAAAAATGAAACCTTCAAATCCAACCTGCGGCGCGCCGTCATCTACCGCCCACTGCTGCTTAAGACCCTTGTCATCTCAGTTGGCCTGCTGGTAGCCTTCCTGGCTGGCGTTCCGGTAGCACTCGGAATTCTTATTCCGCGGCTTCGTTCCTGGCAGCCTGCGCCCTACTTTTCACCCGCCGGGTCAAGCCGGAGAAGATGTTTAAAGAAATCGATTGGGATTTGTTGGTTTTCTTTAGCGCCTTGTTTGTCGTGACCGGCTCACTAGAAGCGAACGGTGTCTCGCAACAAATCTTTAGCCTGATGCGCCTGGGTCCTGAAACTAGCCTGCTGGCTTTCTCAACCATCACAGTCGTGCTCAGTAACCTGGTATCCAATGTCCCGGCAGTTTTGCTGCTGCGCCCGGTCATTCCTACTTTGTCTGACCCACACGCCGGCTGGCTGGCGTTGGCTGCCGCCTCTACCCTGGCAGGTAACCTCACCTTGCTTGGCTCGGTCGCCAACCTGATCGTGGCCGAGATAGCCCGTAAACGCGGAGTCGAGATGAGTTTTTGGGAATACACCAAAGCAGGCGCGCTCATCACCATCCTCTCTTTGGCCGGTGGAGTGGTATGGATTGCGGCTTTCATTTGGAAGTAAGGCAGGGGTGCATTTCAGTTTGGGGCTAGTGGGATGAATGCCAGGCATTCATCCATTTGCCCCCCAATTGAAATGCACTCGTAGGGTGGGCGTCAGTTTTTTGAAAAGAGAGGAAGAAGGGATAAAATTAATCGAATGGATGAAGGAGAAAAGGGAATGAGGAGGCTGGGATGAAAGACAAGCAGACTTTGTTACAGGAGTGG
>CAIQIV010000862.1 GCA_903871905.1 uncultured Chloroflexota bacterium | reverse complement strand
CTTTTCACCGGCTTGCCCGCCAGTGCTCTCAACCCGGACCATCATCCAGAGGCGCTCTATCGGGCGCACCCGTGCCGTTCTACTTCCTGATAAGGCTTCTTCGGCATCGTTACCAGACGACTTCAGCCGGGCATCTCCGGGGAGGCTTGCAGCCTGAGACCTCCTTCTCTATCGGACAGCCGCCAGCTTACTCCTTCTGGCATTCCAAAACTCAATTGTTGAAGTGATTATACAGAGGTTTCAGAAGCATGTCAATCATTTTATCCAATGCTCCAGGCCAAAATCCTTGATAAAATAAGGGTCACCTGCAGTGGATGCGGGGCTTTATCCGTACTTACCTCATAATAAAAAGCTACCCATTACCCGGAGATCGTCATGGAAACCAAGCCTGTCTGGATTGAAGAAACCTATGTTAGAACCTACGAAACTGACCTGCGCGGGAAGTGGAGACCCTCCTGCCTGCTTCAAAACCTGACCCACACTGCTTCCATCCACGCCGACCACCTGGGTTTTGACTACCCGACCTTGATGGAACAGGACATGGTCTGGGTCCTTTCACGCTTAAAGATCCGTTTCCACGAACACCCAGAGATCGGTCAAAAAGTCACCATCAAAACATGGCCGAAGGGCATCCAACAGAAACTGTTCTTTATGCGCGACTTTGACCTGCGCGGGGCTGACGGGCGGCCGCTGGCGGTCGCCACTTTTGCCTGGCTGTTGATCAACCCGAAAACCCGGCGCATCCTTTCACCGTCCGTACTGGGCGGAGCCATCCCGGATAATGGGGGGATGTCCGCCCTGGATGAACCGCTGGAGAAGTTACCCATCCCAGGCAGCCTGGCAGAACAGATCAGCGTGGAAGCGCGCTACAGCACGATTGACCTGCTGGGGCACGTCAACTCAGCCCGCTACATGGATTGGGTCTGCGACTGCTTCCCCAGCGAGGACTACCTGGACAAGCAGTTGGATTGGCTGCAACTCAACTATGTCAATGAAATCAAACCGGGCGAACGCCTCTCAATCGCCGCCGGGCAGGACGCCGGTGACCCGCTGCACTGGTACATCCAGGGCAGCAACCTGGCCACCGGCTTGAAGGCTTTTGACGCCGAAGTGGGGTGGAAGGATGGGAGCCAATGAACCGGTCCGCTAACTCTCATCTTTCAGCACCGCCAATTTCCCACCGGTAAACCGCTGGAAATGCGAATAGTAATGAAAACTGGCCTGGAAGAGGGCACCTCCAATGGCGGTATACAGCACAGCCAGGTAAGCCCGTGGCAGGGGAGAATGGCGCAGCAGGATACCGCCGGTCATCATGACCACGATGATCAAATAACCCTTCCAGGTTTGAAAAGCGAAAAGGCACGCTTTATCGGCATAGAGGAAGATGCGCTCGATATTTTTCAAAGCGACCTTTGAAAAGCCAAAACGGTTGATGACCCACGACAGGCCAAGGCCCAGAACAGCCGGAAGCAAAGCGGTGAGCCACGGGAGGCTGGAAAGCCAGCCAAACGCATAACGGCACAGCATCACTCCCACTCCCATCCACATGACCCCGGCAATAACCAGCAGCCATGATTTTGGGATGACGGGATTCAGCCTGGCGAAATACTTTTTATAATCTATCATCATCAATTCCTCTAAAATCTTTTATTCAAAAAATCACCTCCCGCATACGAGTGCCGCTGCTGGTTTCAGGCAATGTTTTCATGACTGGGGAAAATGGATTTTATCCACCTGCAGATCTTAGTCAGAAAGAACGGGCTGAACTATTCCACCACATCTCACAATTTATTCTCGATAAAGACCGCTCCATCAAAGCAGTTCTTATTCCCGATTTATACGATAAGGATAAAGAATTTAGCGCGACTCTCCTCCAAAAGCAATTTCGTCTTCTTCAGGAGGAACCCGATATGGAGATTTGCCTGAAGCAG
>CAIQIV010000861.1 GCA_903871905.1 uncultured Chloroflexota bacterium | reverse complement strand
GCCAGGATAATGTTCCCAACCTGGTAGGTCAGAATTTCATCTTGCTGGTTGAAATCGATGGCATTGGTCGGGCAGAATTTTTCGCACGCCCGGCAGGTTCCCTTGATAAAGTAGGTGCAGTTCGGTTTATCAAGCACCGGGAATTTTGGTACCGCCTGGGGGAAGGGCGCATAAATTGCCTTGCGATATCCCAGGCCAGCCTCGTACACATCGTCAATCACCTTCTTGGGGCATTTTTCCTGGCAGATGCCGCAGCCCGTGCACAGGTCCTCTACCACACAGCGGGCTTTCTTACGCACTTTGACGGTAAAGTTACCGACATAGCCATCAACTTTTTCCACCTCGCTGTGGGTCAGCAAGGTGACATTCTTATGATTGCCCACCGAAACCATGCGCGGGGTCAAAATGCATGCGGCGCAGTCCAGGGTGGGGAAGGTCTTATCGAACTGGGCCATGTGACCGCCGATGGATGGCTCGCGTTCCACCATGATCACATGGTGCCCTGCGTCTGCAATTTCCAGAGCTGCCTGGATGCCGGCAATACCACCGCCGACTACCAGGGTCACGGGATGGATAGGCACATGCAGAGGCTCCAGGGGCTCATGGCGAATGACGCGCTCAACCGCACCGGATACCACGGCTTTTGCCTTATCCGTGGCGGCTGCCTTGTCATTGTGCACCCACGAGACCTGCTCACGGATCGAACACAGCTCGCAGAGGTAAGGGTTCAAACCGCCGCGTTCGGTGGCGGTTCGGAAAGTACCCTCATGGAGGTGTGGGGAGCAGGCAGCAACCACGACGCGGGACAGGTTGTGCTCTTTAATATCCTTTTCAATCAGTTCCTGGCCCAGGCTGGAGCACATGAACTTGTATTCGCGCGAGATCACAACCCCGCGATCTTTGAGCCTTTCACCTGCCCATTCGGATACTTCTGCAACATTGACGATGCCGGCGATATTGGTACCGCAGTGGCAGACATAGACGCCGATGCGCTCATTCTCGCCCTTGGGTTTTGTTTCTTCACTCATCAGCTCACCTCCTCGCTACCACTGCCCGGCATCTGCGGCATCGGTAAACCGGTCTTTTTCTTCTTCGCCTTGGGGGTTTCTTCCGCCGGGGCGGGTGCTTCAATCCCAACTTTTGCCAGGGCTGCCTGGGCGCTGACCAGTTCCAGTCCGAAGCCCAGTTTGTCAGCCTCTATTCCGAATGCCAGGCCAATGAGCTGGGTGAAGAATACCACCGGCATCTTGTAATTGGTGTGGAAGTAGCGGTTCGTCTCGTTCTGGTAGGCATCCAGGTTCATCTGGCACATGGGGCAAACCGTGACCATAATGTCCGTCTTATACTGGTCGGCTGAAGAAATCAGGCGCCGGATCAGCTCAAATGCAGTGGATGGGCCGATCTGGGTCATGTGACCACCGCAGCAGTGGGTCTTGAGTGGGAAGTCAATCACTTCTGCACCCAGGGCCTTCAACAAGCGGTCCAATTCATTGGGATGCTCATGATCAGACCAGCGTTTCTCATAATCCGGGCGAGGCACCATGCAGCCCAGATAGGGCGCCACACGCAGACCCTTAAGCGGGCGGACAACCTTTTCTTTAACCTTGTCCAGTCCTACATCGTTGATGATTACATCCAGGAGATGGCGAATCGCCAGCACGCCTGGATCGTAATGCAGTCCACCAGCTGCCAGGGCAAGGTTGACATTGTCGCCCAGAGATGGGCGCTCGCGCATAAAATAATCGGCTTTTGCCAGGTTGAGGTAGCACGCTGAGCAGGGGGCGACAACGGTCTTGGTAGTATTGGCCTGCTTTTGGGCCAACGCCAGGTTGCGGCCGATCAGTGAGTATGCCGGGGTCAGGCTGATGCCAACATATTCAGTCGCGCCGCAGCAGTTCCAATCCTGGACCTCATCCAGTTCGAGATCCATCATGGGTGCAACCTGTTCCAAAGACGCCGCATACGCTCTGGCGCTGCTATCCATGGAGCATCCGGGATAATAAATGTATTTGGTCATTTTCAGCCCTCCACTTCTTTAGCACGCGCCAGGATCGCTTTCAATTGATCAATCCCCTCTATTTTCTTTGGTGTTATTTGCATGCGTTTTTTATTCAGCATCCCCAGCCCCATGGGCGCCATGCCTGGTAGGCGGAGAGGGTAATGCTTTAAATAATGACGAGTTGCCAGGCCAAACTCATAAGAGCGGCCATAATTTTCGACCATTTCAACAAAGGTTTGAGAGAAATCGGGCGCCGT
Organism: uncultured Chloroflexota bacterium; assembly: GCA_903871905.1. Taxonomy (GTDB): domain Bacteria; phylum Chloroflexota; class Anaerolineae; order Anaerolineales; family UBA4823; genus CAIQIV01. The sequence goes on along the minus strand of CAIQIV010000861.1, from coordinate 384 downwards.
TGAATCTTTGTAGAGTTTTGACTTGATTGCCATGCCCTTCAAGGTGTACATTACGTCCGGGATATGGACTTCTTGCGGGCAGCGGACAACACAGTGGTAGCACGAAACACAGATCCAGAAAGTGTTGGACTGCAGTGCTTCTTCTCGATAGCCAGCGCGGATCATTGCAAAGAGACCACGCGGCGTGTGGTCCATGTCCTGGCTTGCTGGGCATGATCCACCGCAGGTACCACATTGGATACACATTTCGAGACGAGCTACACCAGCGGTCTTGGCGCTGACTTCTTCGAGGAACCTGAGGTTGGGGTTTGTATCCAGAGGGGATACGGGTTGTGCGGTCAAAAGCCACCTCCTCCAAGGTAAGAAAGTCATTTTCCCATAAAG
>CAIQIV010000860.1 GCA_903871905.1 uncultured Chloroflexota bacterium | reverse complement strand
TCCACTTGTTATGAAAATGCCTGCCGGGCTGCCGGTTCGCAAGGCGGAAAATCGGCTATCCAATTGATTGACTCGCAAACCACGTCAGTCGGGTTAGGTTTGCTGGTGCAGCTTGCCGCCCGGGCTTCCCTCGAAGGAGCTTCCCTGGTTGAAATAGACCGGTTGGTTCGCAGCCAGCTCCAACATATCTACGCGATATTTTGTGTTCCGGGCTTATCATATCTTTATTACAACAAATTTCTCGACTATGCCCAGGCTATGGTAGGCGAAATGATGGGCCTGTACCCTATTTTCTCCCTGGAGGAAGGGCGCCTCACACCCATTGAAAAAGTGCGCAACCATCGCCATATTATGGATTTCTTTCAGGAATTCCTGGATGAATTCGATCAGCTGCATAATATTGCCTTGATCCAGGGGTATCCTCCCAATCCTGGTGAAGCGCGTTTCCTCCGTGAGCGCGCTCAATCCAATTTCAGCCAGGCTGTATTTACGGAACATACCATCAATTTACCTTTGGCATCTTTGCTCGGCCCTCGCACTTTGGGCCTCTTTGTGCTTGAGCCCAATTAAAAAATTCCGGATCATCCGAAAAATAACCGGCACCTGATCGATGGAAGTTTCCATACCTTTTGGGGTAAAATAGGGATATGCTCTCACCCATCGAAAAACTTCAAAAATTTTTAAAACTGGAAATGGACCGCGGGTATGATAATCGCGCCGTCCTGGGTGGCCTGGATAAAATCCTGCCAACCTGGGAAACCGAATCCCGCCAGGCGAATATTCCGGATCAGATCACTCAGGAAGTCATCGCACAATTGAAGGGTTATCCATTGATGGATGCCCAGGCCAGATCAGAGGCGATTCAAAACCTGATCACACTGCTGCAGCCCATCCAATCTTCCTCTCCCCAGGATCAACCTGCTCCAGATCCAGAAGCCGCAGATGCGCCTCCGGGCTCCTATAACCAGCCCTCTCGCCGTCCAGCAGCTCCCCGGCCAAACCGCCCGCCAACCTCGCCTGGCAGCAACCTGCCCACAACCGGCCTGAACGCTCCGCTGACTGTATTGCCCGGTATCGGTCCTGGCTATGCCCAAACCCTTCAGTCTTTAGACCTCTACACACTGGGAGACCTCCTCTACTATTTCCCCCGCCGTTATGACGACTACAGCCAGCTCAAACCCATCAACCGTCTCGAGTATGGCGATGAGCTAACCATTGCAGCCACAATCCAAAGCATTCAGGCACGCGCTTCTCGCGGCGGTCAGCACCAGGTCATCGAAGCAGTTGTCACCGACGGAACCGGGTTTTTACGCCTGACATGGTTCAACCAACCCTGGATTGTTAACAAGCTCCCCCCTGGAACGCCCGTTATCCTGGCCGGTAAGATTGATATGTACCTCGGCCGGCTGGTCATGAACAGCCCGGAATGGGAACCCATTGAACAGGAGCATTTGCACACGAATCGGATTGTACCGGTCTATTCACTGACGGCGCGGGTAACCCAGCGCTGGCTGCGTCGATTGATGCATAAAACCATCACATTTTGGGCGCCACGCATCCCCGACTACCTGCCAGAATCTGTCCGCGAAACCTCCGGATTGCTCAATCTGCCGACAGCAATTCTACAATGCCATTTCCCCGACTCGCAGGAAATGCTCAAAACTGCCAGGAATCGCCTGGCCTTTGATGAAATCTTCCTGTTGCAGCTGGGTGTGTTACGTCAAAAACAAAACTGGCAGGCTGCTACAGCCGAATCCTTCACCGTACCGGACGAATGGCTGGCAGCCCTGACAGACCACCTACCATACAGCCTGACCGGCGCCCAGCAGCGCGCTCTGCAGGATATCCGGGGCGACCTTATGTC
>CAIQIV010000859.1 GCA_903871905.1 uncultured Chloroflexota bacterium | reverse complement strand
GGCCCAGGTAATAGCCAGGATCGGCAACTGGGTATGGCATATCCCCACCAACCGGCTGGAATGGTCAGACCAGATGTACACCATTTTTGGGATCGATAGGGATTCCTTCACGGGTGACCTGGCGGAGGTGATCACCCAGGCCATCCATCCGGACGATCGCCAAGCAGTTAACCAGGCCAATACCAGGGTGGTTGAACAAATGAAACCGACCCCGATGGAATACCGAATCGTATGGAAAGATGGCACCATCCGCACGGTATGGGCCGAAGCAGGGGAACTGGTGCAGGACAAGGCCGGCAATCCGCTTACCCTATCCGGTATTGTACAGGATATTACCGAGCGCAAGAAGACGGAACAGCGCCTGCGCCTGCAGTCCTCGGCGCTGGAGTCGGCGGCTAACGCCATTGTCATTACAGATAAGAACGGCATCATTGAGTGGGTCAACCCGGCATATGAAGCGTTAACGGGCTACCCAGCCCCTGAGGTTGTTGGGCAGACCCCTCGGATTCTCAAATCCGGCGTCCAGGAGGATGCCTTTTATAAAAACCTGTGGGAAACCGTCCTGGCCGGGAAAGTCTGGAGCGCAGAGCTGGTCAACCGCCGAAAAGATGGCAGCCTATACGTGGAGGAGGAGACGATCACACCCCTGATCCAGGCAAACGGCCAGGTCACCCATTTTATCGGGATCAAGCAGGATATCACAGGCCGGAAGAAATCCGAGAAACTACTGCAAGAGAGCGAGGAGCGGCTGCGCCTAACCCTGAAAGCAGCGAAACAGGGAATTTATGACCTGAACATGCAGACCGGGGAGGCGGTGGTTAATGATATTTATGCCAGGATGTTGGGATACGAACCGGATACATTTGTCGAAACGCAACAGCTCTGGTTAGAGCGCCTGCACCCGGAAGACCGGCCGGAGGTAGAAAAAAACTACCAGGATTATGTGTGCGGCAGGATCCCTGAGTACCGGATTGAATTTCGGCAGAAGAAAGCCGATGGAGAATGGGTCTGGATTCTATCCATGGGCAGCATTGTAGAAACTGATCGGGAGGGACGGCCAATCCGCATGCTGGGGACGCATACGGATATCACCGAAAGCAAAACCTCTGCGTTGAGAATCGCCCATCTTTTTGAAGAATCACAGCGCCGCTTGCGGCACATTGGCGCCCTGCATGAGATTGATACCGCCATCAGTTCCAATTACCATCTTGAAACAACCCTGAATTTAATCCTCACGCAGGTGCTCACCCAACTGCAGGTCGATGCTGCAGCCATACTGCTGTGGGACGAACAGCAGAAAGAATTCTGTTATGCAGGCAGTCTTGGTTTCGAATCAAAGAGCATCAAGAATGCCAGGGTCAGGTATGGCAGCAGCCTGGCTGGAAAAGCGGCAGAAAGGGGGCAAGTGATTCAAATCAGGAATGCTGCATACAACAACGATGCGTCCTTTGCATCGTTATTACAGGAAGAGAGGGTGATAGACTATTACGGCATCCCCCTGAAAGCCAAGAACCGCCTCACCGGTGTCCTGGAATTATTCCTCCGCTCTCCAGCAGAAGTGGATGAGGAATGGATGAGATTTTATGAGACGCTGGCAGGACAGGCAGCCTTAGCCATCGAAAACGCGCAGTTGATTGAAGGGCTGACATCTGCGAACACTGACCTTACCCGCGCCTACGACGCAACGATTGAAGGCTGGTCGATGGCCATGGACCTGCGCGACAAGGAAACCGAAGGGCACACCCAAAGAGTGACCCAAATGACACTGGACCTGGCCAGGATGATGAAGTTTTCAGAGCAAGACCTGGTGCATATCCGGCGCGGGGCCTTGCTGCACGACATCGGCAAGATGGGCATCCCGGATGCAATCCTGTTAAAGCCGGGTTTGCTGACCGATGAAGAGCGCGCCATCATCCAACTCCATCCCAAATATGCCTACGAGATGCTGCAAAGCGTTGAATATCTGCGCCCGGCGCTGGAGATCCCGTATTTGCATCACGAAAAATGGGACGGCACTGGCTATCCCCTGGGGCTTAAGGGCGAGGCGATCCCCCTGACAGCGCGCCTGTTTGCTGTGGTGGATGTATATGATGCTTTGACCAGCGAACGTCCCTACCGGCAGGCCTGGTCGGCGCAGGCCTCGTTGGATTACATCATCAAGCAGAGCGGCAAGCACTTTGATCCTGAAATCGTGCAGTTATTTGTCGAGTACTGGCAAAGCACACAGAACAGGCCATGAAGGATGAAGGGGACCTAAGAACGTATACCCAACCCGCATAATTGTCAAAATTTTAGGGGGTACACTCCTTAAATTGGATGAAATTCAAGGAGTGCACCTCCAGGCTTGCGAATTCCCTGGCAGCGGAGGTGCTGGAGAATTGGAAGCCTGGAGATGGGCATGGGGGACGTGCTTGATCGGGTGAGGGTTATTTCGCCTCGAGGGCGGCGATGATACGGCGGAACTCAGCGTCGATGTGCGGGTCGAGAGGCTGGGGATTGGGCTGCTGGAGGATGCGGCGCGCCCTCTCCAAGGCCCACTCCCGGGC
>CAIQIV010000858.1 GCA_903871905.1 uncultured Chloroflexota bacterium | reverse complement strand
ATTAATACAGGTGGTCTTTCCAATCTTGATCATGCCCTGCGATTCATGGATATGACCGTGCAGGCCCAACATCGGCTGGTATGTTTCGATCGCCTTGCGCACCGAAGGGCTCCCGGCGCCGGCCATGACGATCTGCCCGCCAACCACCACCGGTTCGGGTGGATCTTTGCTCCAGTCCAGCTTCGGACAGGTATCCAGGGTTGAATCCAGTGGGGGCACGTGGAGGTTGAAAATGCAGTGCGATTTATCCTCTACCCTGGCGATCATATTCTCAATGATCTCAGCCAGCTTTTCCTCCGGGATCTCACGCGGGGTGTTCCAGGGCGTGGGATTGCTAAACCCCACGCTGATCATGGTATGGTCCTCATCTACCTGCGCCACCTCGCCTTCGCAGGCAAAAAAGGACTGTGTCCCGCTGCGCCGGATAGCATCCAGCACTTCGGGATCATCATCATTGCCACCGGTGACAAAGCACTTGATCCCGGTGCCTTTTAAGCGGTCCTCAGCCAGGTCCACCCAACTGTCCAGGCGCTGGCGCGCCAGCCGGTGAAAAAGCTCATCCACCTGCTTGGGATCGGCCTGCAGCGCTTTGAACTCATCCTCTTCCATTTCCTGGCCGTAAAACCCCAGCAGGCCGATGCGATCCTTCAATGCCTGCAGATCGGCCTCCGTGGTAATCTTCTCTACACGCCCCTGCAGGGTAGCGCGATAGTGCCCGTTGCCTTCCTTAATGATTGGGATCAGCAGCTTTCCAGAAATATCTCCCCCCATGATCAGCAGGTTCACTTTGTAAAAATTCCCTGCGTTGATAAACTTGCGGTACGTCCGCTCGGAGCCATGAATATCGGTAGCGAAAAACAACCGAGTGGCAGTCTTCTTCTCCTTACGCTTGAACAGAAACGCCATTCAACTACCTCCTGGGAGAACAATGCTGCGCCGGCGCTGCGTTAACCAGTTCTGGAAGCAGATTCGCCAGCAATAACGACTTCAATGGAGCGCGCCGCCAGGGCATCCAGGGCGTGCTGACTGATCTTATCGTCTGTAATAAAGCGGTGTACCTGGTCGATGGCTGCCACCTGAAAATTGGAGACCACACCCCACTTGGAGTGATCGGCCATCAGGCTGACCACACCATGAGTTCGCTCCACCATGCAGCCGATGATCTCGGCTTCAGCGTTGGTGGGCACCGTGAAGCCGTACTTCAAACTAAAACCATCCACGCTGATAAAGGCTTTGCTGGCGTAAACCTTGTTCAAGTTCTCGGTGGCAAAGCGCCCGGCAGTCGCATTCGACGTAGGCTGGAAATCCCCCCCCAACATAATCAGGTTAAAACCGGCCGCGCCCACTTCCAACGCTGCCGTCAGGTTGTTGGTAATGACCGTGATCCCGGCATGCCCCCGGATATGGCGCATCACCTGGGTAGAGGTGGTACCTGCGTTGATGAATATAATGTCGCCATCATTGATCATCGAGGCCGCACAGGCGCCGATCTTGCGTTTTTCTTCCGGGGAGCGCTGGGCCCGTTGGAGATACTCCGGCTCCAGCAGGGTGCGCTCGGTGAGGATGGCGCCGCCATGTGTGCGCTCCACCAACCCCTCGCTCTCCATCCATTCCAGGTCACGGCGAATGGTGGCCTCCGAGGCGCCCAGCATGGCGCTTAAATCCCCAATGCGCACGATGGTATGGATTTCCAGGTACTCTTGAATTCGCTCTCGCCTTTGGGCCGGGATTAGAGGTTTGTTCATAATTAGTTACTATTGTCTAATCCAATTCACTAATCTGAT
>CAIQIV010000857.1 GCA_903871905.1 uncultured Chloroflexota bacterium | reverse complement strand
TGTTCCGCCGCAGCCGGGTGAAAAAATGAAGATCAAGATCGCAGCCGCCATGGTGCTGCCCCTCCTGCTTTCCCTGGCATGCGCCGGGACGCAGCCGACGGTCCCAGCCACCCCTCTGCCCGTTCCCTCCCTGGAGGTTTCACCGTTTGACAGCGGGAAGACCGCCTACGGCTTTTTCCCTTCCCCGCCCGACGTCTCCTTGCAAAGCATCCTCGACCACTATGTCCTGCTGGGAGAGCACGCCGACGTGGTGCTCCTGCAACAGAACATCCCCTGGGAGGATTTTGAAACCCGCGCGGATGCCCCTTCCCAGGCCGTCACCGATATCCAGAACCAGGTGGTGCTTGCCCATCAGAACGGCATGGATGTGATCTTTGTGGTCGATCCGCTCAACGGGCTCAACCGCCGGGAATTTTCTGGTCTGCCGCAGGGCTGGGATGCCAGTTTCGAAGAGCCGCGCGTGCGCTTGGCTTTCACCAATTTCACCCTGCGCCTCGTGCGCCAGTTCCAGCCGCACTACCTCGGCCTGGCATCCGAGATCAACACCTATGCCGATGCCTTCCCGCGCGATTTTGACCATTACCTGAGCCTGTACCGCGAAACCTACGACCTGGTCAAAGCTGAGTCGCCTGATACGCAGGTTTTTGTCACCTTCCAGTGGGAAGACCTCAACAACCTGTCGGCCTTTTCCGCCGAGGGACGGCAGGCCTACCAGATCAACTGGGAAACCATGGAAGCCTTCGAGCCGAAACTGGACCTGTGGGTCATCTCCTCATACCCCTGGGTCGCCTTCTCCTCTGCCGCCGAGATCCCACCCGATTACTACACCCCGCTGTTGGAGCACACAGATAAACCCCTGGCAGTGGCAGAAGGCGGCTACACCTCGCAGGGTGCCGGTCCGTTCCCGGGCAGCGAGCAGGACCAGGTGGATTACCTGGAGGCCATCCACACCCAGCTCGGCGGGCGGCTGGATTTCTGGATCTACCTCCTGCTGCGGGACCTGAACATCGACTCGTATGCCAGCTTCATGCAACAGAACGGGGTATCAAAGGAAAACATCGATACCCTGTCCATGTTCGCCTACAACGGGCTGGTGGAAGCGGACGGCGACCCCAAGCCTGCACTGCAGATCTGGGACGCCTACCGCGTGGAAGGACTTACTAAAGAGTGAATGATCAACCTCCCTCCCCTGGGAGGCTGTATAAACCAATTGGAGGTTCATAATGAGAAAAATATTTGCAATGTTCGTATCTTCCCTGGATGCAGGAGTCAACCTGAGGGAACTGGTGGGGCTGCTGGTTTTCGTGCTGGCGGCTGGCATTACCCTGATGGCACTGTTCACCTTCATCAACTTGGTGCTGCCCGGCGCGGTGCAGAAAACATCGCAGCGCCTGGAAAAGAACCTGGGGCGCGCCTTCCTGCTGGGGCTGGTGAACACCCTCTTCCTGGGGGCTGTGGTGGTGCTGTGTGCCTGGCTGGCACAGCGCCTGGTACGCGTGGCGGCTGCCGTGCTGATCTTCATTGGCGGGGCGATCGCCCTGTGTTACGCCTGTTTCATTCTGGTGGGGCTGGCTTCCCAGGTGAAAATCCTGGGTGAACGCCTGGGCGGCGGGAAAAGCGCACTTTCCACCCT
>CAIQIV010000856.1 GCA_903871905.1 uncultured Chloroflexota bacterium | reverse complement strand
GGCGATGTCCCCGCTGCCGTGCCCCATGAAGGAGCCCAGGCGCGCCAGGCCCACCCCGGCCCGCCTGCACACGCGCCGGATCTGCCGGTCGGACAGGGGGACATCAGTGGCGATCACCATAATGATCGAGCCGTGCTCAACCTTTTCGTGCACGTTGATTTTTTTCTCCAGTTCCCTACCCAGTGGACATCCCTGGATGGTCAGGTCGTGCAGCATGCCGTAGTTGGACAGCACCAGCACCCCCAGGGTGTAGGATTTTCCATCCAGGTCTACCACACGGGAGGCCGAGCCGATGCCGCCTTTGAGCTGGTGGCAGGACATCCCCTTCCCGGCGCCAATATCCCCCTCCACAAAGTCCGGGCGGGCATCGGCAAGGGCCTGGAAGACGTGCTCCTGCCGCACGGCCCGCTGCTGGATATCATTCAGATATGCATCGTTGCACTCGCATACAACCGGGTTGACTGAGGTGAGCGGCATCTGCTGCTGCCGCGCCTGCGTGACCAGGTGCTCGACCAGCGCATCGTGCACCAGGCCGACGTTGAGGGTATTGGTCAAAGCGATCGGGCTCTCCAGCGTGCCCAGTTCGTCGATCTGCACCAGCCCGGTTGTCTTGCCGTAGCCGTTGAGCACATGGCAGCCCGCTGCCAGCCTGTGAGCGAAGGGGCTGCCCTCGCCCCAGGTGACCACTGTGACCCCCGTCTTATTGCGCCCGGTGTCGATGGTGCAATGACCCACCCGCACCCCAGGCACATCACTGATCTTGTTCAACCGGCCGCGCTGCAGCTCCCCGATGTGGATTCCATAATCTTCGATTCTCTTCTGGCCATTGTTTTCTGACATCCTATTGCCTCGCCCCTGGCTGCTCCCAGGGCTGTTTTCCAGATTTCCGCGCCGCAAGTGTAATGAATGCAAAACAGGCTGTCAAGCGCCATGCAAAGCGGACGCGCCTTTTTCCGGTTGCGCTGCAGGTGGATTGCTGATACCATTGTGGTAGATGGGTCTCCGGTCTGGCTGTCCTTATCCTGCTGGCCTGCAAGCCCCCTGTGCAAAGGAGTTGTGAACCATGTCTGCTTTCATCACCCTGCTGCGAGTGGTGGGCGGGCTGTTTGCTCTGCTCTTCGGGCGCAGCCTGTTCTGGCTTTTCCTGGCGGTGGTAGGCTTCCTGGCCGGGTTTGCCCTGGGCCAGGCGCTGTTTCCTGACGCCAGCCCCCTGGTGCACATCCTGGCAGCGGTCGGGTTGGGACTGCTGGGGGTGTTTCTCGCGCGCGCCATCCCATCACTGGTGCTGGCCGGGGTGGGCTTCCTTGCCTGCGGCTACGTGCTGCTGGTGTTGGTGCGCGGCATGACACCGGTCAGCGGCTTGCTGCAGTGGGTGGTCTTCATCGCCGGTGGGCTGGTGGGGGTCTTCCTGGCCAACCGCTTCTTTGATTGGGCGCTGGTGATCTTCTCTTCTCTCACCGGGGCAGCGGCGCTGGCGGCGGTGGGCAGCGACCTGCTGCACTTCAGCGGGGCGGTCCAGGCGGTCGTCTTCGTGGGGTTGGCAGTGGTGGGCATCATGTTCCAACTTGGCCTGACCCGAAGAGGCAAGCGCCGGAGGTAAAGAGACTCTCCTTCCCCCAGCGCATCTTCACCATTTATTCCGGTCTTACAAGCCTATTTTCAGCCATTTATTGCGGACGCTTCTAACATTACTTCTTTGCCTTAATTACGGGATACTACTCCATCTTCACATAGTTTGAAGTAGATCTTTACAAAAACTGGTTCAAAGGCAGACTCTTTGCGCCAATAATTCGGAGCCTATGAACCACACGACAAATTTTGCCCGAAAATTGACCACCCCCCAAGGGAGCAAATTGGAAAAAGAAATATTGGCGTACATAAAAAGAATGATAAGCGGTACAACGCCAATGTATGTCGACAGACGTATACCATGACGAAGGATAAGATCTGCTACCGGTTGCGCACGGATACGAAGATCGTGCTGCAGGTGAATGCTGCTGGCAAACACCTGCCCCAACCAGGCGAATCAGGCAGGCAGCAGTTTCCCAAACCCCTTGACATATAGAACAAAAGTTCTATAATAGGGGTATGGACGCTTTGCGACTGCGGCCGCTCCGGTGCGTCCCAGTGTATCGGTTCTTTACCTGAGAGGAGTGTCTGATGAACGATCCATCCTATGCACCTTCGTCGGCGCCGCGCCTGCGCCTGCAGCGCGGGCTGGCTTTCGGCGTGATCATCGTGGCTGCGCTGATCGCCTTTGAAATTTTCAATTACAGCTCCACGGTATATGCCCTGTCTGACCTGCTGGGCGAGCTGAAGTTCCTGGGCATCAGTTGGGCCACCATCCTGGCCATCGCCTTCTGCGCCATCGACTTTGCCGGCATTGCCCGCCTGTTTACCCCGGAGGCCAGCGAGAGCGAGAACAGAGAGGTCTGGTATCTTTTTGGCGCCTGGCTGCTGGCGGCCACCATGAACGCCATGCTCACCTGGTGGGGCGTGTCGATCGCCATCCTCAACCACCAATCGCTGGGCAATGCCGTGGTCGAGCACGCCACCCTGCTGCGCGTGGTGCCCATCTTCGTTGCCATCCTGGTATGGTTGATCCGGGTGCTGATCATCGGCACCTTCTCCAGCGCCGGAAAGCGCCTGTTCAGCATGGAGAACGACCGCCCGGCCTACAGCAGCGCCCCGGTGCTGCGTCAGCCCGGCAGCCGCTCCAGCTACCCATCGCTCAACCCGACAGCCTCAACCCCCACCTACCGCAGCGCAAGCCGACCGGCTGCGTCCGAGGTGGAGGCAACTGCTGCGCCGGCCCGTCCCGAGCCCACCTATCACTCCACCACAGGACGCAGCGCAGCCCAGCCGGTGCGCACGCTCAACGCCGCGGGGGTAAAATCCAATGACACCTACCAGAGCTGAACAGGCGGTTGCCCACCCTGGAGAAGTGTGGTAAACTGTGCCTCGATGAACACCTGCTGCGTTTTCCCCTCCCCAACCCCTGCCCACCGCAGGCCGCACCCGGCTGACGGTCGTCCAGGGTATGGCGGGTAGGCGTAGCCGATCTACTGCCACCCAGGCCCTCTGGCCAGCCAGCCAGAGGGTTTTTGATTTGTTACAGGAGGTACACCATGCGTATGACCAGGCTCTTCAGCCAGACCATCCGGGAGGCGCCGGCGGAGGCTGAGATAGCCAGCCACCAGCTGCTGCTGCGTGCCGGTTTTATCCGCCAGCTTGCCGCCGGCATCTTTACCTACATGCCCCTGGCACGCCGCGCCCTGGACAAGATCGAGGCCATCTTGCACCAGGAGATGCAGGCCATCGGCGGGCAGGAGATCACCATGCCCATTATCCAACCTGCCGAGCTGTGGCAGGAAACGGGGCGGTGGTACAGCATTGATAACGAGATGGGGCGGATGAAGGACCGCTCCGGACGGGACATGGTGCTGGCCATGACCCACGAAGAAGTGGTCGCCGACCTGGTGCGCAAGGAGATCCGCTCCTACCGCCAGCTCCCGCAGCTGGTGTACCATATCCAGACCAAGTGGCGGGACGACCCGCGGCCGCGCGCCGGGCTGATCCGGGTGCGCGAGTTCACCATGAAGGACAGCTACAGCCTGGACGCCGACTGGAGTGGGCTGGATGCGCAGTACCAGGCGCACTACCAGGCCTATTTCAACATCTTCCACCGCTGCGGGCTGCCGGTGATCGCCGTCAAATCCGACACCGGGATGATGGGCGGGCAGGTGGCGCACGAGTTTATGTACCTGACCCCTGCGGGCGAGGACACGCTGCTCCTGTGCGACCGCTGCGGTTACTCAGCCAACCGCCAGGTGGCGCGCTTCGCCAGGCCAGCAGCGGCGGCGGAGGCGATGCTGCCGCTGGAAAAAGTAGCCACCCCGGATTGCAAGTCCATCCAGGCGCTGGCGGATTTCCTGGGTGTGCCACAAGAGCGCACCGCCAAAGCGGTGTTCCTGGTGGCTTCCATCCAGGAAGGCGAGGCCAGCCGCGAGCAGTTTGTCTTTGCCGTGGTGCGAGGCGATCTGGAGGTCAATGAGACCAAGCTGGCCAATGTGCTGAGGGCGCGCCAGTTGCGCCCGGCAGTCGAAGCAGAGATCCGGGCCGTTGGGGCCGAGCCGGGTTATGCCTCGCCGGTGGGGCTGTCTGGAGCCCTGGTGGTGGTGGATGAGTCAGCCGTCGATTCGCCAAACCTGGTAGCCGGCGCCAACGAAGCCGGTTATCACCTGCTCAACGTCAACTACGGCCGCGACTACCAGGCGCAGATGGTGGCAGATATCGCTACCGCAAACGATGGCAGCGGCTGCCCGGAGTGCGGAGGGGCGCTGCGAGCGGTGCGCGGGGTGGAGGTAGGCAATATCTTCAAGCTGGGCGACCGCTACAGCCGCGCCCTGGGGTGCACCTACCT
>CAIQIV010000855.1 GCA_903871905.1 uncultured Chloroflexota bacterium | reverse complement strand
CGGTGAAGCCGCTGAACCAGTGACCAGCAAGAGGCCTTGCTGACCGGAAATGGTCGCCAGGGGAAAGACCAGCATCGGCGCATACGAATTATCTGTGACCTCGACTCCATTGGGGTCAATCATGATGTAACACAACCGCCGCAGGGTGCTTTCCGGGTCATCCAGCTGAGTTTTCCAGTCCTCTGGAGCATTTTCTACGAGCCAGAAGACCGGCACCTGGTCTTCTGGGCCCTGCACAATCAACATTCCACCTGAACGTCCAACCCGCCCCAGGATATAGCGGAGCCCCTGCGAAAGCGCGGTTGGCATATCCGAATACGCAGCCAGGAGTTCCGAAAGAGCCTCCAGGCTCTCCGCCAATGCCGGTACTTCCATAAAAGCCTCTTCCATTTATCCCCCCTTACTCGCCGGCAAGTTCACTGCAAACATGTTGTACCTGCCATTACTGGCCGCCCGGATTTGCCCATGGTGCTGGCGTACAATCTCGCGACAGATGCTCAATTCAAGGCCCGTGCCGCGCCCAATGCTGCTGCTAATGAAATTAGGCTCAAATACCTGCGACAGCTTGTCAGCGGGAATCGGCACGCCATCGTCCGCCACCTCCACCTGAACAGACTGCTCCCCACGGCGGGTGCTGCGAAGCCAGATATGATGTGATCCTTCACCAGCCAGGGCCGCGTCACGCCCCAGCAACAGCAAATTCACCCACAGGTCTTCGATTTGCCGCGCAACGCCCCAGACCGGCGGCAAGCCCTGGCCAAGATTCAGGATCAGCTCAACCCCTGCTTCCCGAATTTGTGGTTCAACCAGGACCAACGCGCTCTCGATCGTGCTGTTCACGGATACATCCACCGCTGTTCCCACAGCCGGGCGAGAAAATTCCAGCAGCTGCTTCACAACCTGTTGGGCCTGCCAGCCGGCCTTTTCAATGTCTTCTGAGGCTTCATAATCGGGATGATCGATCCCCAGTTCACGTTTCAGGATCTGGGCATTGGCAATCACGGTCACCAGGGGATTCGAAATGCGGTGCGCTACACCTGATGCCAGTTCTCCGATAGCTGATAACCGGGCCGATTGGGTCATTTGGGCAGTCATGGCCTGAATTAAGCCTTCCATCTTGCGCCGCTCGGTGATATCGCGCAAAACATCCATATAGCCAATTAGTTTACCATCCTGGGCATTATCCTGCAGCGATGTTATCCTGGAACTGACCCACACCTCGCCCCCACCCTCCACACTCACGCGGCGTTCCACCTCTTCGTCCAAATGGTTATCGGGATCCGGCCTGGGAGAAAACATCGGGTAATAGATATCCTTCACGTTCAAACCGAGGCGCTCGCTTGCAGGCCAACCAAACAAAGCTTCGGCAGCCGGGTTCCAGAAGGTGATCTGGCCCAGATCATCCCAAACAATCACCGCATCGCGGACGTTGTCCAGTAGAAGCGATTGGTAGCGAATTTTTTCGAGCGACCTGTCAACCTCTTGCCTCAGTTCATGATCCCGGATTACTTTCTGCATCATCGCCGGCAGCCCGGGCAGGTAATTGCTGCCCTTCACCAGGTAATCTGCCGCCCCGCGCTGGATCGTGTGGGCGGCGATACGCTCATCTCCTTGCCCGGTAATCATGATAACCGGCAGGCGCAGGTCGCACTGTTGAATTTCATCAAGAATATCCAGACCTGTGCCGTCTGGCAGGCGATAATCGAGCAGCACGATATCATACTGCGCTGAGTCAGAAAGACGCCCCCGCGCTTCCTGCACATCACCAGCCCAATCTACTGCATATAGTTCTTGAAGCCTCAAATAATCCCCGACCATTGCAACCTGATCGGGGTCGTCATCAACAATCAGAACGCGATAAGTCCTGGTCAATTATTTTCATCTTCACGGATCGTGTAACCATACCCGGCGACTGTCTGAATGAAGGTCGGACTGCGCGGGTCATCCTCGATCCGCTCTCGTAGATTCTTGATGTGAACGCGCACCAGGTCAGGGCTGCCAGCATCTGAGGGATAATCCCAGACCTCGTCCAGCACGCGCGCCGGTGAAAAGATCTCGCCGGGGTGGCCCATCAGGTGATACAGCAAATCAAACTGCACCGGGGTCAGGCGAATTTTACCGCGGTTGGGTGTGGCAAGCTCGAACGTGCGCACGTTTAAGGTATACATACCAATCGTGATCTGGTGTTTTTGGGGAGACTCTTTCGCGGGTTCGGCTGGCACCTGGACTCCAGGCTGAGAAGGACGAGCGCTGACTTCGATCTCCGGGTTTTCTTCCAAACGCGGGTGGCTTTTTGCCCGGCGCAGGATGGCGCGGATCCGGAGGATCAACTCATCCACGTTAAAGGGCTTGCAAAGATAATCGTCCGCCCCCGCCAAAAAGCCAGCAATGCGATCTTCG
>CAIQIV010000854.1 GCA_903871905.1 uncultured Chloroflexota bacterium | reverse complement strand
TGAAGCCAGGGTTGGGCGCCGCCCGCGTGGAGTCTAACATAGCCAAATCTGTTGAAGCCAAACGCAGAAAGGGGGGCAATGGCTAAGGATTATTTCTGGCTTAACCTGCGGGAGCTGCCTTATTTCCGCGCCATGCTGCGGGCAGTGGAAGCGCATTTTTACCAGGATTTTGCGCTGCCCCATCCCATCCTGGACGTGGGCTGCGGCGATGGGCACTTTGCCTCGATCACCTTTGACCAAAAGCTGGACGTGGGTATTGACCCTTGGGCTCAACCGCTGCAGGAGGCCCGGCGCCGGGATTGCTACCACGGCCTGGTGCGCGCCGACGGCGCGTTCCTGCCCATCCCAGATGGCTATTTTGCCTGTGCGGTGAGCAACTCGGTGCTGGAGCACATTCCGCACATTGAAGCAGTCCTGGCAGAAACCCGGCGCGTGCTGAAACCCGGCGCGCCCTTCTATTTTTGCGTGCCCAACCCGGATTACCTGGACCAGCTATCCATCCCGGCAATCCTGGGCAAGGCCGGGCTGAAATCTGCCGGGCAGGCCTACACCCGCTGGTTCCGGCGCGTCACCCGCGTGGAGCACGCCGTCCCGCCGGAGACCTGGCGCAGCTGGCTGGAACGGGCAGGATTCCAGCTGGAACGGCACTGGAATTATTTTCCACCACCTGCCTGGCATGCGATGGAATGGGGGCATTACTTCGGGGCGCCCACGCTGCTGCCCCACGCTCTGACCGGGCGCTGGCTGTTCGTCCCCCAGCGCTGGAACCTGGCGCTCACCGACCGCCTGGTTCGCCCCTATACCCGCCCACAGCCCGATGAACAGGGCGTTTTTACATTCTACACAGCGCGCGCGGTGGAGGTGAAGGGATGAGCGAATCTGAAGAGATTCCGGCAAGCTCAGATATGGAAGAGGGCTTCGACAGGCACAGAGCGCCAGGTGGTCCGTTTGATGAGACCTATTTCAGCAGCGGCACCTATGCCAATGTCTCATACAGAAAATACAGCCAGTATTGGTGGTCGAACCGTTTTTACGCCACGCTGGCACGGCGCTACGGCCCGCCTGGCGGGCGCGTGCTGGAAGTTGGCTGCGGGCTGGGCCACCTGCTGCAGCGCTTTACTGACTGCTACCAGGTGGTGGGAATGGATATCAATCCCTGGGCGCTGCGCCAGGCGCAGCACAACGTCCCCCAGGGCAGCTTCCTGCTCGGCTCGGCAGAAGACCTGGGGGCCTTTGCCCCTGCCTCCTTCCAGATCATCATCAGCAAGCACGTCGCCGAGCACCTGCCGCAGCCAGAGAAATCCATCGCCGGGATGGCGCGCCTGCTGCAGCCTGGTGGGCTGCTGGTGTTTGCCACCCCAAACCTGGCCTCGTGGATGCGCCGCAAGAAGAAGGAAAATTGGATCGGCTACCGCGACCGCACACATATCAGCCTGAGGCAGCCGTACGAGTGGCTGCGCGACCTGCGCAGCAGCGGCTTCAAGCCTTTCAAAGTCTTTTCTGATGGCTTCTGGGACGCGCCATATGTGTCCTTCCTGCCCCCCCGGCTGCAGAAATTCCTGTTTGGCGGGCCTGGAGGCTTGCAGGCAATCCTGGGATGGAGTATTATTCCGCTCAACATGGGCGAAAGCCTGATCATCCTGGCGCACCGAATATGAACACCGATCAACACGAACCGACCGTTCTGGATTACGTCAAGTCGCTGCTCACTCCCTGGAAAGGGCCACCTTTGCAGATCCCCCCTGCGCCGGGCGATACCGCGCTCAGCCAGGCCGAAGAGGAGCTATCCACTACACCTGTTCCTCTGGCCGAGAGCATTCCATCGCAGGAGGAACCAGCTCTGCAAGATTCGGAGGGCGAGCCGGACAGCACGCTTTCTGAGCCTGCACCCCCGCGCCCGCCGATCAAAGTCCCCTGGGCCTCGTTGGCTGCCTTTGCCCTGGGAGCGATTGCCCAGCTGGCGCTGCAGCCGCGTCCCGACCGTTCCTGGATAGCGGGGGCCATCCTGTACTGGATGGCAGGCACCTGGTTGATCTGGGCCACCTGGAAAGAGGAGTGGACCGCTGCGCCACCGCCGCCTGCCGAGGAAACGCCGGACACATTGTCCATCCACACCCCGGCGCTGGTCGCCAGCCTGGCGTTAGGCGCCGCCGCTTTCCTGGCGTTTGGAGGCGGCCTGTTCACCCCGCTCAACCTGGCCTTGTGGCTGCTGGCCTTGATCTTTGCCATCGGCGCCTTCTGGCTTGCGGGGACAGGCTCGGGCGCCACCTCTGGGAAACTGCGCCAGCGCCTGGCCAACCCGGCCTGGAACCTGCGCATTTCCCGCCAGGCGCTGCTGGTGCTGGCCCTGGCCGGAGTGGTGCTTTTCTTCCGCTCCTACCGCCTGGCTGAAGTGCCTCCCGAAATGACCAGCGACCACGCCGAGAAGCTGATGGATGTGGATGATGTGCTGCGCGGGCAGTACAGCATTTTCTTTCCCCGCAACACCGGTCGTGAGCCGCTGCAGTTTTACCTGACCGCAGCGGTGGCTCGCGTCTTTGGCACGGGATTATCCTTCCTGAGCCTCAAGATCGGGACGCTGCTGGGGGGGCTGGTACTGGTGTGCTATATGTACCTGCTGGGCAAGGAGGTGGCAAACCGGCGCGTGGGGTTCCTGGCGGCGTTTTTTACCGGCGTGGGGTACTGGCCGGTGGTCATCACCCGCGTAGCGCTGCGCTTTTCGCTGTATCCTCTGTTCGTCGCGCCCACCCTGTATTACCTGCTGCGCGGCATCCGCCGCTCCAATCGCAACGATTTCATCCTTGCCGGGCTGTTCCTGGGGCTCGGGCTGCACGGCTACACCCCGGCGCGCATCCTGCCTTTCGTTATCCTGACCGCGATCGGTCTTTACCTGCTGCACCGCCAGTCCAAAGGCCAGCGTCTTAAGACTGTGATCATGCTGGCCATGCTGGTGGTGATTTCATTGCTGGTTTTTCTGCCGCTGCTGCGCTATGCCCAGCAAAACCCGGAGAGCTTTGCCTTTCGCGCTTTCAGCCGCCTGGGGGATTGGGAGCGCGCTTTACCAGCTTCGGCAGCGGTCATTTTCCTGCAGAACCTGTGGAACGCCATGGTCATGTTCGCCTGGGATAACGGCACAGTATGGACCGTCTCCATCCCCGGCCGGCCGGCGCTGGACCTGATCAGCGCCGTGCTGTTCTACCTTGGGCTGCTGCTGCTGGTGGTGCGCTATATCCGCCAGCGCCACTGGCTGGACGCATTCCTGGTGCTCTCTGTTCCGCTGTTGATGCTGCCATCCATCCTCTCCCTGGCATTCCCCGAGGAAAACCCGGTGCTCAACCGCACCAGCGGCGCCCTGGTGCCGGTGTTTCTCATAGCCGCCCTGGCACTGGATGGCTTCCTGCGCGCATTAGAAAATGGATTCCACTCGCCGCGCCTGGCCTGGGGGATCGCTGCTGTACTGCTGGCCTGGATCGGCCTGCAGAACTACGACCTGGTGTTCAACCAGTACCAGAAACAGTACAGCGAGGCCTCCTGGAATACCTCCGAGATGGACCACGTGCTGCAAAACTTTTCGGACCTGACCGGCAGCCAGGAAGTATACATTTTTAGCTACCCTTATTGGGTGGACACGCGCCTGGTAATGCTGAACAGCGGCGCGCCGCTGCGGGATTATGCGGTGGGCCTCGACCAGCTGCCTGCCACAGCCGATAACCCCGGCGCCAAGCTCTTCCTGCTCAACATCCAGGACCAGGCGTCACTGGATGCGCTGCGCTCCCGCTATCCCCAGGGATGGATGCAGGTTTACCAATCCAAATACGGCGAAAACAAGAACTTTAATATGTATTTTGTCCCGCCCCAACAATAAGGTTGAAGATCTTCAACATGACGCTCCCCGAACCCTCTTTCGAATCCCCCGCTGATCCCGAGCCGCTGCCCAAGAAAAGCTCACGCCTGCGCCAGTTCATCCTGCGCTGGGGCATCGACATCCTGCTGATCTACGTGCTGCTGGCCGGCGCCTACCTGCGCTTCAGCGGCATCTTCTGGGGCGAGTACCAGTACCTGCACCCAGACGAGCGCTTCCTGGTATGGGTGGGCTCGGATATCAGCCCGGTGAAGAGCCTGGGAGAGTTCTTTGACACCGCCAATTCAAGCCTGAACCCGCACAACCGCGGTCACGGCTTCTACGTCTACGGCACCCTGCCCATGTTCATCACCCGCTACGTGGTGGAATGGGTCTTTGGTAATTCCGGGTTTATGGAGATGACCCAGGCCGGGCGGGCGCTGTCGGCGCTGGCTGACCTGCTGACCGTGCTGCTGGTTTTCCTGGTTGGCGCCAGGTTATACGACCGCAGGGTTGGGGTGCTTGCGGCTGCCTTCTCAGCGGCCGCGGTGCTGCACATCCAACAGTCCCACTTCTTTACCATGGATACCTTCATCAACATGTTTACACTGTTGGCGTTCTATTTCGCCGTGCAGGTATCCAAAACCGATTGGAAGGACTGGCGCAGGCCGCTGTTTTACAGCCTGGGTTTCGGCCTGGCCTTTGGCATGGCCATGGCCTCCAAAGTGAGCGCCATCCCCATGGCGATGATGCTTCCAGCGGCGGTGGCGCTGCGCCTGTTCACCCTGCCGGCTAAAGATCGCCAGGATCTGGCGCTGCATGCCTTAGGATACATGGCGGTAGCTGCGTTTGTCAGCCTGCTGGTGTTCCGCCTGGGCCAGCCTTATGCCTTCAGCGGGCCGGGCTTCCTCGGGCTGGCTCCAAACGAACGATGGGTTGCCAACCTGAAGGAGCTGCGCGCCCAAAGCTCGGGAGATGTGGATTTTCCACCTGCGCTGCAGTGGGCGCGGCGCAGCATCCTGTTCTCAGGAAAGAACATGGTGCAGTGGGGGCTGGGTCTGGCTTTTGGCTTGCTTGCCTGGGGCGGATTTATCTGGGCCGGTTTGCGTATGCTCAAGGGCGATTGGGCCAGGCATGCGCTGATCTGGGGCTGGACCGCCTTCTACTTCACCTGGCAGTCCCTGGCGTCCAACCCGACCATGCGCTACCAGTTTCCAGTTTATCCCATGCTGGCCATCTTCGCCGGTTGGGCGCTGCTCGCCTGGTATGAGCAGGTCGACCAACCCGACTCAGCCGGCGGGGGCGTCCAGCCCCCCTCACGCGGCCGGCGGCTGGCAGGCTGGCTGAAGAGACACTCCCACGCCCTGGCCACCGCTGCCGGCGTCCTGGCGCTGTCGGCCACCTGGATCTACGCCGTTGCTTTCACCACTATCTATACCCGGCCGATCACCCGCGTTGAGGCATCCCGCTGGATCTACCAGAACATCCCCGGCCCAATCAACCTGCACCTGCGCCTTAACGACAACACCCTCCTGAACCAGCCTCTGCCTTTCCCCTATGACCTTCAGATCACCCCGGCTGCGCCCTACCTGGCGACCTTCCGCCCAAACGAGAGCGGCGTGCTTGAGGAGATCCTGCTCAGCCAGGTGACTGACCTGCAGGCGGACCACCAGGCGCGCACCTTATCCCTGAGCATAACCGACCGCCCTGACGGCGAGCCGCTGGCACAGGCCTCGCTCATGGCCGACTTCTCTCCCCAGGAACAGCATTTTGGCCCATCGCGGGGGTACACGCTGAAGCTGGACCGGCCGCTGTCGATGGAGAAGGACAAGCCCTATTTTATCAACTTGAAGGTCGAGAATAATCCCGGCAGCCCCCCGCTGGGGATGCTGGCCATCACCGGCATGGGCCTGGCTAATGAGGGGGAGTGGGATGACGGCTTACCCCTGCGCATGGACGGCTACGACGGGTTCGGGGGTATTTATCCCCTGGACCTGAACTTCAATATGTACTGGGACGACACCCCGGAAAAGCGGGACCGTTTCAGCCGCATCCTGGACGAATCGGATTACATCGTGATCACCTCCAACCGCCAGTGGGGCAGCCTGCCGCGCATCCCTGAGCGCTTCCCGCTGACCACCCAGTATTACCGCGAGCTGCTTGGCTGCCCGATTGACAAGGATATCTACTGGTGCTATGCGGTGGCGGAGCCCGGCCAATTCAAAGGACGCCTGGGGTATGAGCTGGTCAAGGTCTTCCAGTCAGACCCGGCGATTGGCAGCTGGCACATCAATGACCAGTTTGCCGAGGAAGCCTTCACAGTTTATGACCATCCCAAGGTGCTGGTCTTTCAAAAGACCAACAGCTATGACCCTCAGCACACGCGGGAAGCGCTGGGCGCGGCCGACCTGGAGCACATTGTGCGCCTGCCGCCCCTGCGCTACGGCCCCCAGCCCGCTAACCTGCTGCTTCCGCCAGACCGCCTGGAGGGGCAGCGCGGCGGCGGCACCTGGTCTGAGCTGTTCAAGCTGCAGGCGCTGCAAAACCGCTGGCCGATTGCCAGCATCTTCTTCTGGTATCTGAGCATCACCCTGCTCGGGCTGCTGGCTTACCCGCTGGTGCGCCTGGCCCTGCCTGGGCTGGGCGACCGCGGCTACCCGATGAGCCGCACCTTTGGCCTGCTGTCCCTTTCTTACCTGTGCTGGCTGGCAGGCTCATACAAGGTCCCCTTCACCCGCTTCACCATCACCCTGGCGCTGCTGATCATCGCGGCTGCTGGCCTGCTGCTGGCGTATGTCCAGCGAGAAGAACTGAAACGCGAGTGGAAAGAGAAGAAGCGGTATTTCCTGATGATAGAGCTGGTTGCCCTGGGCTTCTTCCTGCTGGATCTGCTGATCCGTTACGGCAACCCTGACCTGTGGCATCCCTGGAAGGGGGGCGAGAAGCCCATGGACTTCTCGTATTTTAACGCCGTGCTGAAAAGCACCACTTTTCCCCCCTATGACCCGTGGTTTGCCGGGGGTTACCTGAATTACTATTACTTTGGGTTTGTTTTTGTCGGCACGCTGGTCAAGTGGCTGGGGATCGTGCCGGCGGTGGCTTACAACCTGATCATCCCCACCATCTTCAGCTTTATTGCCCTGGGCGCGTTTTCGCTGGCCTGGAACCTGGCGGACCGGGTCACCTTCTGGCTGCCGCAGCCGGATGTCCCGGCGAGGGACGAAATTGTCTCCCAGGCTGAGGGGGAGCGGCCACACTCCGATCGCAATGACATGCAGGTTGTCGAAGGCATCCCCCACTTCCAGTTCTGGATCGGCATGGCGGGAGCGCTGGGCATGAGCCTGCTGGGCAACCTGGGCACGGTACGCATGATTATCCATGGCTGGCAGAGGCTGGTGGCGCCTGGCGGCCTGATCGACGACGGCTCGTTTTTCGACCGCCTGATATGGACCTTCCAGGGCTTTTCCCAGGTCATCATGGGCGCCAAGCTGCCCTACAGCATCGGCGACTGGTACTGGATCCCCTCCCGGGCCATCCCGGCGCCCAACGATGTCGAGCCAATCACTGAGTTCCCCTTCTTCACCGTGCTGTACGCTGACCTGCATGCCCATCTGTTTGCCCTGCCGATGGCTCTGCTCGTGCTGGCGTTTGCTCTGTCGGTGGTGCTGAGCGCTCATGCCTCAGGGCGGCGTTGGAAGAGCTGGTTGGGGGTCTGTGCTGGCTTCCTGCTGGCCGGACTGGCGGCCGGGGCCCTGCGTCCCACCAACACCTGGGACTTCTACCCTTACCTGGCGATTGGGGTGATCGCCCTGGGCTACGGCCTGTGGTTCTCACTGGATACCGGGCACCCCCTGGTGAAGAAAATCCCGGGGTTCTGCCGTCTGCCCGGCCTGGTGCAGAAGCTGGGGCTGATCGCTGCCAGCGCGGCATTGTTCGTGGGCCTGTCCATCCTGCTCTACCGCCCGTATACCCAATGGTACCTGCTGGGCTACAGCAAGCCGGGCCTGTGGACTGGAACGCATACCCCCCTGGCCTCCTACCTGGTGCACTGGGGCTTGTTCCTGTTTATCATCGTCACCTGGATGCTGTGGGAGACGATCGAGTGGATGGCCGCCACGCCGCTGGTCTCGCTGCGCAAGCTGGAAAAGTTCCGCGGCCTGATTGGCATAGCCGGTATCCTGCTGCTGGTGACTGCTGCCAGCCTGATGTACCTGGGAGCTCGCATCGCCTGGCTGGTGCTGCCGCTGGCAGCCTGGGCCGGCGTGCTGCTCCTGCGCCCGGACCAGACGGATGGCAAGCGCTTTGTGCTGTTCCTGACCGGCACCGGCCTGGTGCTCACCCTGATGGTAGAGGTAATTGTCCTGGTCGGTGACATCGGGCGTATGAACACGGTGTTCAAGTTTTATCTACAGGTGTGGACTTTCTTCTCCATTTGCGCCGCAGCCGGGCTGGGATGGCTGCTGACCGCCCTGCCGCGCTGGCGGCCACAATGGCGGTTGAGTTGGGAGGTCGCACTGATGCTGCTCGCGCTGGGCGCAGCGTTGTACCCGGTGACCGCTGCGGCCGCCAAGGTACGCGATCGCATGACCGAAGGCGTCCCCCATACGCTGGATGGCATGGAGTTCATGAAGTATTCGCACTACCAGGATGAATGGGGTGACATGGACCTGGGACAGGACTACCTGGCCATCCGCTGGCTGCAGGACCATGTGCAGGGCTCACCCGTTATCGTTGAAGCCAACCTGCGCAACCTGTACCGCTGGGGATCGCGCATGTCCATTTACACCGGCCTGCCGGGAGTTGTCGGCTGGGAGTGGCACCAGCAGCAGCAGCGAGCCAAGCTGCCGGGTGACTGGGTCAGCCGGCGCATCGCCGAGATCGCCGACTTTTATAAAACAACCGACCTGGGCGCGGCGCGCCAGTTCTTGCAAAAATACGACGTGCGGTATATCATCTTAGGTCAGCAGGAGATGGGAATGTACCCCGGCCCTGGCCTGGATAAGTTCCCCGCTGCAGAGGGTGTGCTGTGGCGCAGAGTGTACCAGGATGGCAACACTTCCATTTACGAAACCCTGCGCTGAGGCCACCGTCCACACAGACTGAACGGTTTCGATCAGGAGACACGGAATGCTGCGAGCTTGCCGGGCACTCGCTCGATATTCGCCGTAAGGCGAGAGGCTTGCACAGGAGATGGGTAAGGAATGGTCTATTTTCTGCTGTGGTATGTGCTGACCAGCCTGGCCGGGCTGGCTGCCTTCCCGTTTGCCTACCGGCTGCTGCCAGCCCTGGCTGACCGGGGTTATGCCCTCAGCCGAACCCTGGGCTGGCTGGCGTGGGGATTCATCTTCTGGCTGCTGGCATCCCTGGGCGTGCTGCGCAACGAGCCAGGCAGCCTGCTGCTGGCTCTGCTGGCGCTGGCTGGCCTGAGCGCCTGGGCCTTGCACCGCCACACGGCTGCGTTTAAAGCCTGGTGGAAGCCCAATCTGCGCCTGGTGCTGACCGTCGAGGTGCTCTTTCTGGCGACCTTTGCAGCCATGGCTTTTGTGCGCGCCTCTAACCCGGAAGCCACGGGCACCGAGAAGCCCATGGAGCTGGCCTTTATCAACGCCATCCTTAACTCGCCAACTTTCCCACCCCATGACCCCTGGCTTTCCGGCTATGCCATCTCTTACTATCACTTCGGGTATATCCTGGTGGCTATGCTGGCAAAGCTGACCGGCACACCTGGAGGGGTTGCTTTCAACCTGGGGGTGACCCTGGTTTTTGCCCTGAGCGCCGCCGGGGTATATGGCATGGTCTACAACCTGCTGGCTGGCGAGCGCCCAGGGCAGCCAGGGCGCGCGACCAGCGGACGCTGGCGGGGGTTGCTGCCCGCCCTGCTGGGACCGCTGTACATCCTGGTGCTCAGCAACCTGGAGGGCTTTCTGCAGGTGCTGCACAACGGCGGTATGTTCTGGCAGCGCGATGCCAGCGGGCAGCTTGTCTCCCCCTTCTGGAAATGGCTGGATATTACCAACCTCAACCAGCCGCCGGAGCAGCCTTTCTCCTGGATCCCCACGCGCTTCTGGTGGTGGTGGCGCGCCTCGCGGGTGATCCAGGACTACGATTTCTCCGGCAATCTAAAGGAGATCATCAACGAATTTCCCTTCTTCTCCTACCTGCTGGCCGACTCTCATCCGCATGTGCTTGCCATGCCCTTTGCCTTCCTGGGCATGGCGCTGGCCCTGAATATTTTCCTGGGCGGAGGGCGGGGACGCCTGGGCTGGCTGCAGCGGCGTTTCAACCTGCAGACACTTGCCTGGGTTTCAACCCTGGCCTTCTGCTTCGGAATTGCCCTGCAGATCCTGGCACTGAGCCCGCTGAGCTTGAAGCTGCTGGCCCTGGGGGTGCTGCTGTTCATCCTGGGCGCTGCCGGGCTGGCGAACCTGCTGCCTTTCATACAGCAGGAGGGCCTGCGCCTGCTGATCCGTAGAGATCTCGGCGAAGCCGAGATTGGGCAGCCGCTGTACATTAACCTCCCAGCATTTTTACTGGCAGCGGTGGTGATGGGCGGTATGTCCTTTCTCAATACCTGGGACTTCCCGATCCAGGTGGCGCTCTTCTCCGGGGCTTATGCCTGGGTGCGCAGCCGCCAGTCAGGTTGGAGTTGGGGACGGCTGGGGGATTTCCTGTTCTGCGGTATCCTGCTTGGCATTGCCGGGGGCATCCTGTACCTGCCTTTCTACGTCGGATTTTCCTCCCAGGCAGGTGGGCTGCTGCCCAACCTGATCTACCCCACCCGTGGCGCCCAATTTTGGGTAATGTTTGCCCCGCTTCTGCTGCCCTTATTTGCCTTCCTGGCCTGGTTGGGCAACCGCTCCAGGGTTGACGGACTGCCCATATCTGGCTTCCTGCGCAGGTCGCTGCTGATCGCAGCCGGCGCGGCGCTCTTGCTCTGGCTGCTGGCGCTGATCCTGGGTGCTGCGATTACCTTCCTGCCCATGCTGGGCGACCTGTACATGCAAAGCCTGGGGGCCACTGCGCTGGGTCCGCTGCTGCAGCAGGCGATCGCCCGCCGACTGTCCAATACGGGCGGCTGGCTGACCCTGCTGGTGCTGGTGGTTGCCAACCTGGCGCTCCTGCTGGCGGCTGCATCGGCCCGCCCGGCAGGGCAGGGCGGCGCCTTCTCCAGAAACCGCATCTTTGTGCTGATCCTGATGCTGCTGGGCGTGCTGCTGACCTTCGGGCCGGAATTCTTTTTCCTGCGCGACCAGTTCGGCTGGCGCATCAACACCATTTTCAAGTTCTATTTCCAGGCCTGGCTGTACTGGGGCACTGCCGCCGCCTTTGCTTCGGTACTGCTGCTCTCGCAGCACCCGACCGGGCGCGGCCGGATCTGGTCATACATCTTTGGCGTCAGCTGGTTTGCCCTGCTGGCCATGAGCCTGGCCTACCCGCTGTTCAGCTTGTGGAGCAAAACGGAAGGCTTTCAGCCCGCCGGCGGGCGCACCCTGGACGCGACGGCTTATTTTGCCCGCAGTTCTCCTGACGAAATGGCCGGCATCCGCTGGCTGCAGGCAGCCCCGGACGGGGTGATCGCCGAGGCGGTTAGCCCCACAGGCGGC
>CAIQIV010000853.1 GCA_903871905.1 uncultured Chloroflexota bacterium | reverse complement strand
GGCTTTTTCACCAACCGCCTGGTGCTGGCCGGCGTGGCGCTGGAGGTGGTCATCCTGGGGCTCATGTCCTACGCGCCCTTCATGCACACCGTGTTCAACACCGCCCCACTCGGGCTGCGTGAGTGGGCTTATGTGTTTGCCTGGGCGCCCATCATCCTGCTGTTGGACGAGCTGCGCAAGGCCTGGCAGCGCCGGAGACGCCTCCGCCGCCAGCCGGCGCAGCCCGCCCCGGCAGGAGCGGAAAGGAGTTAAGCTATGCGCATCATTATCGTCGGCTGCGGACGTCAGGGCGCCAGCCTGGCCCAGGCCCTGCTGCTCAAAAGTCACACCGTCACCGTCATCGACCGCGACCCCCTGGCCTTCGAGCGCCTGGGCCCCTCCTTCAAAGGCAGCACCGTCACCGGCATTGGCTTCGACCAGGACGTGCTGCGCCAGGCCGGCATCCAGCGCGCCGACGGCTTCGCCGCCGTCACCTCCAGCGACGAGGCCAACGTGGTCGCCGCCCGCATCGCCCGGGACATCTTCCGCGTGCCGCGCGTCGTCGCCCGCCTGTACGACCCCGGCCAGGCCGAGATCTACAGCCGCCTGGGGCTGCAGACCGTGGCCCCCGTCGCCTGGGCCACCCACCGCATCTGCGACCTGCTGCTGCTCCACGAGGCCGAGCCCACCTGCAACATCGGGGCGGGCAACGTGGACCTGGTCACCTTCGATGCCCCGCACCTGCTGGCCGGGCATCCCGTTGAGACACTCAGCCTGGCCGGCGAGTTCCAGGTGGTGGCCGTCACCCGCGGCGGCAAGACCTTTTTGCCCACCCGCGGCGCCCTGTTACAGGAAGGCGACCTGCTGCACATGGTGGTGCTGGCCTCCTCGGCCAGCCGCCTGGACCAGATCTTGAAAAGCCAGGCAGGAGGGTAGTGCCATGTACGTGATCATTGTTGGCGGAGGACAGGTCGGGACTTACCTGGCAGGGCTGCTGCTCGGCGCCGGGCACCGCGCCTGCATCGTCGAGCAGCGCCGCGAGCTGGCCGAGCGCCTGCAGGAACAGTTCACCCCCGAGATGGTGGTGCACGCCAGCGGCACCAGCCCCAGCACGCTGGAGACGCTGCGCATCCGCCAGGCGGATGTGGTGGCGGCGGTCACCGGGGCGGACGAGACCAACCTGGTGGTGACCTCCCTGGCGCGCTTCGAGTTCCACGTGCCGCGGGTCATCGCCCGGGTGAACAACCCGCGCAACGCCTGGCTGTTCACCCCCGAGATGGGCGTGGACGTGGCCCTCAACCAGGCCGACCTGCTGGGCCGCCTGCTCCTGGAGGAAATGTCCCTGGGCGACATGATGACCCTGCTCAAGCTGCGCAAGGGGCAGTTTGCCCTGGTCGAGGAGAAGGTCGACCCGCAGGCCGCCGCCGTGGGCAAGTCCGTGGCCGAGCTGGATCTGCCGGCGCAGTGCGTGCTGGCTGCCGTGCTGCGCAAGGGTGAGCTGATCTTCCCCCACGGCAGCACCGTGCTGCAGCCCGCCGACGAGGTGCTGGCTGTGGTGCACTCCTCGCAGGCCGCCGCCCTGGCGCAGCTGCTGGGGCCTGCCTCTCACCCTCCCAGACTTCCGAAATCTTCTTAGACTTCGGAAGTCTGGAAGACCATTATTGAGGAGACAATATGCAAAATCATCCCTGGATCAAGGAATTTCCCGGCGCGGTCACCGTGTGCGACCCGCAGGGCGTCATCCTGGAAATGAATGAGCGCGCCGCCCAGGTCTTCGCCGGCGACGGCGGGATGGCCCTGGTGGGCAGGAGCCTGTTCGACTGCCACCCCGAGCCGGCGCGCCTCAAAGTCCAGGCGCTGCTCGAGGCCGGGCAAAAGAACGTCTACACCATCGAGAAGAACGGGGTGAAGAAGCTGATCTACCAGTCGCCCTGGTACCAGGATGGGCAGTATGCCGGCTTTGTCGAGCTCTCCCTGGAAATCCCCTTCGAGATGCCGCACTTCATCCGCCAGCCATGACCGCCTCATACCGCGGCCCGCTCAAAGCGGTGATCCTGGATTGGGCCGGCACCACCGTCGACTACGGCTCCTTTGCCCCCACCGCCGTCTTCCTGCGCCTGTTTGAAAGCCGCGGCGTGCCGGTCAGCATTGCCCAGGCCCGCCTGCCCATGGGGCTGCCCAAGCTGGACCACCTGCGCGCCATCTGCGCCCTGCCGGACGTGCAGCAGCGCTGGCAGGCGCAGCACGGGCATCCACCCCAGGAGGCCGAGATCCAGTCCATGTACCAGGACTTCGTCCCGCGGCAGATGGCCTGCCTGGCCGAGCACGCCGCCCTGGTCCCCGGCATGCTCGATGCCCAGGCCGAGTTCCGCCGCCGCGGGCTGAAGATTGGCTCCACCACCGGCTACACGCGGCAGATGATGGAGGCGCTGCTCCCCCTGGCCGCGGCGCAGGGCTACACCCCCGACGCCTGGGTCTGCCCGGGCG
>CAIQIV010000852.1 GCA_903871905.1 uncultured Chloroflexota bacterium | reverse complement strand
CGGGGCAAGTTCAGGCCGGTTGAAAAGCTGCAGCGCTTCCCCTAACAGCAGGATTTGTTGGTAGCTGAGATTATCTTCCAACCCGTAAAAACTTGAGAAAATTCCGATATTGGCATACTCATAACGCGGGTAGACCGAGGCTTGGGCATAATCATTGTGGTGATAGAGGTCGATCAATACATCGCTGAGCAGCACGCTCTTGGGGATTGACCGGCCTTGGGCGCGCAGAATACATTTTCCCCCCTTGCTCCAATATTCTACGTAATTTCCATCCGCACTGATACGCTGCTGCAGTCCGTCTAACTGTGGGGCCAGGGAAAGACCTATAGGTGAACCGCTGGCTGAATGAGTGATCGTGAACAGGCTCTCTGCCTGGTTTGGGGCCGCCGTGGAATCGTCCACTGCATAGGCAACCAGCCAGGTTCGGTTCCGGTTATCATTGATTTCTCGGGCGCGAAACTCAGGGTGGGTCTTTGGTGGTACGATGCTTTGATTCGCGTAGGACTGCAGCTTTTCAATCTGGGATAAATAATTGCTTATCACGAGCAGTTCAGGCCCGGTGAGAACCTCTTTCCCCTCGGTGAAATCCTGCCATTTTTGCTTGAGCAAGCCAGGGAGCTGCAGTTCCTGCCAGGTGGTGGTTTTTACCAATTTAGCCAGGCTGCTCCTCACCTGTGCCGGATCTGGTTCACTGGAAAGCGCCGGCGCTTCGGCCAGGGTGGCGCAGGGCGCAGAAACCTGCAGGCTTTCCTGCTCGCTGCGGCCGCTGGCCAGGGAGGGCATCGTATTGAATACTAATAAGATACTGTAAAGAATCAGCGAGATCAGGGCGTGTTTTCTCATGATGATGGATTATACATGATACAATTTCCTACAGTTTTAAATCATAGATGATAGGTTTCTCAGTAAACAGGAGGCAGTATGCGAGGTTTTCTTTCGTTTTTATCAGGGGCTCTGCTTGGGGCGATGGTGGGTGTGAGCGCTGCCATCCTATTCGCGCCGACTTCAGGCGATGACTTGCAGCGCCAGTTCAAAGATCGCATTGAGCAGGTGCAGTTTGAAGTGCGTCAGGCGGCTGCGAACCGGCGCACGGAGTTAGAGCAGCAGCTGGCTGTGCTGCGCGCCCCTGGCCAGTCCGGGCAAATGTAATTCAAGAGAGTGCAGGCTGCAGCGAACCGCAGCCTGCACTCATTTCTCCGCTATTCTAAGGCCGGATGGTGATTTGATAGGGCGCCTTCTGGCGGGTAAAACGGGTGGTCCCAGAGACTGCCAGGGTAACCTCATCAACGTCTCCGGTTAATTGTAGCGGGATATCAATGGCGTTCTCATTGGAGAGCACAAACTTTTCCACCACGGTTTGCTGGCCTTTGCTGATCAGCGTCAGGCGGAACGTCTGGGGGAGAATATTCTGGATGCGCACAAAGCCATTCGCTTCCCAGCCGCCGGTGTCGCTTTCAAAATCAGAGGCATAGTTAATTTCGGGGATGGTGATATCATCCAGCAGCAGGCCTTCGCCATTGACCGCGGCATCGGTGACATATTCGAAACGCAGCAGCACGTTCTTCCCTGCAAACGGAGAGAGATCGACGCTTTCCTGGATCCACTGCGGGGTTTCTCCGCCGCCGCTCAACCCGTTGTAAGCCCAGCCGTAGCTGTTCCCTGAAGGGTCCTCGGATGTGCCGGAAGGTGTCTTGAGAATCTGCCAGGTATTTCCCCCGTCAGTGGAAGCGGTAAGATACAGGTAATCGTAATCTTTCTCCAGGTCATACCAGGTCCAATAATTCAACGTCAGCGGGCCGGAGACGCCGCCGAAGTCAAAAGAGCGGGTCAGGGTCATGTCGGATTGGTCGCCTTTATTGGACCACAGGGCAAACTCCCCAGAGTGATATTGGGTCTGTAAAACTGGAACCTGGATGGAGCCTTCGAAGTGCAGGGTGTAATTGCCCTGGCAGCGGATGTTGATGTAATCTGCGCCATATTGGCTGACATCCCGGGTGATGGTCTCAGATGGGCAGGTATCAATGGTTTCCGTTTCGGATGCCCGGGGTGCGTCAGGATAGTTGTGATAGGTGTAGCGTCCATCAGCAACTTTCTTATCCTTCAAATAGTTCGTGGCCACCCAATCTGCAAAGACATCATCTGCGCCAATTTTTTGCCCGCTTTGCGGATCGGTGACGCCTAATGTCGCCAGGATGGTATCAATCCCGACCATGCCGTTTTCTGGGTCGGTTACCAGGGCCTGGGTAGCCTGGTCGCCGAAGCGGTCCAGGAAGTAGGTCGTGAACAGGAAGGCTGCCCCGTAGTGCTCGCCGCGCCCCCCAGGATCGGTGGGCCAATCAGTGAGCTGGAGGTCCGGGTTATTGATAAAGGAATAGTCAAAACCGCCAGTATCATAGTTGTTGAGCAGCATGGCCAGCTCAGAGAACCCTTCATTCATCCAGGTCTCTTCATTCCGGTCGCGATACCAGTGGATCATGTGCTGAAATTCGTGCGCCAGCACGCCGTAGGCGCTTTCATCGCCCAGGTCAATGTGGTCTGCACTCATGATAAACATTTCGTGCATGTTCGAATACTTATGCGCCTGGTTTGAGTATTCATCCGCTGATGAATAATAACCCGCCACCGACCCACCCAGGTTATGGGCAAAGAGGATGTACAGGTGGGGGTCGTTATCCACACCCGGGGTCCATTCGCTGCCAAAGAAATCCCGGTTGGTGGGATAGATCTTGTTTTCAAAGGTGTCCACCAGCTTCTGCAGATCGCTGTCATTGTAGGTCACGCCTTCTTCGATCCAGAAATAGACGTGGGGCGACTTGGCGCGCAGGACAGCTTTCACCTGGGAGCTCTGGTTGTTATCCTGGTTGGTGACCCAATAGTTTTCCTGGGCGCCGATCTCCAACTCGGGCGGCGGCGCGGCGGCAGTCACTGGGATATTGGCTTTCCCTTCCAGGCGCTGGGCCAGGTCGATCAGGTCGGCAACCGGGACGACCATGCTCTCCAGGGATTGCAGTGTGTCGGTGGCAACCAGCGAGGCAGGTTCTGACCCGCCGTGGTTGAGATCGGGGACGCCGGTGGCTGGGGGTGTTTGCCCTGGCGTGCTCAGGGTGGGCGCGGGGGAGAGTGTCGGGCGGATAACAACCGGGGTGACCGTCGCCGATAAAGCCGGGTTCTCATTCGCCTGCGGAGTGTTTTGCGTATCCAGGATGGTGTAAACCAGGTATGCACCAACGCCCATTGCGGCGCATAAACAGCATAACAGGATCACAGCAATCAATGAAATCACGATCCAGCGGTTCATTCTTAAATTTCTCCAAATAAATCTTGTTCTACAGTGGTCTCTGCCGCGTATGCCTGGGATGCTCGTGAAAAGAACCAGGCGGCTGTCGTGATCAGGCCAAACGTCACCCACATATTCGGTATGGCGAAGGAGTCATAGGACGTGGCTGAGATCAAGAAAGCAACCATCCCCAATAAGCCGCCAGTCCCCCAAAACCGCTGCTTGGGCAGCGGCGAAAGCCAAAGGTACAGTGCGCAGCCGAAGATGGCAAAAATGAAGGTTATGAAAGTCGCAAAGCCCAACAGTCCAGTCTCCGCCAGGATGCGCAAGTACAGGTTTTTTGACGTGATCAACCGATCACGGTCCTGTGCCGGGGTAACCAACCGCAGCACTTCAGGCATAGCAGCCAGAGATCGATCGGGGAGCATTTCGCTGAAGAAAAACGCATAATTTCCCAGGCCTACTCCCCAGATTGGATATGCCTCGTAGGTTCGAAAGGCAGTTTCATTATAAACGAAGCGCGCGCCAAACCCCAGATACTCGAAGTAATCACTAAGCGAAGTCTCATTTCTCTTCCAATAGCTCCATAAGCGGGAGAAAAACTCATTGCGAGAGCCAGCCGCAAAGAGAAATGCAACCAGCAGCAGCAGCACAGCCCCGGCCTCAAGTGCCACACGTAGTAGGCGCCGCGAAAACGGACGGCCTTGCTGTGGCTGCAGCCGGTAGAGCAGCAGGCTGAGCACGATCAGGACGAACATGTTCGCCAGCCCGGCGCGTGAGAAGGTGAACGGCAGCAGCAGGATCGACCAGCCCAGCAGCAGCCACTCAACGGTCACCCATTTCCAGCGCCAGCGAAAGACGCTGAAGCCGTGGATGACAGAGGCCAGCAGCCAGGGCAGCAGCAGCATGGCAATCTGTTCAGCAAACCAGTTGGGCTCGTAAGTCATACCAGAGATGCGGTTCTGGATCAGGCGGCGGCTGGAGATCAGCCGCTGCATCTGGCTGAGCAGGCGGTAGAAAGTCTGGTTGAAGTGCACCACATAAATCACCTGGACAGAGCCCCATGCCATGGCAATGGCAAAGCCGATGTAGATCCAACGCAGTGCCTGGCGCAGGTCTTTTAAGGCGCGTGGGACAAAGAGAAACGCCAGGTAGAACAGGCAGCCGATCGCCAGGGTCAGCAGCCCGCGCAGCAGGCGGTCGGCGACAGAAATCCCCAGGATTGGGTCGATGTCGCGCAGCAGGGAAAGCAGTGAGCTGGCCAGTGCAATGACCAGGAACGGCACCAGGGAGATCAGCGTGATGGGGAGGGGCTTGCGCAGGAGAGCAGGCAGGATTGCCAGAAATATCAGGACCAGTAGGGGGTAAAGTGAAAGAGGCTTGACCAGGGCTCCGCCCCCCAGTGCAGGGGGGTAGTGCGGAAAACTGGTCACAGGCAGAGCAACCAGGAACAGTACCCAGCAGGCGGTGCGGATCGCCTCGATTACCTTATTTTGTTCCAGCCGCACAGCCAGGCTTTTCATTGCCTGACCTGCCTGGTGACGCGGGCAGCCCAGACCAGGATCCACGCCAGCAGACCCAGCATGCCGCCGATCACCGCGGCCAGTCCCGGCGAGCGAACAGCCATGGTTTTCGGCGAGGATTCGGAGGTCTTCACAACCTCCAGGTTGGGTGAGAACCCCAGGCTGAGCCGGGATGCAGCGGCGTAGCGGTCCATCGATCCCAGGCGCGCATTTTCCAGGGAAACCAATTGGGTGTAGAGGGAGCTCATCTTCCATTTCAAGGACAGGATGGTCTGCTCCACCCAGGCTGTGTGTTCGGCGGTAGTGGCTTCGGCAGCGGGCATTTCATCCAACAGGGCCTCCCACTGCTTACTCTGCTTGAGCATCTCGACGGCTGCCAGCAGCTTCTGACGCTCAGCCTGATCGACCGGCTGTAAGGGCGGCCGGGCTAAAGCTTGGGCTTGCCATTCATTCAGCGCAGCCAGCGTTGGGGAGATGGCTGCGGTTTGTGAGATAATCTGCGTTTGCGCCTGGACAAGAGATTTAAGCTGATAGTCCAGGATCATTGTCTGGCGCGCCTGTTCCTGTACCTGGTAGACGTGCTCAAGGATCACGCCCTCCCATGCAGTCACAAGCTGAAGGGCCCTCTGTTCCTCCTGGCTGCTGGCCACCAGGCGCCACTGTCCGGCGTTGCGCCATTTGGCTTCCAGCATGCTGGCCAGCTCCTTCTCGCTGATGTTATTCCAATAACTATCCTGGGCGCGAAGATCGTTCAGTGTCTGTTTGAGCACATCGCCCATCAGTACCAGAGAGTTAAGGCTGGCAAGCTGCCAGTTCTTGTAATCATCCGGGTTGGTGAACTCCGGGTTCGCCAGGGCGATAAAAATTGGATCGCTCGTGTTGCGGTAGGCGTTGAAACCAACGTACAGCTCAACCTCCGCCTGGTGCGGTGACGGCCAGAGATATGAAATGAGCCACCCCAGGAGGCTGCCGCACAAGAAAAACAGGAGAATTGTTGGCCAGTTATGGAAGCTGCGATATACTTCGTCTCGAAGAGACCATTGCTGCATGGAAAACTCCGTGTGAAATTAATACATCCGGGTGCATTCCACCTGGAGATAGCGAGGGTGGGTGCTCACTGCCAGTGCCCTGGAGAATCCAGGTAAAGAATGGCGGCTGCGCCGCCCAGCAGGACCAGGGCAAAAATGGTGTTTCCAACCATGGGTGAAGTGTACAGGGCGATGAAAGCCAGGGCGCCCAGCAGAATGGCCGTGGTGTGCATCGTCAACACAGCCCGGTTGGGGCTCATTCCCATGGATACCAGGCGGTGATAGGTGTGATCACGAGATGCATAATAAACCGGTTTACGGCGGCGCAGGCGCGAGAATACAACCAATGTCATGTCAAAAATTGGGACGCCCACCAGAAGGATAGGAACATTCCATGAGGCCAGGCGTGAGAGCCCGATGGGGTTGTAAGCGATTGCCAGGGCAGCCAGGGTCAATCCCAACAGTTGAGCGCCTGAATCCCCCAGGAAATAGATGGCGGGTTGAGCATTGAAATAATAAAGCCCCAGGCAGGCTCCGATAAGAACCAGGCTGAACAAAGACAGGTCACCCTGCATGGACTCGACCGTCACCAGCATGAAAAAGGCAGACGCCAGCCCGCCCAGCCCGACCGCCAGGCCATCCATGCTGTCGACGAAGTTATAGGCATTGGTGACGCCGATCAGCCAGAAGTAGGTTAAAGGAATGTCCAGCCAGGGGATGGTGAACAGGCGTACCTGGATGCCCATAACGATGAGGACGGTGGAGGCGAGCACCTGCCCCAGCAACTTAACTCGCGGGCGCAGGCCGCTGCGATCATCCCACAGGCCGAATAAGAAAATGATCACCCCGGCGGTGAAAATAGCGCGCACCTGCATGAAAACGAAGCTGTTCTCAACCAGGTTGATGACGAGCAGGGTCGTGACCAGGACCATCCCACCAGCCAGCGGCACACAGTTATCATGTAGCTTATGAGGAGCGCTGCCTGGAATGTCAACCAGTCCCAGCCTGCGGACGATCCAGACGCACAGGGGGCTGATGACCAGGGCAAAAGCCGCTGAGATAAATATCACGCGGAATGTCAGGAGGGTGTTCAAGCGCTCCCGTGTCCTCCTGCGAGAAATTTACCCGGAAAGTGCATGCTGGTACACGGCAAGGGTTTTTTCATTAATCTGTACATTGGTGAATCTTTCAAGCACCATTTGTCGTCCGGCGCGACCCATTCTACCACGCAGTTCAGGATCGCACACGAGTTGCTCCAGGGCAGCGGCCAGTGCAGGCGGGTCGTTCCTGGGAACCAGCAAACCGTTGACCCCGTGGAGGACAACATCCCGGCAGCCCGACGTGTCTGAGGCGACAATGGGGCGGGCACAGGAAGCCGCCTCGAGCAGCGCTGTGGGAATGCCTTCGCCCATGGAGGGCAGCGTGACGATATGGCTGGCCTGGTAAACGGCGCGCATATCCTGCTGCCATCCCCACCATTCCACCACGCCTTCGCCAACCCAGGATTCCAGGGTGGCGGCATCGATATTTGAAGGGTTGCCTGGATCAGGCTCGCCGACCAGGACCACCCGCGCTTTTTGCTGCGGGTATAGGATACGGGCCGCCTCAACCAGCGTCCCCACGCCTTTATCCCATAACATGCGTGCTGGCAGGATGACCAGCGGTAGGCCCTCCTGTTCGGGCGCCGGAAAAAAATATTCCGGATCGACGCCGACACCCTCGATCAGCCAGGTCTGAGAGGCAGGAACCAGCCGGTCCTGGATGAAACGCTGGCGGTCTGTATCATTCTCAAAGATAGCTGCGCAGTGAGGGCGGGAAAAAATTTGCCGGTAGAACAGGCGCACCCCGCGCTGGATCCAGCGCGCCTTAGCCTCCTGGCTTAAGAAAACGTACCCCAGGCCGGTAATCGCGTTCACAATTCCCCTTACCCTGGTAATTTGAGCCGCCAGGGAGCCGTACAACACCGGCTTGATGGTAAAGTGGTGCACCAGATCAGGCTTTTCTTTTTGGTAAATTTGCATCAATTTGATGAATGAACTCAGTTCCTTCCAGGGGGACAGGGACTGCCTGCCAACCTGCCAGGGGATCCAGCGAAAGCCGGAATTTTGCAGTTGGGGAGCAAATTTACCGGCGGGGGATACCAGGACAACCTCAAAATCCTGCTCACGCAGGAAACGGGCCAATGAGGTGCGAAAATTGAAGAGATACCAATCGGTGTTGGCAACTAAAACGATTTTCATGTTGATTCATCTTACCGGGCTGAATTTTAACATACTCTCGAAAAATCCGACGAAAGTACGAGAGTTTATGAATTGACAAGCGTTTTCTTTTATATTACACTAAGTTATACCTATATTTTTTTAAATGTTTCATTCAGGAGAGGTCGAGGGTTTGGCGTAAGGAGGAGCATTTCGCTCAATAGAAACTGGTTTTGCACAAGTACCATTCGGTTATGCATCCCAACATTCACAATAGGAGATATCAGGATATGAAAAAACTAATCGTGTTATTGCTGATTTTGACTATCGCCATGCCGACAACGGTGTTTGCCGCGGGCGTCCCGAAGCCGCCTGTGCCAGGCGTGCCGCCCAGCGCAACCGTCCCGCTGTTGGGCGTTACCGCACCGGCCGTGGACACTGCAGCTCTGGATAAGGCCCTGGCCTGGAGCCAGTCGTTAAGTGATGAGCAGCGCGCTCAGATCCGGGATCTGCTGGCGGTGGTTGCCCTACCGGAAGTAGAAGTGGGCGCAGCCAAGTTGGAGGAGACCACAGCCGCCTTTAGCGGTTTCCAGGAGAAAATTGAGACCGGCTTGGGAAAGATCTTGAGTGCGGAGCAGATGAAACTGTTCAAGGAATCGGTTGCCCCGATGGCAGCGATCGATACGGTGAACGGAACCGACGCGGTCCTGGCCCAGGCTGACTGCCTGGCTGCGTATAACTATAATAATACTGCCTATTACTATGGCTACTATTATTACTATTATGCCAATATCGCCAATGCTGCTACGACGGATGCCTATTCTCCGGTATCACTGAACCTGGCCTACAACACCTATGCGTATGCGTATCATGGGGCAGTGCAGAGCTACAACGCCTATATCTACTACCCCAACTATACCAATTGGTCGTATTACTACACCGGGCATGCCTATCATTTCGCTTTGTACGGCTACGCATTCTCCTACATGCTGCAGACCTGGGTTTCGAACACCAATACCCAGGCGGCCTATAACTATGCCTACAATGCCTGGCTGTGGATGCCGAAAGCCGAGCTGGCATCCCGCACCTGCCGTGGTTATGCCCAGGACACCCTGGCTG
>CAIQIV010000851.1 GCA_903871905.1 uncultured Chloroflexota bacterium | reverse complement strand
GGTAGCAAAATGGAATTGTATGCAGTTTTATCGGATATCCATGCCAACTACCCGGCGCTGCAGGCGGTTGAAGCAGATGCCCGGCGCCAGGCCAGTTTGTTGGGCTTTCCCAGCGGACCCCGGTTTGTCTCACTGGGCGATGTCGTAGATTATGGCCCGCAGCCCAATGAATGTGTGGATTGGGTGTTAAACCATGCCGACATCGCCCTGATCGGGAACCATGATGAGTTTTGCATGGGACTGGTGGGACAGATGCCAATGGTTGAGCGGCAGTATTGGCCGATCACCTGGTGGACACGCCATTCGCTCGAAGCGGAGTCCATCCAAAGGATGCGGCAAAAATGGGTGCGCAGTTGGCCGCCCCAAGACGAAACCAGTGACCTGCTCATGGGCTTTCTACTCAACCACTATGGAACCCAGGATGGCAGCGGGGGATCGATCCGCGGCCCTGAAGATGCCCATCCCCGCCTGGCTGGATTGAACGGGACCTTCCACAGCGTGCTCTTTGGGCATACACACTATCAGGGTTTCTTCCAGGAAGGTGGATTGGGACAATCCGAGATGTACCTGGTGCTGCCTGCAGATGCCGGCATCGAGGCGTATGGTGAGAAGATCTACATCGGAGGGTCGCAAAAACGTTGGTGGCGGCCGGTTGAAGCAAACCGCTGGATCGAGCTGCCCAATCCATTCTCGCACAGTCTGATCAATCCCGGAAGCGTTGGCCAGCCGCGCACGCATCGGGTGATCGATTACAGCCAGTGTAAGGTATCCAAGGAAGCGGCTTATCTCCTGATAAAAGTTGATCCGCTGTTTGGGATAGAGCTCAATTTCCGCCAAATCCCCTATGATTACACAGAAACCACCCGGCGGCTGCATGCGCTGCGTTGGCCGGAGGTCGAACACGAGCACATCGCCCTGGCGAGCCAACAAATCTTATCCAGCGGGGTGCAGGGCAGCACACCCAATTTACTGGCCGGGTTGTTGGAAGACCGGCTGCTCAACCTGGCGCAGACCAGCTTAATCCCGACCCTCACGCCGGTATATGCCGGCTGATGCACTTCAAGAACCGGAGCCGACCATGCCGAATTCCCAGAAAACGAAGCTGCACCGCCGGCCTGACCAGCCGCCAGCCTATGCCAACCGCTATTCCAAAAGCCAGAGTTCCCACCGCCCCATGATCCTGATCGGGGGTGCGGCTGTGTTTGCGCTGCTGGCGTTTATTGGGATATTTTTTGCCTGGCGCCAATCGTCCGCCGTTCCCCAAGCGCCCCCCCCGGTGACACAGACTGCTGCGCCCCCCGCAGCGCTTGCCGAGGTGTCTGCCACACCAGAGCCGGCAACGGTCACGCCCACACCGCCGCCGACCCCTGTGCCTACCGCAATACCCAGCCCGACGCCCGTTCCAATCCAGTCGCAGCTCAGCGATGTCCCGGCCTTGCAAAGCTG
Organism: uncultured Chloroflexota bacterium; assembly: GCA_903871905.1. Classification (GTDB taxonomy): domain Bacteria; phylum Chloroflexota; class Anaerolineae; order Anaerolineales; family UBA4823; genus CAIQIV01. Next base: position 575 of record CAIQIV010000851.1, on the reverse strand, counting down.
GCTGTTGGCCCTGATAAACCAGGAGCGCCAGGCGAATGGCCTGGAACCGGTGATGATCGATGAGACTGCGACGCAGGTGGGCATGGCCCAGGCTTCAGAAATGGTCCAGCACCGCCACCGCAGCGCCTGGAACCTGGATGGATTTGGCCCAGACATCCGTTACAGTTTTGCGGGCGGCCAAAATGCGGTTCAGGAGAATATCTATACCTTCCAACACCCGCCCGGGCAGGGCCCGCAGACGCTGGGGGAATGGCAGCAGCTGATCAAGGATGCGCAAGGCGCCTGGATGGGCAGTGAAGCAGACCGGGCGAAAATTCTGGCCCCGGAGAATTCGGGGGTCGGGATCGGGATTGCCTATCACCCTGCCTCCGGCTACCTGGCGGTCACCCAGGAATTTGTGAACCGCCAGGTACGGGTTGATCCAATCCCCAACCTGGTTGAGCCGCAGGCCGGCATTGTTGTATCGGGAAGGGTAGAACCTGGGATAACCGATGCGCGCCTCGAGCTGGCATATGAGAAGCTCCCTACGGCAATGACGCTGCAGCAGTTGAATGAGGCTGGTGCGTATCTCTCGC
>CAIQIV010000850.1 GCA_903871905.1 uncultured Chloroflexota bacterium | reverse complement strand
CATCTTCGACGTGGATACCATGCGCCTGGCGCTGAGCGAGCGGGAGTTCAACTTCTTCCTGGCCTCGCCGGTGGACCTGTGCGTGCTGCAGCGCTCGAGCGGCAAACCGCTGGCGGCCTTCGAGGTGGATTCGTGGTACCACGACCGCACCGAGCGCATCCTGCCCGACCGCACCAAGAACAAGATCTTCAACCGCGGCGGGCTGAAGCTGGTGCGCCTGCGCTTCCGGGATGGGACCACGCTTGAAGAGATGCGGCGGATTCTGGGCGCAGCACTGGGTGGGAAGAAGCTTCCGTAACGAGAATCACATGGTATGCAAGGCAGGCTGAGCTTGTCGAAGCCCTCTTTACCCTCGTGAAGTTAAAGAGGCGCTTCGACAGGCTCAGCGCGCCTGCGGGGTTAGAGGCGTTGAAGCATGATCGCACAGGACAGTGGGGTATACACAAATCATCGTTGAAAGGCGGAAAGGTTAGCCGCGCAGCACAAATTTTGGGATTCAATTGCCCGGCTGCAGTTGACGTTCATCGTCCCTGCAGCCGGGCAATTTTTTAATACCTTGCCCGCGGCAGGTGGGCGGCGGGGTCCGCCAGCTCGTCCTCGCGGGCCGGGGCGAGGCGCACGGCGCAGGCCTTGTACTCGGGGATCTTGGCCAGCGGGTCGACGGCGTCGATGGTGAGCAGGTTGGCGGCCGCCCCGGCATAGAAGAAGGGGATGAACACCACGCCCGGGGTGGTTTTTTCGGTCACTTTGGCGCGCAGGACGATGGCGCCGCGGCGCGAGGCAACGCGCAGCGGCTGGGAATCGGCGATACCCAGGCGGGCGGCGTCGGCGGGGTTGACCTCCACCAGCGCCTCGGGGTACAGGTCGTTGAGCTTCGAATGGGTGGTCAGCGTGCCGCCGTGCCAGTGCTCCAGCACGCGCCCGGTGGTGAGGATGAAGGGATATTCGTCGTCAGGCATCTCGGCGCCGGGGACAAACTCCAGCGGGTGGAATTTTGCCCGCCCGCGGGGGAAAGTCCCGGCGAAGAGGAAGGGCGTGCCGGGGTGGTTTTCGTCCCATACCGGGGTCTGCAGGCCGGTCTCGTCGATGCGCGGGTAGGTGATGCCGGCGTAGTCCTCCACGCCGCGGGCGATCTCGGCCATGATCTCGGAGGGGTGGGTGTAGTCCCAGCCGGCAGAGGCGGGGCGGCCCAGGCGGGCCTCGAGGCGCTTCGCCAGGTCGCAGATGATCTGCCAGTCGGGGCGGGCGCTGCCGCGCGGCGGGAGGGCCTGGCGCACGCGCTGCACGCGGCGGTCGGTATTGGTGAAGGTGCCGTCCTTCTCGGCCCAGGGGGTGGCGGGCAGGAAAACATCGGCGAAGGCTCCGCTCTCGTTGATAAAGATATCCTGGGCGACCAGGAACTCGAGCTGCTCGAACTGGCCGCGGGTGTGGTTGAGGTGGGGCTCGGACATCATGGGGTTCTCGCCCATGATGTACAGGGCGCGCACCCCGGCGGGGCCGATGGCGTTGACGATCTCGGTGGTGGTCAGGCCGAGCTGGCGGTCCAGCCCGCCGGGCTCGACATGCCACAGGCGCTCCCAGTGCTCGGCATTGCCCGGCTGGTCGACGCGCAGGTATCCGGGGAAATGCCAGGGCATGGCGCCCATGTCGGAGGCGCCCTGGACGTTGTTCTGGCCGCGCAGCGGGTTGAGCCCGGTACCCTGGCGGCCGATGTGCCCGGTGAGCAGCGCCAGGTGGATCAGCGCCAGGGCGTTTTCCGTGCCGTGGGTGTGCTCGGGGATGCCCAGCGACCAGTAGATGGCGGCATTTTTAGCGCCGGCGTACATGCGCGCCGCCTGGACGATCAGCTCACGCGGCACGCCGGACACCGCCTCGGCGAACTCGGGGGTGAACTTTTCCATGGAGGCGGCGAAGGCGTCGAAGTTCTCGGTGCGCTGCTGGATGAACTCCCGGTTGTAGAGCTTTTCCTTGAGGATGACATGCGCCATGGCGGAGAAGACCGGCACGTCGGTGCCCGGTTTTTCGGGCAGCCACAGGGCGGCGTAGTTGACCATCTCGACGCGGCGCGGGTCGACCACGATCAGCCGGGCGCCGTGTTTCTGCACGGCGGCCTTCATTTGCAGGGCGATGATCGGGTGGGTCTCGGCGGTGTTGGAGCCGGTGACGATGAACACGTCGTTGTGGATCACCTCGGCGGCGGCGTTGCTCATGGCCGAGGAGCCGACCGACATTTGCAGGGCAACCACCGAGCCGGCGTGGCACAGGCGGGTGCAGTGGTCGATGTTGTTGGTGCGGAACCGGCTGCGGTAGAGCTATTGCAGCAGGTAGTTGCCCTCGTTGGTGGCCTTGGCGCACAGGTAGGCGGCCAGGCAGGAGGGGCCGTGCCGCTGGTACAGCTCCACCAGGCGGTCGGCCACCAGGTCGAGCGCTG
>CAIQIV010000849.1 GCA_903871905.1 uncultured Chloroflexota bacterium | reverse complement strand
TTACCGCAACCTAATGGAAACAACCGAGGAATGGGTTTCATCAAGAACCCAATCCGAAATCAAGATGCGCCAATCCAGCTTGTTCCCAATACTGGATGATTTCTTAAATTTACTACTGCAGGTCAGCCGCGAAGAACTGCCGGATGACGAAATTGTTCTCTTATGGCAAAGCATTGTCCCGGCTTTTATCTTCTTGTTCGGCTATGTTTCCAACCGAGAAACTGACATATATATCGAGCACCTGACCAGCGACCTGGAACAGGCAATGCTTCGCCTTGAGAAAATGGACAAAACAAAGTCTGACTTTATTGCCATCGCTGCCCACGAGCTGAAGACTCCGCTCACACTCATTGAAGGCTACACAGGAATGCTGGAGAGGTCGATTAAACAGCCCGATAGCGGAGAGCAGAATATGGTTCTGCTAAATGGGATTGAAAATGGAACCATACGATTGAGACAGATCACCAATGACATGATTGATATTTCTCTAATCGATAATAATCTCTTAAAACTTCATTTTCAACCCATTTGGATGAACAAATTAATCAAATCGCTGATTGAATCCCAGGGAAAGGCAGCTCAGGCACGAAAAATAACGTTTGAATTCAACCAGTTTCCGGGAATGGACGAAATGTTCCTGGGGGATGAAGAGAGGCTGGCACAGGCGTTTGGGAATGTCTTTTCCAATTCAATCAAGTACACTCCAGATGGGGGCAGGATTGAGATTAATGGTCGGAAGCTTCCTGGATTTCTTGAGGTCACAATCACTGATAATGGCATCGGCATCGATCCAGAAGACCAGGCGATGATATTTGAGAAATTCGGACGGATTGGCGAGGTTGCCCTACATTCGAGTGGAAAAACGAAATTCAAGGGCGGTGGACCTGGTTTAGGCCTGCCGATCACCCGGGGAATAATCCTGGCTCACGGCGGTTCAATCTGGGCTGAGTCAGAGGGACGGGATGAAAACCTATGCCCTGGATCAACTTTCCACATCCTGCTTCCTTTGAGGAAGGAAGCGCCTGTGTGAGCCCAATGAGAAATCGGAGCCGACAAACATGATGGCAAAGAAGAATCCTGAACCAACACTCCGGCCGCGGAGCCGGGCGTTTCTGGTTGGAGTTGAGATTTATGGGGAGGACAGCTACCTGTCCATTGAAGACTCACTTGCTGAGCTGACCCTGCTGGCAGACACCGCGGGACTGGATGTGGTTGGCAGCGCCACCCAAAAATTAGACCGGCCCAATCCACAAACATATATCGGCGCGGGCAAAGTGGAGGAGATCCAGGCCCTGGTTGAGGAATTCCAGGCAGATATTGTGTTATTCGATGAGGAATTATCCCCCAGGCACCTGCGGGAATTGGAGCGGATCTTTGGCCCTAAAGTGCAAATATTGGACAGAACAGCACTAATCCTGGATATATTTGCCCAACATGCCCACACGCGCGAGGGCGCACTGCAGGTGGAATTGGCCCAGTATGAGTACAGGCTGCCACGACTGACACGCGCCTGGACACATCTTGCCCGACAGGCAGGTGGAGGCGCGGGAAGGTCTGGCAGCGTGGGTGGGGTGGGGCTACGCGGCCCGGGCGAAACCCAGCTGGAAGTTGACCGGCGAGATATTCGCCGGCGGATTGATCATTTAAAGGAAGAACTTGATAAAGTACGCATCCACCGGCGCCAATATCGTAGACGGAGAAGACGATCGCGCATCCCGGTTGTTACCCTGGTTGGATACACCAATGCAGGGAAATCTACCCTGCTTAACCGCCTCTCCGGGGCAGGTGTGTACGTGGCAGACCAGTTATTTGCGACCCTGGATCCCACAACCCGCAGGGTTGAGCTGCCAGGGGGAAACCCGGCGCTGATAACGGATACAGTCGGGTTTATCCAGAAACTGCCGACCACCCTGGTGGCTTCTTTCCGGGCTACCTTGGAAGAAATTGCGGACGCAGATTTACTGGTACACGTTGTCGACATCACTCATCCCAACGCACAGGCACAGGCTGAAGCAGTCTTCCATACCTTGGGTGAAATCGACGCTGATCACATTCCTGTGCTAACTGTTTTGAATAAGGTTGACCAATTGGCTGATCCAGAGCGAGCGCGTACAGTAACCGAGTATTTTCCACGATCCGTCGCGGTATCTGCCTTGCGCGGGGATGGGATTGTCACGCTGCTGGATAAAGTAAAAACCTTGCTCTATGAGACGTATACCCCTATCACGATCCAATTGGACTATAAGGATGGCGGGCTGATCTCATTGTTCCATGAGAGCGGCCAGATTGAGGCCATTGAAAATATCAGAGGTGGGGTGATCATCACGGGAAAGCTGCCGGGAAGGCTGCTGGCCAGGTTCCAGACCTATGTAAAAACGGGAGATAACGAGGATGAAGAGTCTGGGAAACAAGATTCGTGGATAGACTTTGAAGAGCCTTGAGAACAGCTATGATCCAATTGTTCAATAGATTTCTTGATTGGGCATCGAATTTTCTGGCGCGCAGGAAAGGGCTACTCCCGCTGATTGCAGTCCTGCTTATCCTGGTTGATTTCTCACTGAAAGCGGCCGGCGCGGGTGGGTGGCTGGTTTCTACCGACTTCTTTCTGCATGCGGGCGTAATCCTGGCAATAATTGGACTGATGCTGGCCTGGGCACTTTGAAGGATAACCAGCGCTGGCAAGGATAATGTTCCCTGCCAGCGCTGGATTGATACCGGGTAAAAAACCCTCCTAAATCTTAGGACCAGC
>CAIQIV010000848.1 GCA_903871905.1 uncultured Chloroflexota bacterium | reverse complement strand
CCTGATTATTGGGATTTTCGGTTGATTTCGTATCACATGCTGCAGAAACGTGGGGGCTCGAATACGCTTTCAACTCCCTTCCGTTAGCGAATCTTTTAACTTCATTGATAATATTACCAGGCATGAAATGTGTCAATAGTAAGAGTCAGATTGGTCATGGATTAAATTTCTAAAAAAATGGAACCGGGCCAATCATCGACCCGGTTCCCAATTCAATTTATGAAGAGCGCCCGGCTCACTTGCGCAGGTCGACGGCGCGCATCCCACCCCAGCGGTCGCGGATCTTGTCGTCATACTGGTCAGCCGTGAAGCCCACCGCCAGCACCGAGGCCTTGAGCTCGTCCTTGTCACAGGTCGAGCCGACAATGGTGTGCTCAAAGAAGACGTCCTTATCGCTGTCCATACCAAAGGCGCCAAAACGCATGGAGTCGTTCTGCTGCAGCAGGAACAGCATCAGCTCCGGCGTGGGATCGGCCCCCTGGACCACGTACGACCTGGTAGTAATGACCGCATCGTCATCCGTCCAGGGGAGCACATTCACCTGGACAAACGCCGATCCGAGCGGCAGGCCAAAGGAGGGTATCTCGGAGTGAGTGCCGGCCATCTCCCCGAACAGCTCCTTTATCCAGACCTGGACCTTTTCAAAGACCTGTTTTTGTGACTGTGATTCAAACTTCATTTTCCTGATCTCCTTCTTCTGAATGTTTCTGGCGGACCAATAACTGGCCGCTCTCAATGCGCACTACAATGGACACCGGCTGCCAGTGGCCTGGCTGGCGGAGATAGGGAATGAGCGCCGGGGTCAGCTTCGTGTCGACCCAGCGTTCCAGATCACGCTCCACCATCCGGTTCTGGCGCTGCTGAAGCAGCCAGTCCAGTAGGCTGGCATCCCAATGAACGACCAGTCTCTGCTCCAGGAACTTCTGCGCCACGCTTTTCAGCAGCACATCCTCGATGCTCTCCGCCAGAGGTTTGACCGGCTCGCCCGGCTTCAATGGCAAAAACAGGTCCACCTGGGCGGCAAACTCTTCACCCATCAGACGGCCAGCCGTTTCCGCCAGTGTATCCTGGGCAGCCGGCGGCTCCACTCGACCGCCTTGGAAACCCAAGCGGTGCGTGGTCTCCAGGGGCAGGTTGGTGGTGACCAGCACCACGGTATCACTCCAGTAAATGGAGCGCCCACGCCCATCCACGATCCGCCCAGCCATCAGCCCATTGGCGACAAACTGCAAGATCGAGGGATGGCACAGGTCCAACCGCTGGAAGCGCAGCACACACCAGGGAGTCTGCTCCAGCCCGTGCAGCGGCAGGCTTTCGTTGTACCCCACGTACCCCGGCGGCGAGCCGACCAGCAGGCTGATATCCGCCGGGTGCAGCATGCGGGAGAAATCGATGGAGATCACCCGGCTGCGGTCGCCATACAACGCCTCAGCCACCGCCTGCGCCAGGTCTTCCGAATGCTCGCCCAGTTTGTCGTTCAGCACGATCACCGCGTTGGGCCGGTCGTTGCGCAGGTCCAGGCCGCGCAGGGTGACCTGCAGCAGGTCGTGTATGCGGTCTATCTCCTCCTCGCTCAGGAGGCAGGCGCCTGCCAGCGCCTGGCGCAGCTTATCGAGGCGCTCGGCAAACGACAGCGGCATGCCCACCATGCGCTGCGCCACCTGCTGCGCCTGGTCCAGGTGCAGCTCACTGGCGCCGTTAGCCAGAGCGCTGGCATACGCCTGTTCCAGCAGGTCCACCGCCTTATCCGGGAAACGGCGGTTGCGCATGTACTCTTTGCTAAAGCTGACCAGCCACTGCAGCACCTCGTCATCCACCTGCACCGGTTTGCGGCGGTAGAGATCGGCGCGCACGATCTTCAGCACATCCAGGGTCTCCTCAGGAGACAGCTCGTTGATGCGGATGGGTTGAAAACGGCGCTCGAAGGCGGCGTCAGAGGTGATGAAGCGGCGGTATTCGTCGTCGGTGGTGGCCGCAATGCAGGCCAGGTCGCCGCGAGCCAGGGCAGGCTTGAGCAGGCTGGACAGGTCGGAAGCGCCTGAAGCCCCTCCGGCGCCCATCAGCGAGTGAATCTCATCGATAAACAGGATGATGCCTTCCTGCGCCGCCTCCTGGATGATCTTTTTCATGCGCTCTTCTTTTTCACCGACTATCCCGGCTCCGGCCATGATGCTGGAAGGCTGCAGCTCAATGATGCGCACATTCTTCAGCAGGTCCGGCGCCTGGCCCTGGGCCACTCGCTGCGCCAGGCCTTCGACAATGGCCGTCTTGCCCACGCCAGCGGGGCCCACCAGCACCGGGTTGCGCTTGGTGCGCCGGCACAGGGTCTCGACCATGAGCTGGATCTCAGCCGCCCGCCCGGTGAGCTGGGGCAGCTTGCCATCCCGCGCCGCCTGCGTCAGGTCTTTGCCAAACAGGTCAAGAGCCGGGGTAGCTGCCGCTGCAGGGGATTGCTTCCCGGAGATGTTCTTCTGGTTTTCTGCATGCGCTCCATCCCCCCCCCCCTGAGGCATATACCCGGCGCCTGCAAGAATAGCAGTCGCCAGGTCGCGCTCTGCCGCCTGGCTCTTGCCACGCTTCTCAGCCGCTTCCAGAGCCTGATCTATGGCCGATTCCTGGCCGAGGGCTGACCCCATCTCTCCCCGGCCCAGGCTCACCCGCAGATCGCGCGCCAAAGCCGCTGGATCCAGGTCTGTCACCAGGTCGGCGGCCATGGCCGGGTGCCGCTCCAACAGCGCCAGCAGCCAATGGTTGACGCCCAGATCATCATGGCGATATTCTTCTTTGATCTGCACGGCTGCCTGGAGAAGCTGCTGTCCCCCGGTAGTCAATTTAATTAAGGATGCTTCAGACATAGACACCGATCCCTTTGTCAATGATGTTCAAGAACGAGTCATAGCATTATACCAAAACTGACCTCTTTGTGTTCCTGTGGAACACAGGCAAACGTTGGCCAGGTCTTGAGCAGCACCAGGCATGGCCGTCCCAGCGTAATAGACGGCGGTTGTAGAACCATGGCCAGGCCATAAACTGTCGAAAAAGCTGCCAGGGCAGAACGCCCCTGCCCTCCCCACCCGCTCCCATCTATAAACGCCGCAGGTGGTTATTCCGGCAGCGGAGAAGCGGGCCGGTCGCGGCGCAGACGATTTATCAGAGGTTGGAACTCATGGACAAGCAGGGTATATCCATGACACTCAGCCAGAGAAAGAGCCTGCTCCGCCAGGAGAAGCGCCTGGTCGAATTGAGCCTGCTTCTCCAGCACTTCTGCCTGGCCCTTGAGTGAAATAGCCAATCCTTGCGGATCGCCGATCTGGCGGCACAGACGCTCTTTCTCTCTAAAAAGTATCATTGCACTATCTAGTTTCCCCTGGTCCATCCAGAGCGACGCCTGAATCCCCAATGAGGCCTGCAACCCAGCGGGATCGCCAAGTTGGCGGCAAAGGTGATCTTTCTCTTGAAGCAGGGCTATGGCACCGTCCAGATCGCCCCACTTGCGTAGAATTACTGCCTGATTACCTAACACTACTTGCAATCCTGCCGGATCACCTAGCTCACGACATAACCGCTCCTTTTCATTGTGCAGTGACATAGCGCGGTCCAGATCACCCTGTTTCCGCAAAATTACCGCCTGATTACCTAGTGCAACCTG
>CAIQIV010000847.1 GCA_903871905.1 uncultured Chloroflexota bacterium | reverse complement strand
GACCGGGACCATCCTTGAAGCCAACCAGCGCATGTGCGAGATGTTTGGCTGCACGCCAGACGAAGCGATCCATCTCACCCTGGCCGATCTCCGTTCAGGCGAATCTCCACACACCGGGGAAGACCCCATGCAGTGGATCAGCCAGGCTGTCGCCAGCGGTCCCCAGTCCTTTGAATGGCACACGCGGGACAAATCGGGCCGCCCCTTCTGGGTTGAGGTGAACCTCAAGATCACCCCCATGGATGGGAGAGATCTGCTGCTCGTCACCCTGCGCGATATCACCGAGCAGAAAAAAACCCACCAGGCTCTGCAGGAACGAGAGCGCAAGTTTCGCGAGCTGTTCCAGGCCAACCGGGATGGCATTGTGGTGATCCAGCTCCAGCCGGATCACGGGCCAGTGCGGTTCCTGGAGCTCAACCAGGCTGCCCACGAGATGCTGGGGTATACCCGGGAAGAAATGCTCCAGATCCTCCCCAGCGCCCTTGAGCTGGAGCTGACCCCGGAAAAACAGTTCAGGCGGCACCACCAGTTGGAGACGGTCGGTCTGGCAGCGTTCGACACCGTCCTGATCCACAAGGACGGCCACCTGGTCGATGCGGAGTTTACCGCCCAGGTCGTGCAGTACGGCGGGCAGCTGGCGGCGATGAACATCGTGCGCGATATCTCCGATCGCAAGCAGCATGAGCGCGAGCTGCAGGCTATCTCCAGCCTGAGCGCCGCCATGCGCACCGCCCCCACTCGCGGCGCCATGCTGCCCATCATCGTCGATAAGTTGGGCCAGCTTCTCCAATGCGAGTCGATTGTTATCCAGATCATCGATCCCCTGACCCAGGAAGCAGTCTATGAAGCAGCCCGCGGTCCCTGGAGCTTCATCGTGGGCACCCGCCAGCCCCCGGACACCGGTCTCAACGCCGTGCTGAACCAGGCCCTCAAGCCCTATCACAACAATCATATCCAGGATGATCCCAGGTTAGTCGCCCCGGATGACTTCCAGTCTCGGATCAGCGCCCTGGCAGGTACGCTGCTCATGGTTGAAGATAAAATCATCGGCTACATCTGGATTGGCCGCTCCAGCGACATCAACGAGAGCCAGGTGCGCATCCTGGCGGCGGTGGCGGACATTGCCGCCAACGCCATCCACCGCGCCACCCTCCATGACCAGACCGTCCAGGCCGCCGATGATCTATCCTCCTCCTACAACACCACCCTGGAAGGCTGGGCCCGCGCCCTGGAGCTGCGCGACCACGACACCGAAGGCCATACCCGCCGCGTGGTGCAGATGGCCCTCGACCTTGCCCAGGCCATGGGGATCAGCTCCGATCAACTGGAGGATTTCCGCCGCGGCGCCCTGCTGCATGATATCGGCAAGATCGGCATCCCCGATTCGATCCTCCTTAAGCCCGGCCCGCTGGATGCCTCGGAATGGGATCTCATGCGCCGCCACCCCGAGTATGCCCGGGAGCTGCTCCAGCCCATTGCCTACCTCCACACCGCCATGGACATCCCCCTCTGGCACCACGAGAAATGGGACGGCACCGGCTACCCCCACGGGCTGCAAGGCGAGGAGATCCCGCTTGCCGCCCGCATCTTTGCCCTCGCCGATGTGTGGGACGCCCTGACCAGCGATCGCCCCTACCGCCGCGCCTGGCCTATTGAGCAGGCGCTGGAGTATATCGTTGAACAGAGTGGGCGGCACTTTGACCCCCAGGTGGTCGAAGTCTTCCTTCGCCTGGTAAAAAAATAAGTAAGCGCCTCTTCCGCACCGTTTATCCAAGCGGCCCGGACCAACGCCTGGCGTGCAGCATCATTATCACCGACCTGGCCGCCCACAACCAGCAGCACCCAGACCAGGCGGCGCGGGTCTCTATAGGCGCGGTCAATGCGGTGGATGGCAACCTGGTGCAGGCCCAACGGTTGGCCGACCACCTCATGTATGAGGAGAAAAACCGGAGAAAGAACAGCACCGATTGACCGTCTTCTATGCTATACT
>CAIQIV010000846.1 GCA_903871905.1 uncultured Chloroflexota bacterium | reverse complement strand
GATTGCCATGATCTCTCTCCATAAGAAACAAAATATTTGTTGGATAGCAGTTCACACCAACCAAGGCCGCTGGAGTAGAAAACCCAGCGGCCTTGGGAATTGCAGATGCGGCTAATACGGTGTTGCCACCGGACCGGTGTAGGGAACCACGTAATTCCCCGAGATCCACCCGATCCCGCCGGGCAGTGCATTGACGACCACCGAGAGCCAGTTCCCGGACTTGCCGGTCACCTCCAGGGGTACCCCGGCAGGGATTGTCCCATAACTGGGATATTCGTTGCCCGGGCCGGCGCGCACGTTAAGCGGCTCGGTGGTGATGACCCAGGTCCCACTGGATGTTTGGGGCGGGGGAGGCACTTCAACCGGAGTGGGAGGCGGCGGCGCGGCCACGACCGGCACGCCGGCAGTGTTGACCGCCGTCACGTAAGCGCCGGATACCCAGGCCAGGCCGTCTGGCGAGACCGTGGTTGGCACGCGTACCTGCCACCAACCGCCGTCCTGGCTGATGCCAACGATCTCCCCACTTTGCCCGGTCTGCGCCACGCCCAGGACCGGGTAATCGGTGCTGGGGCCGCTGCGCAGGTTCACGGCGGTGGTGGCGGTCGCCATGGGAGCACCCGGTTGTGTGGGCGGCGGCAGCGGGACGCTTTCCGGCGCCGGCGGGGCGGCGATCACCGGGGCGTTCTCGGTGTTCTTGGCCTGCACCGCGGTGGCCAGCACCCAGGCAAAGCCTGCCGGGACCTTCTGCGGGTTCACCCGCACTACCCAGTAGGCGCTGTCCTGGCTGCGGCCGATCACCAATGCCATCATGCCGGGTTGGGCGGAGCCATAAGATGGGTAAGCCTCGCCCGGTCCCTCGCGCACATAGACCGGCTGCAGGACCGTGACCTGTGGATCCTCGGGCTTGGGCGTCGCCGGCTCTACCGACGGCGGCACTGCCGGCGCCGGCAGCACCGGGACGTTGGCAACGTTGCTGGTCGTGACCAGGCTACCGGACACCCAGCCGGCGCCCGTCGGGGACACCGGCAGTTTCAACGCCCACCACGTTCCGTCCTGGCTCTTGCCAACCACCTCTGCCTGCTTGCCGGACTGCAGCACGCCGTAGATAGTGTAGCTCTCGCTCGGCCCGCTGCGCACATTGACCGCGCTGTTGGCTTTGGCGGAAGGCGCTTCAGGCCCGGGGGTGGGGAGCACCGCAACCGGCAGCATCTGGAAGAGCATGCGGTTGTTCTGCTCGGGCTGGACAAGCACCAGCGCCCCTTGCGAAAACTGGTAAGAGGCGGTTGCGCCAAGCTGGGTCAGGAAGGCGTCCGCCTGGGAGTCAGGCGGGCAGGCCATCAGCGTGGCTGCGCCGGGTTGGATGGTCATGCTGTTATTTTCACCGACCGTGTAGCTGGCCTGCACCATGTTGCAGTCCGCCTGGATCGCCAGGCTGCCGTCCACGCTGAATTCAACCTGGTAGCGGCTGGGGTCGTTGACGGTGGTGACCTGGGCGTCGGTTTGGCTGGAGATCCACTGCCAGACTGCGCCGGTCAGCGCCGGTGAATAGCCGGCAGCGGCCGGGGAGGGTACAGCGGTAGGCGCGGCTGTGGGCGCGGGGG
>CAIQIV010000845.1 GCA_903871905.1 uncultured Chloroflexota bacterium | reverse complement strand
TGGGCTGCAACGAGTGCGAGCGGGCCTGCCCGGTGGATATCCCTATCAGCCTGCTTAACCGTAAGCTGGCCCTGGAGATCCAGGCTGCATTTGGCTTCCAGCCAGGCTTAAACCCTGCGCCATCTCCCCTGGCTACTATCTTGAAGAGAGAGGAGAGCTAACCATGCCCGGAACAACCTACTGTTCAAGAGAAGCACTGCAGACCTGGTTGGACCACCTGGCCCAGGCAGAAGGTTTGGTGGCGCCAAAAATGGTTGGCAGGTCCCCCCTATACCGCCAGGTGCAGGGCAGCGCTGAGATTGCCTGGGGATCTGGGCGCCCACTGATGCCAGTCAAAGAGGTCTTTTTCCCGCCGACCGAGCGCCTGATGGCGATCGAGATCTCGGGGCAGCAGGTGGATCTGCAAGAGACTCTGCCCCAAGGGCGGCTGGTGGTATTTGGCGTTCGCCCGTGTGACGCCCGGGGGGTGAAGGTGCTGGATGCCGCCTTTATCGAGACCTCCCCGGTCGATCCGTATTATGCTGCCCGCCGGAAGAGCGCCATTCTGATCGGCCTGGCCTGCCAACAGATGCACCCCGGTTGTTTCTGTACCAGCATGGGTCTCTCACCGGTCGATGGCCGGGATATGGACTTGATGTTGGTGGAGCTGGAGCGCGGCTACCTGGTGCAGGTGTTTAGTGAGAAGGGAGAAGAGTTCCTGGATCTTCACCCGTTGGTACCGGGTCCTGCAGTCTACCTGGATCACCGGGAGGAGTCAGTATTGATCCAGCCAGCAAACAAGCCGGCTGTTCCTTCCCCGGCTGCGGTACCCTGGCTGAAGCGCTTTGAAGATCCGTATTGGGCGGAAATGGCCGAGCGCTGCCTGAGCTGCCGGGTGTGCGCCTATGCCTGCCCGACCTGCCGCTGCTTTGCGGTGCGGGATGAAGCCCTGCCGGCCAGCGGCTCCGGGAAGTACGAGCGCATCCGCTGCTGGGATTCGTGCGCCGGGGAAAACTACCGCCTTATTGCCGGAGGGCATAACCCGCGCCCGCAAAATGGGCAGCGTTTACGCAACCGCTTCATGTGCAAGTTCTATTATTACCCGCAGCAGTATGGGCCGCAGGCATGCACCGGCTGCGGCAGGTGTATCGAATTGTGCCCGGTCAACATTGATATCACCGAGGTGCTGCGTGACCTGGCGGAGGTGGAGGCATGAGCGAAGAGCATAGGCAGAACCCGATGGTCCCCTACCTGGGGAAGCTGGTTGAGATTAAAGACATGGCCGCAGAAATCAAACTGTTTCGAGTGGAACTGCTGAACGGCGGGCGGGAGGCCTTCCATGCCTACCAACCGGGTCAGTTTGCCTTTATCTCAGCCTTTGGCCAGGGGGAGGCCCCGTTTGGCATGGCCTCGGCCGCCGGAGATCCCCGGTTCCTGGAATTTGCCGTGCAGCGGCTGGGGAGCGTGACCACCGGCCTGCACGAACTGGGCGTTGGTGACATCGTCGGGTTGCGCGGCCCGCTGGGCAACCATTTTCCGATGGAAAAGTTCAAAGGGAAAGACCTGGTGGTTATCGGCGGCGGCATCGGTGGCGCACCGCTGCGCCCGGTGATCCAGACCGTGCTGGCCGATCGGGTCAATTACGGGAGACTGACCATCCTGTGGGCGGCCCGCCATCCATCCCTGCTGATCTTCACCGATGAGTTTGACGCCTGGCGCGCTGCCCCGGATACAACCCTGCACCTGACGGTGGATCGCCCAGATGAGCACTGGACCGGTCCTGTAGGCCTGGTCACCGAGCTGCTGGAGAAGGTCAATCCCTCACCTGAGAATGCTTTGACCATCACCTGCGGACCGCCGGTGATGATCCACTTTGTTTCTCAATTATTGGAGAAGCTGGGCTTTTTGCCAGAGCAGAACTACGTCACGCTGGAATCGCGCATGCACTGCGGGATAGGGAAGTGTGGGCGCTGCAACCTAGGGGAAAAGCTGGTGTGCGTGGATGGGCCGGTGTTTACCCTGGCTGAGGTGGGGCGCCTGCTGGAACCAGTTTGATTCTATGATATGATCGCAGGGGGAGCTGCCCATGGAAATTCTTGATTGGGATAGCGCATACAGGCTGCGTCCATATGTAGAAAATCAGCCCCACCCAGAAGTGGGGCTGATGGGTTCCCTGTTTGCCAAGCACGG
Source organism: uncultured Chloroflexota bacterium (assembly GCA_903871905.1). GTDB lineage: Bacteria > Chloroflexota > Anaerolineae > Anaerolineales > UBA4823 > CAIQIV01. Next base: position 20,006 of record CAIQIV010000845.1, on the reverse strand, counting down.
TGTGCAGCGGGTGTTGGACCTGGGCTGCGGTGATGGCCGGCACCTGGTTCTGTTAGCAGCGCGCGGCTTCCAGGTTTTTGGCCTGGACCGGTCATTCTGGGGTCTGCGGCGCTCGGCTGAGTGGCTGCAGCGGGAAGGCCTGTCTGCAGGCCTGGTGCAGGGTGAGATGACCTGCCTGCCGTGGCCACCGGGCTTTTTTGATGCCGTGATCTCCATCCAGGTGATCAATCATAACCGCCTATCGGGTATGATCCGTACCCTGGAGGAGGTGCACCGTGTGCTGCGCGAGGCGGGTTATTTCTACGGCACGCTGGCTCGCTTCAACCCGGCCGTTCTGGAAGACCCACGTCACGAGGTGATTGAACCGCGCACCTTTGTCCGCCTGGAAGGGTTTGAGAAAGGCATCCCGCATCACAATCCAACCGAAGTTGAGCTGGACACCCTGTTATCCAGCTTTGACGTGCTGACCCTGGGGGAGGATACATTTGAACCCAGCTACTTCAGCTTCCTTGCGCAGAAGTGAGCCCGCAAGGATCATTTACAGCAGCTTCTCAATTTCAGCGGTCTCTTCTCCACTCAATTCCCAATCGCCAGCCGAGGCGGTCTCCTCGATCTGCCGTGGATTGCGGGCGCCGACAATGGCGGACGTGACCTCAGGTCGGCGCAGCACCCAGGCAATGGCCAATTGACCCACGCTGCGACCGTGACGGGCGGCAATCTGCCGGAGGCCGTCTACCAACCGCAGGTTGGCCTCCAGTTTCTTCCCGGTGAAGTCGGGATCATTCCTGCGCCAGTCCTTCTCTGCCAGGCTGGAAACCCACTGCCGCGTGAATTTATCCGTCAATATTCCGGACTGCATCGGGCTGTAAGCAACCACGCCGATCTGGTTGGCGGCGCAGTAAGCCAGCAGATCCTTTTCCACCTCCCGGTTGATCATGCTGTAAGGCGGCTGGAGCGAAGCAACCGGGTGGATGGCCTGGGCACGCTGGATCTGGCGTATGTTGAAGTTTGATACCCCGGCATAGCGCACTTTACCCTGTTGTACCGCTTCGGCGATGACAGACCAGCCTTCTTCGATGTCACTGTCCGGGTCGGGCCAGTGGACCTGGTACAGGTCAATCTGCTCAACCTGCAAGCGGCGCAGGCTGTCTTCCAGTTCTTTGCGCACACTGGCAGCCTTCAGCCGCCCGGTTACCCCCCAGCCATCTGGTTGTGCAACCAGCCCGCACTTGGTAGCCACGATCACCTGGTCACGCTGTCCTTTGATTGCCCGGCCAACGATTTCTTCTGAGCGGCCCAGCCCGTAAGCAGCAGCCGTGTCAATCCAATTGATCCCCAGATCCAGGGAGCGCTGGATAGTAGCTATTGAATCCTGCTCATCCTGCGGTCCCCAGCCCCAGCGCCAATCCCCGCCGCCGATAGCCCAGGTTCCCAGGCCAATAGTGGTCAGGGATAATTCGGAAAAGCCAAGTTTACGCTGTTTCATTTTTCCTGCCTCGAGGTGAGAATTTTTCGCTCTTATTTTACCCGGAACCGTCAGATCAATCCTGCCAGAGCCGTGGGAATCGGTATTCTGGATAGTTCATGGTTCATCATCTTGCCAGCCATTAGATGATCGGCTAAAATCGGTACAGAGGTTAGAGTTGATGACACAGAAACAGAGAATCTTACTCGTAGATGATCATGAAGTGGTGCGCCTTGGATTGAAGGCTTTGCTGGAACGCCATCCGACGTTTGAGGTGGTGGCAGAAGCAAGCACAGCCCGTGAAGCGGTGGAGCGCGTTGAGCAGTTCAAGCCGGACGTGGTGGTCCTGGATATCCGCCTGCCGGGTGGTTCAGGGATCGAGGCCTGCGAGGAGATTGCCAGCAGATATCCTGATTCCAAGGTGATCATGCTCACCTCCTATGCAGAAGATGAGATGCTTTTCTCTGCCATTCGCGCTGGCGCCTCGGGATACGTGTTGAAGCAAATCGGCGGCGAGGACCTGGTGCGGGCGATCGAGGCGGTTGGACGGGGCGAGGCGCTGCTTGACCCGGCGGTCACGCAGCGTATTTTCCAGGAAGTGCGCAAGGCGGCTAAGGAAGAAGAGGCCTCCGCCTTTTCTTCGCTGACCCAGCAGGAGCGGCACGTGTTGCTGCTGGTTTCGGAGGGCAAGACCAACCGCGAGATTGCCAAGGCGCTGTTCCTGGGGGAAGGCACGGTGCGCAATTATGTCAGCAGCATCCTCTCCAAGCTGGGGGTCAGCAATCGGGCTGAGGCGGCGGCTTATGCGGTGGAACATAACCTGAAGGATTATTTATAGGACCCTTCTTAAGCCCGGCACAAGGGGCAGGGGCACAGGGCGCGCAGGTAGCCCCAATTATAGATGCCAAAATGATGCCCATCCTCCCAGGTGATGGTCAGGGCATAGCTCCCGACGGCTTCGATGCTCTGCATATGGGTTGCCGGGCTGTCTTCCAGCGGCAGGCTGAAGACCTCGGGATCAGGGGTGGAGCTCATTTTATCGTGCCCGCCGCGGCATTCGGCGCAGGGGCAGGCAAAGCGCAGTAAGGAGAAAGGATAAATGCTGGTGTGACCATCGCTCCAGCTGACGGTCAGGTCGCCCAGGTTGCGGTTGGCGGTGATGGCGGTTGGTTTCAGATTCATGGAGTTTCTCTCAATCAATAATTATGGGATTGGTGTGACCTGCGAGGGCAGGAGATAATTGGAAACCCCCCAGCCGCGCTGGTTCTTTCCCTCTACATACCACCAGACAAAGCCGTCGATCTCGCGCGGGCCGTCCTTGATCAGGAAGATCTCTCCCTCTGGGGCGAGGAAAAGCACGGTGCCCTTGAGCCCGGGGTTTTCACGCAGGCGCAGTCCGTCGCCGCTGGTGCCGCGCACCTGCACCGTGCTGCCGATATTGACCGCGCCAACAGGAGGTGGGGGGGGAACATCCATGGTGGGTGTGGGGGTGAGGAAGGCGGTGGGAGAGGGGGGAACGGGGGTGAGCGTGGGGGCGATAATCACGCTGATTTGAGCCGTGGCTGGGGTGCTCACTGACGGCCCAGGCCGGGTGAGCAGCAGCAGACCAAAAGTGAAGGCAATCATCATCAGCGCCAACAGGATGGCGCTCCCTAATACCCAGGGGGAGAGTGCCCAACGCAGCAATACGCGCAGCACCTTTTCCAGCTCTTTGATCATACCGGCAGCATGTAGAATGCAAAAGCCAGGATAACATACACCGCCAGGAGCTCAGCCCCTTCCAGCCAGTTCGATTCACCGTCCATGGAGACCAGGGCGGCAATCATCACCCCAGCGATCAGGGCCAGCAGCTCGAAGGAGTTGAAGATCAGGGTCAGCGGATTGCCCAGGATCAGGCTGATGAACACCAACACCGGCGCTACGAACAGGGCGACCTGCAGGCTGGAGGCCAGGGAGATTTCGACGCTCAGGTCCATCTTATTGGCCATGGCGACCGTGACCGCCACCAGATGCTCGGCAATATTGCCAACAATGGGGATCAGGATCACGCCCAGGAAGAACTCGGATACCCCCAGGCTGTGCACCACGGGCTCAACCGAACCCACCAGCAGCTCACTGAGAAAGGCCACGCCGGCAGTGACCACTGCCAGGACGATCAGCGATTGGCGCACGGACCACGCCTGGTGGGCGTGCTCTGCCAGGACAGCCTGCTCTTCAGGGGTTTGGGTGGGAGCCGGGCCGCTGTGCGTGCTGGCAGGCGTGGAAAAGCTGAACAGCACCCCCAGGCCATAGAGCACGATCATAACCCCGGCCACTCCCAGGCTCAGCACCTCCACCTGGATGCTGGTTTCGGGCCCAATCGATTTGCTCAGCAGTGAAGGGATGATCAGGGCGATGGTTGATAGGGCCAGCAGGACAGCATTGTTGGCGGCAGCCCGGGGATCAAAGCGTTGGATGCCGTTGCGCAGGCCGCCAAGAACCATGGAAAGTCCCATCACCATGAGCAGGTTGCCCAGGATGGAACCGGTGATAGAGGCTTTGACCAGCTCCAGCAGGCCTTCGCGGATGGCGGCGATAGTGATGATCAGCTCAGCCGCGTTGCCCAGGGTGGCGTTGAGAAAGCCGCCCAGGCGCGGTCCGGTATGTACTGCCAGCGCTTCCGTGGCCACGCCGATATAGCGCGCCAGCGGGATGATACCCAGGGCAGCCAGGGAAAAGACCCACAGATCTCCCCAGCTCATCAGCCAGGCGATCACCGTCAGGGGGACCAGGAGCAGCAGGTAATCCAGTGGATGGCGGAACAGTGAGGTGAGTGTCTTTTTCATGGGCTTGATTTTACCTGAAAACCGGGGCGGTGTTGTATAATTAGCGCGACTTTTAGAGGCGTATGCCAGAACCGGTTCTGCTCAACCAACGATACAGGCTCGACGAGCGGCTTGGATCTGGTGGAATGGCGATGGTTTATCGCGCCACCGATCTAGAGCTCCAGCGTACCGTGGCTATCAAGCTGCTGCGGCGCGATTTTTCGCGTGATGACGAATTTCGCCATCGTTTTCGCCAGGAGGCACGCGCGGCAGCGGGCCTGTCGCATCCCAATATTGTCACCGTTTACGATTTTGGGCTGGATGCAGACCGCCTGTTCATCGTGATGGAGAATGTGCCCGGCACGGACCTTAAAACCCTGATGCAGCGCCGGGGCCGTTTCAACATTGATGAGGCATTGCAACTGACGATCCAGGCATGCGCGGGGATTGGCTTTGCGCACCGGGCGGGTTTGATCCACTGTGATGTGAAACCGCAGAATATGCTGGTAACCCCGGACTGGCGTCTGAAAGTCACCGACTTTGGGATTGCCCGCGCCATGTCCACCATCCATCCTGGCGAGCATTCGGATGTGGTGTGGGGCTCTCCCCAGTATTTTTCCCCGGAGCAGGCGGCAGGAGGGCCGCCATTGCCCGCATCGGATGTGTATTCAATCGGGGTTGTGCTTTTTGAGATGCTCACCGGGCAACTGCCATTCAACGCCGAATCGCCGCAGGAGCTGGCGCGCCAACACCGCGAGATGCTGCCACCGAGTCCACGCCGCTACAATCCGCAGATTCCGCCGCAGTTGGAACAGGTGATGCTAAAAGTATTGGCCAAGGAGCCGGCGGCGCGCTATCGCACAGCCGATCAATTAGGGCGAGTGCTGGTAAGTTTCAGCCAGCAGTCTGGAGCGGCGACAGTAGTCAACCCGGCCGTGGTGGGCAGCCTGCCAAACCAAGCTGAGCCGATGAAGGCGGCCCAGCCTGCACCGCCGGTTGCTGCGCGCAGCGTCCCGCAGCCGGCAGCGGTGCGGACCAAAAACCCGCCTACCGCTGCCCGCCGTCAACCCATGCCGCCGCCAGAGGATAACCCCCTGGATGTAGACTGGTTTACCTGGTTCCTGGTCCTGGCCGCTCTGGTTGCCGTGGGGGGGCTGGTGCCCTTCTGGATGTGGGTGTATTACATGGTAATCCCGCCGTTATGAGCAGAACGGGCGGGTTAAATGAAAATCACGGCAAGGGCCGCGATTTTCAGGTCAAGAGGAAGGTTGCTAACTGGTTGGGCAGGGATGCTTACTCAGTTTTTGCCAGCGTGCGGATGCAGCGGGCGCACAGCACCTTGCGCACCATCTTGCCGTTTTCAAGAACGCTGATGGTCTGCAAGTTGGGGCGGAAGGTCCGCTTGGTGGCCTTCTTTGACCAGGGCCGGTTCTGGCCGAATGTGGTTTGCTTGCCACAATGCGCGCACTTTGCCATGGTTCGAGTTCCTTTCCTGAAGATAATTGCGTATCGGGAGGCACAGCAGCTGGAGCCCTGTTTTCTCCCTGGTTCTGCCTGGAGAATAGCCGTACAATAATACCATACTCTGACGGACTGATCAAGAAGAATGAGAGAGGTAGTCTTATGACGGATGAAAATACACCAATTGGAACAATACGGGTGGCCCCCCGTGCCATTGCCACCATCGCATACCACGCCGCCTTGCAGTCCTATGGCGTCGTTGGCCTGACATCAAAAAACCTGGTTGGGGGCCTGGCGCAGGTGCTGGTCAAGGATCCAACCTACGGCGTGGAAGTTCATTACGATGGGCTGGATATTCGTATCGATTTATACGTGGTGATTGAATATGGCACACGCATCAAATCGGTGGCCAACAGCGTGACCAATTCTGTCCGTTTTCATGTTGAAAAAGCTTTAGGGATGCCGGTAAAGGAAATCAATGTACATGTCCGGGGGCTGCATATCAGCAGTGAAGATGAACGGTAAGCCCATGGTGGTGAATATTCTCCTGAGGAGCAGTTTTAATGTTATCTGATTCGCAAGATGCAAGCATGCCTGGAACCGGCAGCAAACGCCCCCTGGATGGCCAGGATTTTAAAAACCTGGTTGAAGCCAGCCTGACCTGGCTGCGTACCAATCAGCAGATGGTCAACGCTCTCAACGTGTTCCCGGTGCCGGACGGGGATACGGGCACCAACATGGTGCTCACCATGCAGGCAGCCTATGACGAGATTGCCAATTCTTCGGAGCACAACTTCGGTAAGCTGGTGCACTCTATTGCCCAGGGCGCTCTGATGGGAGCCCGCGGCAACTCGGGGGTGATCCTGTCCCAACTGTGGCGCGGCTTCTCCAAGTCCGTTGATCATCATCCCGTTCTGGATGCGCCAGGCCTGGTGCGCGCCCTGGCTGGCGCGCGGGATACGGCTTATAAGGGCGTGGTTCGCCCGGTGGAAGGCACCATTCTAACCGTTGCCAAGGATGTTGCTGCGGCGGCTGAAAAAGCTCTGGCAGAGACGAGCAGCTTGAAGAAAATCCTGGAACAGGTGGTGGCCGCGGCGGATGCCTCGGTCCAACACACCCCGGAGCTGCTGCCTGTGCTCAAAGACGCAGGTGTGGTGGATTCAGGTGGAAAAGGGTTATATGTGATCCTGGAAGGAATGCTGCGCTATCTCAACGGCCAATCCTTAGATTCAGCAGCAGGCATTGTACGGCCGCTGGCGGAGATGAATCTGGAAAATGCTATGGAAGCTGTAGAGGAAGGCCAGGACTACGAGGTAATCGTGGACTTCCGCCCACACGCGGAGCTGGACCTGGATAGTTTCTATGAGGATCTGCAGGAGATGGGTACTTCCATCCAGGTAGGCGAGGGAGATGGCATCTACCGGCTTCATATTCATGTACCTACGGAAAACCGCTACGCGCCGATTGAATATGCTATGACGCTGGGGACGATTAAGAAAGTGGCCATGGAAAACCTGCTGGCTCAGATGGATGAATTGGCCAACCAATGTGGCGGTGATGGCAAGCTCTCCCTGGCAAAGGTTGAGGCGGGGCAAATTGCCGTAGTAGCTGTGACTCCTGGGAAAGGGATTGCCCGAGTCTTTGCCAGCCTGGGCGCGGCTGCCATCGTGGAAGGCGGCCAGACGATGAACCCCAGCACGCAGGAGATCATCCATGCTTTTGAAAACCTGCCCACGGACCATATTGTCATCCTGCCCAACAATAAGAATATTATCCTGGCGGCAAATACGGCTGCCGGGTTGACGGTGAAGAAGGTAGCCGTCATCCCTTGCAAGAATGTTCCGCAGGGCCTGTCAGCGATGCTGCGTCTTATACCAGACGGGGATTTCGAAACAGTGGTCAGTGAAATGACGGCGGCAATTGATACCGTGGAGACTGGTGAGATTACCATAGCCACGCGCACGGTGGAAATTGATGGCGTAGAGGTTGAGGAAGGGCAGTTTATTGGCCTGTTGAATGGGAAACTGGCCCTGTCTGGCAGCGATTTACAGGGTGTATGCCTGGGATTGTTAGAGAAAGCGCATGCGGATCACTTTGAAATCATCACCCTGTTTTCTGGGGCGAATGTGACCAAGCCAGAGGTGGTACGCATTTCAGATGCCATCCGCCGGGCGTATCCTGAACTGGAAGTTGAAGTACAGGAAGGCTGCCAGCCGCATTATCATTTTATCCTGTCGATTGAGTAGTCATACCGGCATGGGACGTGCACCGATGGATATTGCGATCGTAACCGACAGCACCTGTGATATTCCAGACGCTCTGGTGCGCCAGTACCAGATCTCGGTTGTGCCGAATATTCTGGTCATCGACGGAAAGAGCCTGGAGGATGGAACAGGCATCACGCGCCAGGAATTCTACGATCGCTTGCCGACGATGAAAACAATGCCAACGACCGGGACAGTCTCTTCTGCAGTGTATGAGAAATTATACCGGCGCTTGTTGGACCAGGGTGCCAGGTATGTGCTCTCGATTCATGTTTCCAGCCTGTTGAGCGGAATTTTCAGCGCTGCTTCCATAGCCGCGCAAACCATCGGTGAGAAGGTGCGGGTGATCGACAGCGAGTCGCTCTCCCTGGGATTGGGGTTCCAGGTGTTAGCTGCGGCCGAATCTGCAGCCCAGGGCATGTCCCTGGAAAGTGCTATGCAGCAGGTGCAGGAGGTGCGCCGTCGAGTGCGGCTGTTTGCCATGTTGGACACGCTGGATTATGTCCGGCGCAGCGGGCGTGTTTCCTGGGCACGTGCCCGGCTGGGCAACCTGCTATCCATCAAGCCGTTCCTGGAGGTGCGCCAGGGGCATGTGCAAAGCCGGGGTGAGGCGCGTACGCGGCGCAAGGGGATCGAGCGTCTGGGCGAGCTGCTGCGGGGCCTGGGTCCCCTCGAGCGCCTGGCAATGCTGCACACCAATGCGGAACAGGATGTCCGCCAGTTTTTGATCGATGTTGAGCCAGTGGTGGACCAGGAACCGCTGGTGGTTCATGTCACAACCATTATTGGCGCACATGTCGGGCCCAATGCCATGGGTTTTGTCGCTGTGGTCAAGTAAAGCTGGTAAAATCAAGGTTCAATGAAACCATCAATACAGAAGTTGAAGAATTACATTCATGGAGAAGCGGAACGGGGGTATGATAACCGCATGATTATCGGCGGCCTTGAGCGCATCCTGGAGCATTGGGTGCCGGAGGCGCGTGCCGAGGGTATCCCCGAGGAGGTGATCCAGCTGGTCACCGCTCGCATTCGTGATTACCCGCGCCTGTCACCCATCTCGCGCGCCGAGTGTCTTGAGGGGCTGATGCGCCGCGTGCTGCAGAATGATTCGTTTACCTTGCCCCGGCCGAAGTCTGAAGAGGGGCAGGCAGACGAGCGCAGCTCTCGTCCCGCAGAGGCAAACAGGCCGCGCCAACCGCAGTCCCGTCCACAGCAGCCCCGGCCGCAGCGCCCACCCCAGCCGCGCGAACCTGATGACAGGGATATACAGTCGCCACCCCCAGCTGCTCAGCGCACGCGCTCATCTCCGCCAGCTGCCAGCGGCCCGGCATCTTTAGATGCGCCGCTGACGGTGCTGCAGGGTATCGGCCCAGCTTATGCCGGCGCCCTCTCCGAGCGCCTTGGGATCCACACCCTGCGCGACCTGCTGCACTACTATCCTCGCCGGCACGTGGATTATTCTGCGCTTAAGCCGATCAACCGCCTGTGGTACGGGGAACGGGTGACGGTCATCGGCACCCTGCAGGAATGGTCCTCTTTTTCGGTACCGGGCAGGAAGCTGTCCATCGTCGAAGCTGTAATCCAGGATGGGACCGGCGCCCTGCGCATCCGCTGGTTTAACCAGGACTGGTACCGCCGGCGGTACAAAGAGGGCACTCAGATCGTGGTATCTGGTAAGATCGACCAGTACCTGGGTCGCCTGGTGATGAACGGGCCGGAGGAATTTGACGAGCTCTCCGAAGACCTGCTCAGCACCAACCGCATCATCCCCTACTACCACCTGACCGACCGCATCACCAACCGCTGGATGCGCGAGCGCATCAAGAGCGTGCTGGATTTCTATACCCCGCGCCTGGTCGACCCCCTGCCAGCCCAACTGCGCCGGGAAGCCGGCGTGGTCGATTTGAGCACCGCCCTGCGCCAGGTCCATTTTCCCGACTCGTTGGAGCAGCTTGAGGCTGCCCGACGGCGCCTGGCTTTTGAGGAACTCTTTCTGCTGCAGTTCGGCGCTGCCCAACAGAAGCGCACCTGGCAGGAACGCACCGCGCAGGTCTACCAGGTCGAAGATGACTGGCTGGCGGAACGGGTCTCTGGGCTGCCCTATGCCTTGACCTCCGCACAACAGCACGCCCTGGCGGATATCCGCGGCGATCTTGCCAGCGGCAGCCCGATGAACCGCCTGGTGCAGGGCGATGTCGGCTCAGGCAAGACCGTGGTTGCCGCCCTTGGCGCGGCGATCGTGATGCAGTCCGGCAAACCGCCGCAGAGCGCCCAGGTGGCGGTGATGGCTCCCACCAGCATCCTGGCCGAGCAGCACTACAAAAACCTGCTCATCCTGCTGGCGGGCCAGCCCGTGGGAAGTACACCGGCAGTGGGGGATGGGCAGGATGAGACAACCTTAGATCCAGAACGAACCGCTGAACCAGGCCAACCCCAGCAAGAGCCGCTGCTGCAGCCGGAACAGATCCGCCTGATGGTTGGCGCCACCCCGGAGAGCGAGAAGAATGCCATTCGCCAGGGTTTGCAGGATGGCTCGATCCTCCTGGTTATCGGCACTCATGCGCTGATTGAAGACCCGGTAATCTTTGCCAACCTGCAGTTCGTGGTGGTCGATGAGCAGCACCGCTTTGGCGTGGACCAGCGGGCTGCCCTGCGCTCCAAGGGAAACAATCCCCACCTGTTGGTGATGACTGCTACCCCTATCCCGCGTTCGCTGGCACTTACGGTTTATGGCGATCTAGACCTGACGGTGATGGATGAGATGCCGCCCGGCCGCATGCCGGTTGAAACTCACGTTTTACCGCCGCGTGAGCTTGAACGCGCCTTTGCCCTGATCCGGCGCCAGGTTCAGCAAGGCCGTCAGGCTTTCATCATTTATCCCCTGGTCGAGGAAAGCGAGAAAAGCGAAGCCAAGGCGGCGGTGGATGAGCACGTGCATTTGCAGAAAGATATCTTCCCCGACCTGCGCCTGGGTTTGCTGCATGGGCGCATGCGCCCAGACGAGAAAGACCAGGTGATGGAGGCCTTTCGCGGCGGCGAGTACCAGGTGCTGGTATCCACTTCAGTGGTTGAGGTGGGGGTGGATGTGCCCAATGCCACGGTGATGCTGATCGAAGGTGCCAACCGATTTGGGTTGGCGCAGCTGCATCAGTTCCGCGGCCGGGTGGGACGCGGCGGCGACCAGGCCTTCTGCCTGCTTGTCCCGGATTCGCCGGATGCGGTCGAGAACGAGCGGCTTCAAGTCATGGAAGAGACCAATGATGGATTTGTCCTGGCGGAGCGCGACCTGGCGCAACGCGGACCGGGAGACTTCCTGGGGACGCGCCAATCGGGTTACGGCAACCTGCGCATGGCCAGCCTGGCGGATATTCATCTGATTGAATCTGCGCGCCGCCATGCCCAGGTGCTGGCCGGTCGTGATCCTGATCTGCAACTACCGGAACACCAGGCCCTGGCTGCGGCGCTCAAGTTTGCCTGGGGAGGCACAGTGGGAGATATCAGTTAGCAAGGAGAAGATGATTTTATGGTACGTGCCCTTTTTCCAGGGACGTTTGATCCCGTTCATCATGGGCATATTGATATAGCCCAGCGGGCAGTGCGAATGTTTGATGAGCTTGTGGTAGCTGTGTATGACAAGCCACTCAAAAGCCTGCTCTTCCACCCGCAGGAGCGCATCGATTTGGTCCGCCAGGCATTTCTGAATGAGCCCAAGGTGCGGGTAATTGGTTACAGCGGCTTGACCGTGGACCTGTGTCGCAAGATTGATGCCCAGGTGATCGTCCGCGGCCTGCGGGTTTTTTCGGACTTTGAATACGAATTCCGCATGGCGTTGGCCAATCACCGTCTTGCGCCAGATATCGAGATGGTGGCGCTGATCACCGCTGAAGAGCACACCTTTCTCTCGTCCTCGACCGTGCGCGAGATTGCCTCACTGGGCGGCGACATCCGCAGCATGGTGCCGCCCCATGTTGAACAGGCCTTGCTCCGGCGTCTCAAAGAGCTGGGCGATGGCCATCACTTGATTCCGGCTACTTCATTGCGAGATTAGGAGGTTTGTCATGGATATCTTGCATCTTGTCGACCGCCTGGAAGAGATCATGAACCAGGCTCATTCCATCCCTTTCACCCACAGCTCTGTGGTTGATGAGGAGAAAATCTTGAATCTGATCGACCAGATGCGGGTGGCGATCCCGGATGAGATGAAGCGGGCGCAAAAGGTCCTCGCTGAACGCGATCGCATCATGGCCCAGGCCAGGGAAGAGGCGGAGCGCACGGTGGCGATTGGCAAGGAAAAACATGACCAGATGACCGAGCGAGATTCGATCGCCCAGGCTGCCCGCAACCAGGCGGAGCAAATTGTAGCCCAGGCGCATATTGACGCTGAGCGCATCCGCAGGGATGCCGACGACTATGCCCTGGAGCGGCTCACCCAGCTTGAGATTGAGTTGGACCGAACGCTGACCCAGGTACGCAACGGCATACGCACCCTGCAAACTGAGAAAATAGAAAAAGAAACGAAAGCCCAGGTATCCCTATCGTGATTTCTACCCTGATTAATTTGATCCTCCCCCTGATCTACGGGGGGATTATTGGCCTGCTTGCCTCGCTCAAGCCGCTGCAGCAGGCTGGACAGTCCAGCCGGACTGGCCGTGCAATGGTGATGGTTGGCCTTGGAGTGCTGGCGTTTTCCCTGACGTTCTTCCTGCTGTCCTTCCGCAGTGCATTTGCTGGTTACCAGTATGGCACCAGCCTGGAGGCCGGGCTGGACCCCCAGGCGCTGGTCACTCATCGCAACGCGGTGATCGGTGAGCTGTGGTTGCGTGAGATTGTCCCGCCGCCGTTGCAGCCGGCTTGCTATCACCAGGCGGAGTTCACCGAGGCTGGCCAGGAGCTCAACATCGCCCCGGGTAGCTCCCTGGAGCAGGGGATGGTGACCTCACCCACCAGCACCTGTGGCCTGGCGGACCGCATTGGGTCAACCAGCCCGGGCGATTACTGGCTGGCTCTGGTCTCCTACCTGTTGGCGGGGTGCGCCGCGGCGCTGGTTGCCTGGTACTTCACGCGGGCGCCAAAGGAAACTGCCCGGCCGCATCGATGAGAGTCCTGGCGGTCAGCGATAAGGTCGTCCCCTTCATTTATAGCCCGCAGGTCCGCCAGCGTTTTGATGACGTTGACCTGGTCATCAGCTGCGGCGACCTGCCAGTGAATTATCTCGAATATATCATTGATGCCCTGGATGTGCCATTGGTGTATGTCCGTGGCAATCATGATGAGTCCAACTCTTACTATCCGGACAAACCTGATGCCGGCCCACGCGGTGGGCTGGATTTGCATGGTACCAGCGTGATGGTCAAGGGTGAATTGATGGCCGGTATCCAGGGGTGCCTGTGGTATCGGCCAGGCTTATACCAATATACACAGCGGGAAATGTGGCTGCAGGCGCTGCGCCTGGTGCCCGGGCTGCTGCTTAACCGGATACGCTATGGGCGCTACCTGGATGTGTTGGTGACGCATGCCCCATCCTGGGGGCTGCATGACCTACCGGACCTGCCTCACCAGGGGCTCAAAGCCTTTCGCTGGCTGGTGATGACCTTCCAGCCGGCTTATCACCTGCACGGACATGTTCATGTTTACAGCCCGCAGACGGTGACGCACTCCGAATTGGGAACGACTCAGGTGATCAACGTGTATGGCTTTCGCCAGATCCTGACGACTGACATTGCCGGGCAGCCGCGCACGGCGAAGAACCAACACCTGTCCTAGCGGCAGATCAACATGGGGATTGAGCTCTGGCGCAGCAGGGTGTCTACTGTACTGCCCAACACCAGCTCGAGCAGTGGAATGTAGCCGTATCCCCCCGTAATCAGCAAATCGCAGTTAGATGCCTGGCTGACATGCAGGATGGTTTCTGCTACCGGGGCAGTTTCTGCGAAATAGGAGGCCTGGATGCCGTGGTTGTCAAGGTATTGGCGCGCCCGGTCCAGCGTCGCGCTGGATGCCTGCCCGGAATCGACGATGGTGACGACGACCAGCGGAAGCTGCCACTGCCCTGCCAGGTAAGCCGCGACATACAGGGCTTCCTCCGCCTTGGGGCTGCCATCATAGGCGAGCAGCGGGCGCTCAACGGCGGAAGGTTGGTCTGGGACGGCCAGCACCGGTCGTGAGCAGCGGTAGATCAACTCCCGAAAGCCTGAGCCCATGCGCGCCACAGGCTGGCTGGGGGGCGGGTAGGAGAGCGAGGCAACCACCATGTCGACCCAACGGGACAGGCCAGCGATCTGCCCGGCAGCACTGCCGTGATGGACAGCCAGGTCGCCTGGGATGCCTCTTTCGCTGCAACGCCGTGTGAATTCCTCCCGCAGAGCCTGGATTTCTGGGGTGTCATCGGGCTCGTCTACCGGGATAGTGTGTACCCCGTGCACCCGGCCATGTTCGTGCTCTGCAATCAGCAGTGCCTGGTCCAGGGCGTCCCAACCGCGCTGCGTTCCGCTGATGGCAGCCAGGATTTCGTGAAACAGGTGAGCTTGTTGCAGGGTGCGCTGCTCATGGCGCCAGGTTCCGGGCGGAGGGCCGGACTCCAGCGGCGTGGGGGTAAAGGCGTCGATCAGGCTGCCCAGGCTGCCACCTTGCTGGCTGAGCAGGTCAGCCGCGGCCGCCTCCGGACTGATCTCCCAGCCCAGCTCCTCCTGCAGCGCAGCGCGGTGTTCGGCCAGCCACAGGTAGAGATCGGCTTCGGTGCGGTTAGGGAAGGAATCAAGCAGGCGAGTGCCGCGGATCACCTCGATCACCGGCAGGTAAACCGTATCGTACCAGTGCGTCACCGCCTCAGGGTAAGGTGTGGGGTGCTTGCGCGCTTCCCCCATGTAATAGCGGTGAACATCAATGTGTTCGCTGATCACCGGGTATTGGCCAGGAACGGTGAGCTGCAGATCAGCGCCAGGGCGCAGCTCGTCCAGGTTGGTTTTCTCTAAGAACTGGGCATATTCAGCCTTGACGATCAGATCGTCGGGGCGGACGTCGGGTTCTAAGGGTACCCGAGAGAATACTTCGGTGACATACGCCATGATGAATTGGGCGCCCATCTGGCGGGCCACGGAGACGCGATGATTGCCGTCCTGGACAAAATAGGCCTCGCCAATCTGGTAGACCTCGATGGGCGGCAGCCCCCCCAGTCCGCTGGTGGCCTGGGCCACCTTGGCCCAACGCTCTGGCTTGACACTTGAGCGGGGCAGGAAATCACGGGTAAAGTCATCGTAGCGCCCAACGCTGCCCACCACCGCTTCCAGCGGAATATCGCGCAGGCCGCGACCAATGGCGCCAGAGGCCTTGAGCTGCCGGCGAACTTCCTCAAAAGAGAGGAGCTGGTCCGAACGTCGGGTCAAGCCGTTCAGGATCTGTCGCAGATCGGCCCGGTTGCGTGCGCGGTGAAAATCATCTAATGCAGACGAGAAGCTTTGCAGTCCATCGCTCATCTTGCAGCGTAGCGTGTCTCCCACAAGGCGGAATCATAAGGTGCACGCCGCCCCCGGCAGTCCGGGCGCGGGCAGAGCTGGCACGAGGCAAAATCAACCTCAGTAGGGAAAAGGATGCCTGAGACACTTTTGGTGGGTTTCATTAACAAGCTTTCGGTGAGCTCAACGCCGATGGCTCCGCTGACATCACCCAGCAGGGCAAACAGGGGAACCTGTTCCTGCAGCGGCCAGTCCTCCAGGGACCCCGGGCTCATGGATGCAGTGTGCGGTAGCTGAAAGTGGTCCTGGATGTGGGCCTGCATCCAATCCACCGCCTGGTGCAGCACCTGCTCGTTGATTGCCTCCATCCAGAAGCGCAGCAGCAGGTCATCTGTGGCGCGCGACCAGGCCTCCAACTCTATTCCCGAGGTCACTACGTAGGGAAAGGCGCGGTGCACTGCCTCCAGGTTGATGCACAGCACCCGGCTGGTGAAAACATAACCATCCAGGGATATGCTGTGATCCTGACGTCGGTCAATGTACGCAGGTTGGTAGACAGCCCGGGGTCGGGCAAGGGTCATGGCTTCTGAAACCAGCCGATGGATTTCGGCCAGCTTGCTGCTGCCTGGCTTGATGCGCAGCATGCGCACCAGGGTGTCGAGGTCAAATTCAGCAGCAGAATTGGCATCGGCAAGACTGCCGACGGCAGTTTTGCCGACGGCAGTTTTGCCGACGGGGATTGGGTCCAGTATGATCATCCTACGGATTATCTTTCTTTCTCTTGTAATCGACAAACCGGTAACCGACCCCGCGCTCGGTGAGGATATAACGTGGGTTAGTGGGGTCATCTTCCAATTTCTTGCGTAGATAATTGATGTACAAGCGCACATAATGGGGCTCATCTCGATATTCGTAGCCCCAAACCTTGGTCAGGATCTGGTCATGGGTCAGCGCCCAACCCGCATTTTGCACCAGGTGATACAGCAGGCGGTATTCGGTAGGCCGCAGCTGGAGCAACTCGCCATCCAGCCAGACCTCGCGCCGGTCGAAGTCAATCTTGAGTCTCTCGTCGACATCGATGATCCCGTGGCTGTCGCTGCTGGCGCCTTCTGTGCGGCGCAGTACAGCCCGCACCCGGCTGACCAGTTCGCGCGGGCTGAAGGGCTTGGTGATGTAATCATCGGCGCCCAGCTCCAGGCCGCGCACTTTGTCATCCTCTTCTCCCTTGGCGGTGAGCATGATCACGGGGACATTGCTGATCTCTCGTACTGTGCGCAGCACCTCAAACCCATCAATATCGGGCATCATGATATCCAACAGGATCAGGTCAGGCATCGCAGTGCGCAGCTTATTGAGCGCCTGTGTCCCGTTATAAGCTTCTGTAACCCGAAACCCATCGTGTTCCAGGTTCAGACGAATGAAGCGCACCATACGCTCTTCATCATCAACTACCAGGATATGGCGATCACGCAGTCTTTGTTCTGACATAGGTTCACTCTCTGACCGGGCCGAAGATGTCTTCCTCCTCTTCCATCTCCAGCACTTCAATAAAGTTCAGACGTTCCACCGGCCAAAAAACGGTTACCGCGTTTTCATGCAGAAAATGCAGCTCCTTTCCATCCTGGCGGGTCGGATGGCGCAGGGCGATCAGTGTATCTGAAGCAGAGGGTATTGCATCTGCTTCCCCTATGATTGGGTCAGCATTCTGGATGTGCAGGATTAATTTTACAGGCATAGCCACCTCCTGATCAATTCAGGGTGATTGAATATACAGACAAAGATTATATCAGGAACCAGCCTCGAATTTAACCTGAAGGGTGAGTTTCCCGAGGGTCAGGATATCCCCATCGTGGATCAGGTGCTCCTGGTAAGGCGCCAGGCGCTTCCCATTCAGCGCGCTGCCGTTTGCGGAAGACAGGTCTGCGGCGAACAGGTTTCGGTCCCGGCGGCGAAGGATCAGGTGCAGCCGAGAGATGCCCAGCTCAAAGCCCTGGTATGGGCCCAGGTCCACATCAGGAAGCAGGGCCTGGTGCGGTCCGCTGCGTCCCAGGACGCACTGCGCCAGGTCTGGCAGGCGCAGTTCCTGCCCCTGGAGGACCAGGAGCACCACCGGTGCCGGGCCTGACAGTTCAGCGGTCTCTGCATCGGCCAATCCAGGAGGCAGCGACTTGCTGAAGTTGGCATGCTGGGATTCCATCCACTGCAGAGAGGCTTCAGAAAGCGGAGCGCCGCATTCACTGCAAAAAAGCGTCCCTTCAGGGGCGGTATGGCGGCAGTCGAGGCAGGTGATCATCTTTCGATGTCCCTGCTGCTTCCCCTGGTTGAGGGGCTGCCGGGGATGCTGGCTGGCAGCAGCAGCGCCCGCGTCCCGTAGCGCATGCGTTTCTCTCCCTCGGCGCTGATCTGTTGATGCTGCTGCAGCAGTTCCGCCTCTAATAGGGCTGTACGAGCCAGGCTGCGCTGCCCGTCAGCCAGCAGGTGAGTGGCCAGGCGCTGCAGGCGGCGGCTGGCCTGGTCGATCCTGCCGCCAACGGCGTCTTGCTGCGCCTGTTCTTGCAACCGGTACATGGTTACCCGCCGCACCGCTTCAATCAGCGGGGCGGGTGGCATCAGCGGCTGGGTCTGTCCATACACTCCCAGGGTCAGGTTTACGGGTACATGCAGGTTCCCATTTCCTGTTGCAAGATTCCCGATAGAGGTCAGGGGCAAATTGAACTCGCCGGAAGCCAGGCTGCAGCGAGCGGTGTGCTCATCCAGCGGGCCAATTTCAAACTCAAGCAAAACGGCTAACCCGCCAGAAACGGGCAGGCTTCCGCACAGGATGGGTGGTCCGGCGGGTAGGGGAGCCGGATCAGGCCGCAGGCGGAAGGCAAAGTTGATGCGGGAATGTTTTCCCGGCGCCAGCTGCAGACGCACCCCCTCGGCGTAAAGAGCATCCAACTGGCGCAGCTTTTCCAGGAAGAACTGTTTCAAATCCTGGAGCTGCTGTACAAAGTGGCAGCTTCCACCGCTGCGCGCCGCCAGGTTATCCAGGAAAGCGCTGTTCCACTCGTTCCCAATCCCCAGGGCGCTGATGCGGATGCCTGCCCGTTCGGCCTGATCTGCCAGCTCGAGGCAGGGGGGTTCATCGCCGTAGGTCCGCCCGTCCGTGATCAAAAACAGGTGATTCAGCGATTGACTGGTTGCTGCACGCTGCACTTCAGCCAGTCCAACCTGCAGTCCATGAAAGATCTCTGTGCCGCCGCCGGGCCGGATGGAGCGAATCCCCTCCTCCAACGCCCGGCGGTCAAACGGGCTGTGCGCCGGAACCACGACCTCCGCCCGGTCGCTAAAGGAAACCACACCTAGCGAGTCTTCCGTTTTCAGGTAGCGGGTGAGTTCCAGGGCAGCGGATTTCAGCGTGTCCATGCGCTCCCCTTGCATAGAGGTCGAACGGTCCAACACCAGGCAAAGGTTAAGCGGGGGAGGTAATGCAGGAGTGCGGGGGCTGGCTGGGACGAGCTCCAGCAGGGTGTAGATCACCTGCGGCTCTTCCAGCCAGGGGAGGCGGACGCGGCTGGTGACTACCTTAAACTGCACGGGCTGCATCGCCAGCGCCTGAGCGGCCTGTGTGTCATAGGCAGCCCGACGCCCTGGGTCGGATAGCGTCTCGTAAGCCGCCTGGAGCAGGAGAAACTCTTCACCGGCGTCTGACCGGGGAGAAACGTCAGGGTGAATGCGGCGCACCTGGTCCAGGTAGGCGCGCCTGATTTCTTCTGCTGTGCAGTCAGGGCTCAATCCAAGGATGGTATAAAAATCGGCTTGTGGCTCCACCTGATGTCCTCCCTGTGCGGCTGTAGATCAGCCTGGCAATCTCACCAGGATGGCCGAAATATTATCAGGCCCCCCTGCGGCATTGGCGGCATCGACCAGACGCTGGCAGGCAAGCGGCAGGTCGTCGCAGGAAAATACCAGGGCAGCCAGATCGCTGCGGGGCACCACCCCCCACAGCCCATCCGAGCAGATCAGCAGCCGGGCAAAGGGTGGAACCGGCAGGGTGAAGAGATCGATCTCCAGGTTGTCCGGCTGTCCAATGGCGCGCAGCAAGATATTACGCTGGGGATGGGTGGCGGCTTGTTCCTCGGTGACCATGCCTACTTCTACCAGCTGGCTGACCAGGGAATGGTCGCGAGTGAGCGGGGTGATCGACCCGTCGGGAAAAACCTGGTACAGACGGCTGTCGCCAACATGGGCAATGATCATCTGGTCACCCAGGATCATGACTGCCGTCAGGGTCGTTCCTCCACCAGGAGCCAACCGCAGCACAGCCTGGTTAGCTTCGGACACGCTGTTTCCCAGGATCTCCTGCAGAGAGCTGCCGGGAGCGGCGTGGTCGGGGCTGAAGAGCGACTGAAACACCTGGCGGGTGACCGCCTCAGCGACCACACGGACCGCTGCCGCACTGGCAACTTCACCAAAATCGTGCCCTCCCATGCCATCCGCTACCATATAAAGCCCAAATGGGATGTACTGCTGGTCGCTGGACACAAGGGTGGTCAATGCAAACAGCGCATCCTCGTTG
>CAIQIV010000844.1 GCA_903871905.1 uncultured Chloroflexota bacterium | reverse complement strand
GTAAAGTCTTTTATTGCCTGGGCAACTTACTTATTATAGGTTGCACCGGTAACATCTGTAAGGACTAAAGCACTCTTAGATGGAGATTTATGGATCAGTTTTTGGGCCAGAGGTAAAGCGATAAGGGTGTCCTCCGGTGAGGAGCTGGAAAGATCGATGAGAATAATGTTATTGCCTTTATAGTTTTTTATTTCCACGCGGTTCATTATGGTCTCCTGGTAAAGGAATAGGGAATGAATAATACTGGTGGGCGCAAGAATGCGGAGATTTCCAAATTGATTGCAGATTTACTTAATAAGTTGTTATAATTTTCTATATGTATTGATAACCATTGAAAAACCGTAAGAATGGTCTTCCTTTTTACCTATGGATGAGTCGCAAAACCAGCACCGGCTGGATGCAGGAGCAAACAAGGTTTTTTTTCGTCACCCAAAGTTTGCATTTTTTGCCATTCTGTTAACTTTCTCTGTATTCGCCTTCCTCAGGATTTTATCATACATCTATATCGAATCGCAATCTTTGGCTGATTGGGTGACTGCGGCGGCTAATGTCTTCTCTGTGGTGGTGATAGGCGTCGTCCTGGTCAAGCTCGTTCCCCCAATCAGCCAACTGGGAAAGATCTGGCTTGCATTATTCCTGGCCCAGGTGTTTTATGCGGTGGGGGACATTTTGTATGCATTCATCGCTGACATCCTTCACCTTTCACCATTCCCTTCTGTGGCAGATATTTTTTACCTGGGATATTATCCCTTCCTATTCATGGCTATCGGTTTGTTAGTGAACTGGCGCAAGCAGAAAAATAGCCTACCGTGGGGACTTTGGTTGGATCTTCTTGTGGTTGTCAGCGCAGCAGGCATCATCTTTTGGAATTTATGGATGGCGCCAACTGTTAGCCATGGTGATTTGGATTTTGGCTATGAGTTATTGGTTACCCTGGCTTATCCAATTGCGGATTTGATCATGTGTGGGGGAATCGCGATTTTAATATATTTAGAAGTGAAACCAAAATTCAGGTTTCCGATCCTGCTGATGGCAGGCAGCGCAAGCCTGCTGTTCCTGGCAGACGGTTTATTTTACTACCAGACGTGGTATTTAAATCCATGGCTGCCAATTCTCACTGATTGTATTTATATTGCCGGGTCAGCTTTGATGGCGCTGACTGCCTGGGAGCAAATCCGGCTCCTCCAGGAGCAGGAAAAATCCAGGCAGGGGCTGGACTATTGGCGTTTGCTGATTGCGTATCTATGGCTGTTGGCTGTTTTGGTAATCTGGTTCATGGCGGGAAAACAGGCAATGGCAATGTCTCTAGAACAACTCACCGGGTGGGTCATTTTCCTGATTTTGACCATCCTGGTGCGGCATTTCCTGGCAATGCGCGAGATTTTCTCTTTGAACCAAAAGCTGGAGCATCAGCTCGCAAGGCTACAGTTTGTCTCTGATGAACTGCAGAAATCCAAATCCGATTTGGAACTGCGAGTCGCAGAGCGAACAACTGAGCTGGCAAGCACAAATCTGGCGCTGAGTGTTGAAATTGAGGTGCGCAAAGAGGCAGAAGAGCGTCTGTTACAAAGAGCCACCCACGATTCACTGACCGGTTTATACAACCGGGCATTCTTTTTGGAGAAGCTGCAGTCAGTGGTGAGCAAATTTAAAATTGATCCGTCCTCCACAGCAGCTGTCTTCTTTCTTGACCTGGATCGTTTTAAGGTGATTAATGATAGCATTGGTCATGAAATTGGTGACCAATACCTGACCGAGACTGCTCGCCGCCTATTGAGCCAGCTGCGTCATGATGACACCGCAGCGCGGTTGGGTGGAGATGAATTTGCGCTCCTGGTAGAAAATATTGACGAAGAAGGGGCGCTTAGCCTGGCGGAACGTATATTGGAGAAAATTGCTCGACCGGTGTTTCTGCGAGATTATGAACTGCCTTCATCTGTCAGCATTGGCATTGCTATTGTTAATGGATCTTATACCAGTGCTGATTCGATTCTGCGCGATGCAGATATTTCCATGTACCAGGCAAAAGCAAAAGGTCGATCGACCTGTGTAATGTTCAATCCTCAGATGCATAATGCCGTTATGCTGCGAATGCAGCTGGAAGCGGATCTTCGCCGGGCAATGGACATGAATGAACTGTGCATCCACTACCAGCCAATTTTGTCTCTGCAGGATAACAGGGTTGTGGGAGTGGAGGCTTTACTGCGGTGGGAACACCCCACACGCGGGATGATTTACCCAGGAGAATTTATCCACCTGGCTGAAGAATCGCGGTTGATCAATCGATTGGGAGAATGGGTGATCAAAACAGCCTGCCAGCAAATGCAGGATTGGAGAAGGCGGCACGAATGGGAGATTTTTTTATCTGTCAACCTGTCCCCAGTCCAAATGCTTCAGCAGGATCTCAGCGGGTTGGTTCTTCAAATTGTGGATGAAACTGGTTTCCCCCCTGACCACCTTGTACTGGAGATGACTGAAGAAGCAGTGATGGAAAATGCATCCCTGGCCGTACGTTTGTTGAACGAGCTTGTGGCAGGTGGGATCCAGATTGCGTTGGATGATTTTGGCTGCGGATATTCCTCCCTGGCATCGCTGCGTGATTTCCCGATCAATATAATAAAGATCGACAAATCCTTCGTCCGCCAATTTATTGAGGTCGAGAGATATGAATTGGTGACTCGCTTGATCATCAGCATTGCACATCTAATGTCGATGAAAGTGATCGCGGAAGGATTGGAAGAAGAACAGCAAAGGGAGATGTTAATGTTGAGCGGTTGCGATATGGTGCAAGGCTATCTTATCTGCAAAGCGCTGCCGGCGGGACAGCTTGAAGAATATCTCCAGGATAAGGTGAAAATTGGATGAGCCAGGTGATCTTTTTATCAGAAAACAAGGGATGAAACGGGCAGCTCAAAAATCAATTCTGATCCTCAGTCTTATTTTGTTGTTTACTGGTTCCATGCCGGATGGTTATCCATACCGATCTGTTAATAAAATTGCAGCAAGATCCAGCAAGGGGGTAAAAACCCTGGATATTCCAATAATTGTGAAGGAGAATGCCGCAACAGGTACTCCATCCTGGCCGGTGAGCGCGGTGATTCCCCTGCCGCAAGGTCAGTTTACCAGCACCAGCCAGCTTTGGCTGGCGGGTATTCCTTCCCAGGTGGAGGTTATGGAACGCTGGCCCGGAGATGGCAGCCTGCGGCATGTGCAGGTTACATTCCTGACCGAAATGGATGCAAATACGACGCACACGGTCCACCTGACCAATGCTGGTGTCATGCAATCTGCTGTCCCCCTGGTGGTCACTGAAACTCAACAGAATATCAAAGTTGAAACGGGCCCAATGATGGTTGTAGTCCGTAAGGACGCATTTAATATGATCGACCAGGCCTGGTATGATCAGAATGGTGACGGTCAGTTCACATCAGAAGAAAAGGTGATCGCTTCCCATGGAAAAAACGGCGGGGTGTTCACCCCCAGGGCTGGTGCAGGGGAAAACCAGTATGACGCTCAGCGAACGGATGTCCAGGTTAGCGTTGAATCCCAGGGACCGTTGCGGGCAGTAATCGCGGCGCAGGCGCCGGCGATATATACTGATACCACCCATCATTTGCACGGTTTTGCAGTGCGTCTCTATTTTTACGCCGGGCTGCCAATGGTACGCATCGATTATCAACTGCAAAATTCGGATCGCCAGGTGGTGCGAGCCTGGCCTTTGTACTTCGATTCGTTTGATCTTGATTTTCGGTTGGCTTTATCTCCTAATTCCAGCCTGCGTTTTGGGGGTATGAATGGAGAGACTATTAATGTGGTGAACACTGCCGGCGCAACGATGGCTCAGGAGATGCATAACCATTTTAAGATATACCAGGGAGATGGGCCTGGAGTGCTTTATGATTCAGGAGCCCTTGCGAATGGAGTTGGCCCACCGGGCGTTGTTGATATCCGAGATAGCCGGTTGGGTGTGATGGCCGCGGTGCGCAATTTCTGGCAGACCTGGCCTAATGGGCTGGCGGTTGACATCCAAAACCGGCTGTCGCTGCAGTTATTTCCGAGCTGGAGCGCCCAATGGTACCAGGGACAGCTCAGCCCTTCCGGCCTGTATTGGCTGGAGGACATGCAGCACGTAATGAAAGAGATGGTGATCTCCTTCCATGGACCAGACACCTCAGCGGCAGAGATAGACTCCCTGTCTCGCACGTTCCAATTCCCACCGACTGCGGCTGCAGGGACGGAATGGTACCGCCAGACACGGGCAACATTAGATTTGGGAGGGGTGATCCCGCTGCCAGCATTTATTCCGGAATTTCCTGATCTGAGGCAGCCGGCCTATCTCTCAGGTGGGGATCCTGGTTGGTACGATGTTACAGGGCCATATTATGGTGCTGGTTGGGTAAACTTTCTTGATCCTGAACCAGGTTATCGCGCAGCATCCTGTACTACAGGCGGCTGGCCGTACAGCGGGGCAGCAAGGATTGCCACTGGGAATCCAGCGGATTATTTTACCGTTGAGGGATGGGCCCTGGCCGAGCTGAACTTGCGGCCTCAGTGGATTGCCGGTTACAACCATACCCTGGATTGGGAGCGCCTGAAATTAAGTGAGAACCCATACTGCGGAGGCCGC
The DNA here is from genome assembly GCA_903871905.1 of uncultured Chloroflexota bacterium. GTDB lineage: Bacteria > Chloroflexota > Anaerolineae > Anaerolineales > UBA4823 > CAIQIV01. The sequence continues at coordinate 12,841 of CAIQIV010000844.1, read as the reverse complement.
TGGAGGGTTTTTGAAGGACATGGAATTTCCAAGTTAGCGGCGCCACCTCTGGCTGATACCGGAGGTGAAGAGCCGGTGTATTACGCTCGAGATGACCAGCACGGCTGGTTTTATCATCTTGCTGATGCTTACTGGATTACAGGCAGTCCCTGGATCAGGGATTGGTATCACTTTGTGGGGGAGTTTCGCATGATCCGCTTAGGACGGCTGGACCCGTTTCCGGATACCAGCAGCCGGGCAACAGGCCATTCCCTCAACCATGCCCTGCAGGCTTATCGAATTACTGGGAAATCGTCGTTGCTGGCTGCTGTGCGCGGTTATATTTCTGATAGGTTGAGACCGGAGCAAGACCCGATATACGGAGACCAGCTGCTCAGTGTGGAGCCAGGCGGTGGCGGATTTCAAACCGGTTACCTGGCGCGGGCGGTAATTGATTACCTGGAAGAGGTTCGAAACCTGGGGGATCACCAGGCTTATGCAGAAGGTTTCAATTACCTTTCGGGATTGATGGAATGGAACTACCATTATGGGAACTTTGCATACTACTTCGATGCACGACCGGGAGGAATTGGGCAGTCATCGGGGACCGGGCTCACTCTGGTCGATCCACAAGCCTGGTACTACTGGCACACTGGAAGAGGGAAATACCTGGATCAACTGGACCAATATGTCGCAAGTGGATTGAATGGCGGTGAAAGCCCCTATGGAGAATTCAGGCAGTGGAATGGACAATTTGAGGGACGATATTACCTTTTTGTAAAAGGCAGCCAACGCCTGGACACAGAACCACCGCTGACCGTGACGGATTTGGGGGCTGAAAGGATCAGTCCTGGAACCCTGCGCCTGCATTGGACCGCACCTGAAGGAGCTTACCGATATCATATCGTGTGGAGCAGCAGACCGGTTGTGGAGGAACACACCGAGGATCCTGGTAGAGTCAATTGGTGGGCGGCAAACGTGGTGGGCCCCGATCTGGCGCCAGTGGCTGGAGAACGCCAGTCACTGGATATTCCGGTGAGTGGTGAAGAGGTTTATGCAGCATTGTTCACCTTTGATAATAGTGATAATATGAGTGCGATATCAAACCTGACCTGGACCAGGTGGCAGCAGGAAGGCAGGCTGAGAATAAGCCTTCCCTATGTGCGCCGGAAATGAGGCTATTGTCCGCGAATAATTAAGGGAGAGAAAAGATGGTCAAAAAGGAAAAATGGATAGGGGCTCGATTAGGCCAGGGGTGCAGCTACAGCCTGGCGGCGTTGGCGATCCTGGGGACGGTAATGGTTGGGCATATGCTGCTGGCGGCAGGGACGATTTATACGGGATTGTGCCTGCCCTGGGAAGCAATAGCTGGGGAACAGGCGAGCTATTCGTGTGGGATGTTTGGCCGCTTGCTGCGCATAGCCACAGAAAACCTGATAGATTCTTCTAATGATTGGATATGGCTGGGAACAGCTATTTGCACAGCCTTATTGATCAGTTTTACCCTCGGTTTTCTCCAGCCCATCCACTCGAGACAGTAACGATCTCCCAGATAGAAAACCCTTTTTTATTTGTGATATAATGCCCTGGGTTTACAAGCAAGTGGATGCCAATCCCGTTCATCATCGGAGGTCTTGCGATGGAAATTGCTACCACTCGTTATAAGCGATGTGATGTGGTCAGGCCAGAGGGTCGTATTGACACCAGCACTGCAGGCCAGCTGGAAGAAGTGTTGAAAGCTCTGCTGGATGAGGAGCGTTTTCGAATTGTCCTGGATATGGAGGCGGTAAACTTTGTCTCTAGCAAGGGGTGGTGGGTGCTGATCAATACACAGAAAGCCTGCAAGAAGAACAGCCGGGGGGAGATTGTTCTGGTGAAGATCGGCGCCGAGATCCGCTCATCCCTGGAAATTGTTGGTATGGATAATTACTTTAGAACTTTTGAGGATGTCACTTCAGCGGTTGGAAGCTTCTAGATGGGAATGCTTACCGTATCCGGCTATTTTACAAACTTGATCAAAGTCAGCGAATTCGTAAAGGCGGAGGCGGTAAATGCTGGTTTGGATGCATCGGCTGTATATGCGGTCGATCTGAGTGTAGAGGAAGCATGTTCGAATATTATCGAGCATGCTTACCAGGGGGAAGGAAAAGGCGATATTCAAGTTGAATGTCAACCCATTGAGGATGGCCTGGAGATTGAAATCTCCGACTGGGGAAAACCTTTTGATCCTGAGAGTATTCCTCCACTCCAGGTGAATGTCCCTATTGAAGATGTGGGAACACGCGGCGCCGGCTTGTTTCTGATGCGGCGCATGATGGATGATTTGAAGTTTGAGTTTCTCCCTGAAGGTGGAAATCGATTGACAATGATTAAGAGAAAGAAAGGTTGAGGGTTTTGGAAGGGAATGATGAAACGTCAGCAGATCCTTTTTGCGTTTTTAACATTCCTTCTTATCACAACACAGGGGGCGTGCAATTATCCTGCATTAAATAATATCGAACTTGAAGAGAAATCTGTTACCCCTATCCTTACTGCTATTACCATTACCCCAAAGACTCAACCAACTGGAGAGGAGCCTGGTGCTCCAGGCACGCCAGAAGCCCAGGAAATGGCGCAACCGGCGTTAAGCTATGCGGAAAGTTTGGCTGTTCCAGCCGAAAAAGTGCCGGTTGAGTCATCCTGGTTAGCTGAGGGGCAGGCATTGGCGCTGATGACGGGGGATAGTCTTCTCCTGTACCAGGGTAGCGGGCAGAGTAAACCGGAGATGATCCCCGCAAATCAGCCAGTTATGCTGGCCACCTCCCTGGCCCAGGACCAGATTGGCTGGGTGGAGCAGGATAATTCTCTGCACCTGTGGTCAAACAAAGAAAATAAGGAGGTCTGGAATTCCAGCCCGGCCTCGCAAACCGTTACCAGTATGGCAATCTCTCCGAATGGAAACGAACTGGCTTATTCCGATTTTGCCAGTGGGTTCTACCAGGTTAACCTTCCTCTGGGACGGGTTGTGATCGGCTCAGACCATGACTATTGGCTTTCCGACCTGGCTTATTCCCCCGACGGTAAGGAATTGGCCGGGGTGGATAAAGAGAATTTCACTGTCTACTTCTATCAGGTTGGAATACCCGAACCGACCAGGAGCTTGAAGTGGGAGGAAAGCGCCAGCCCGGTGCTCTACGGGGCTTATTTTTCCCCGGACTGGCATACCCTGGCCTGGATAGCCAGAGGAACTGTCCAGCTTATGGATGTTCAAAGCGGGCAGCTCGGAAAAACATTGAGCCATGAAGATTTTATCGATGGAGTGGCATGGTCCCCGAGTGGAAAATCGCTGGCGGTCATCTCAGCATTTACGGATGGCGGGTCGCTCAAGCCGGGTGTTGTAATCTGGAATACGCAAAATGGTATGGTGATAACCCAGGTTACCACGGATAGTTCTATCCGCAGCATCTCCTTTTCCCCTGGCGGCGACCGCCTGGTGTTGGTGCTTGAAAGCGGCAGGGTAATGCTGTGGAATGCCGCAAATATTCCATAAATTCCAAACTCATCTTGTTTACCCAAGGATAACCTGTCATGAAGAAATTCCGCGTGGCTTTGCTTGCAAATCTAAAAAATAATGCCCCCCAATTTGAAGGAATGCCTGAGGACCAGTGGGATGACCTGGATTCCGAGAATACCGTCAATACTCTGGTTGAGTCTCTGCGAGCCGGAGGAAATGACTGTGAGTTCCTTGAGGGAAACCTGACGTTGATTGATACGCTGGAAAGGTATAAGCCGGATATCTGTTTCAATATTTGCGAAGGACATTTCGGCGATGCGCGAGAGGCCCAGATACCGGCTTTGTTGGAGATGCTGCAGATTCCATATACCGGATCAAAGGTGTTGACGCTGGCGTTGGCCCTGGATAAGCCGATGACCAAGCGCATCCTGTGCTGGCATGAGCTCCCGACGCCGGCATTCCAGACTTTTGAAAGAGCGGACGAGCCGGTCAATGATGACATGATCTTTCCTTTGTTTGCCAAGCCCAGCCGGGAGGGAACGGGGATGGGTGTATCAGAAAAATCAATTGTCCACAACGAGGCAGAACTCAGGGAGCAGGTCAGCTATATCCATGAGCGGTATAAGCAGCCCGCGCTGGTGGAACGATATATCCAGGGAAGGGAGGTCACGGTAGGTGTGGTTGGCAACCTGATCGGTCCGGTGGCGCGGCGGCTGCCAGAGAACGAGGAATCTCCCTTGATTGAGGCTGGATTGCGCTTCTTGCCACCGATGGAAGTGGATTTGAATCCGTTCCAGGATACAGATGTGGTATACAGCAACCGGCTCAAGGTTGACCTGGCAGATAAGCTGGATTACCTGTGCCCGGCGCCGCTCGAACGGGAGATGGTGGAAGAACTGAACTGGCTCACCGCAGCGGTGTTCCGGGTAACAGGCGCGTTGGATGTCTCGCGGGTGGATTTCCGCCTGGATATCAACGACAATTTAAAGCCATATATCCTGGAAATTAATCCATTACCCGGGCTGGCCCCTGGTATCTCAGACCTGGTGATTGAAGCCGCGGCGCAGGGGTTCAGCCATGCTGACCTGGTCAATATGATCCTGGAAGCAGCTCTGAAGAGATACGGGATGATCCCACTCTAGGCGGCTTAGAAAAGATATTGAATCATCTGGGTGGGTGTAGCGGCGACAATCTCATCGCCGCGCAGGGACATACAAACGACACCCTGGACCACACCATCTTTTGGCGGGATTTCCGCTGCCTTAAAGCGGATGATTTTACTCAGTTGGGTGATGATAAAGATATCATCTGTGTCACTGACGGTAAAGGCAGTGATCAGTTTGTCGGTGGCAATGGCGTTCTTGCCACCTGCTCCAGGAGCTTTGTTGGCTGCAAAGCCCTCCATGGTGCGGATCGTCCCTTTTCCATCTTCGCTGAGTAAGAATACCCCGCTGTCAGGATAAACCGATGTAACAGCTACTGCCTGGTCCCCTTCGGTGAGACGGATTCCAGGCCCACCTTGGGGTGGAACCAGTTTCTCGGAAAAACGAATGGCTTTTCCCTGGATGGAAGCAATAAATAGATCACTGTTCCCAGGGGTCCAACAGGCGGATACCAAGGGTCCCATATGGCGTGTGTCCAGCAGACCCATCCCAGGTTTCATGTGCTCGCCAAAGATGTGGTGACGCAGCAGCTTGACATATCCGGAAGAGCACAGCAAGGCGATGTAACCCTGGGCTTGCTCTGGCAGGGCGGCAACGAACTGTTCATTATCCTGGAGTGGGAGGCGTTCGGTAACTGGCGTACCTTTTGCGCGAACAGGGGTCTGTGTGAGCAAGTTGACTGGCATCCGGAATGCGCGCGCCAGACTGGTGAGCAAAATCAGGTTTTGGGATTCGTCAGCAAATACGATGGTCTGCAATGCGTCATTGGCTGGCACTTCCATATCAAACACACCCATGCCGCCTCTTCGCTGACGGGTGTAGAGATGGCGCGGGGTGCGTTTGACAATTCCTTTCCGGGTAATTGCCATCAGATGAATGGTCGTCGGCGGCTCAGGCGGCTCTGGATTTTCATCTTCGAAAGCATCCATTTGGTCAGTTGTACCAGCTTCAATTGCGCTGCGCAGCCTGGCTATCTCGGATTCAAGTGAGTCGATATAATGAAGAATTTCAGGCGAAACCTGGCTGAGATCGGGACGTTCTGAATTCATATGCTATCCTGTTCGTATTCTCAAAGATAATTGCGGCGTGGATTTTACCACCTATTTTGAAGATTCAATAAGGGGACAGCGGGAATATATATATTGGCGTCCGGACTTCCCATTCAATTGTATGATCCCCATCTGGCGAAATGAATATAACATGCGCCGGGATAGATCTGGGGTGATTTTCAAGAATTTCGCCAGGCTGCGGCTGGAAAACTGGTCTGGCAGTTCAGATGGAAGGAAGGAAAGATAATCCCCGACCGATTCAAGCAGCAAGGTGTCCATCACTCTCAGAAGGCGGTGGTCCTGGATGCTGCGGCCTTTTCGACGCCAGCTCCCTTTACCATCCAGGACCTGGATTTCTTCCTCCTCAACACCGATAAGCTGCAAGGAGAAGTTATCATGTACCGCAAGCGAGGCAAGATGGACAAATTCGTGGAACAAGCTTTCCATTTTTTGATGTTTCGGTGATAATCGAGGTCCCCGGACCTGGTTGCCGTCTGGATCGATGTGACGGATCCATTTGTTGAATACAACTGGATAGACGAGCCGCAAAGCATACCTGGGAAGTAGGCAGGAAATCTTGGTTTTGATTTTTGAGAAACTTCGTGTCTGTACTTCGATTAACAGATTATCGCGGACAATATCGATATAATATCCATCTACCTTTGCCTCGAGCCTGTCCCCTGGCTCAGCATACCAGGATTTTAGAGCAGAGTGCAGACTTTTCTCGTTGCGGAAAGCAGGTGAGACGATAGTTTCCATCACCGATATATCTTACCACCATCCCTTGACATTGGTGAGGCAGGGTGTTAATCTTTCTGGACAGAGGTGAATGTTATGAATGATCAATCCGTTGAGTTTTTACCATATCATGCGATTAATGAGTTTATGCGAGACGACTATCGATTGCAGGTAATCCAGGAGGTCTTCAATAATGAGAATTTGCTGGAAGAAGATCTGCGGAACAGTTTTGATAAGATGACCCGACTGGCACTTAAAGTTCCCGGATTCAGGAATAGTGCAAAGGCGCCCACACGCGTTAAGATCAAGCCGGCAGTTGACGCGTTCGAACGCAATCCTTTCTTTGTGGCAGTTGTCCTGGAGTGTTGGTCCATAATGCACCTGGAGCTGAAAAAGAATGTTTATGCTCAACTCTCTGGACGCGGGTGGCAGATACTCCCGGTTGATACGGACCGGACTCAACTGCCTGGCTTCTTGATGACCTGGCCGGCAGGCGAAACATTTGAGAAATTGGTGACAGCCTTCCAGGAGTTGTATCCGGATGATCATCAACAGCCGGACGATATCAGCCTGATGGTGGTTTGGTTAAGCGGGCGGCTGCCTTACCAAGAGGACGATGAAGAGTTGGAAGAAGAGAAATAAGTCCGCGAGGCAGGAAATTGAAATCGATCACCCTTGCTTTTCATAAGCCTTACCTCGTGCTTTCTCAATTTACTGATCGAGAAAGCCGGCAGACGCTGGGAGAGTTTATCTCTATTGATGGGGTGTACAGCGCTGGCAGATTGGATTATCGCAGCGAGGGTTTGCTGATCTTGAGCAGCCAGGAGGATATTCTATACCACCTGACTGATCCAATATTCCAGCACACAAAGACCTACTGCGCTCAAGTAGAGGGACTGGTCAGCTCTGAGGCGGTTGGGAGATTAAAAGGCGGCCCGGTGATCCATGACCAGGAATTTTTACCGGTTTTTGTAGGGGAAATAGATGCTCCAAATGTTGAACCCCGCCCGGTTCGAAATTACCATCCAACATCCTGGCTAAAGATTGTTCTTTGCGAGGGGAAAAAACACCAGGTCAGGCGAATGACAGCTGCAGTTGGGCTACCAACCCTGCGATTAGTGCGCACAGCAATTGGTGGGTATGAATTGGGTAACCTGGCACCCGGAAGGTGGCAGATACTTAAACCTGATGACATCCGACGCCTTTTTGAAAATTTGGAGAGCCGAGCTATTCAAGCCCAAAAGTCATCCCTGATCAGTGGATCCTCCTATGCCAAACACAGGTAATCTCCATCCTTTTCATATCTATTCTCATGGGGTCCAAGATTCAAGAATTTATGACGAACTTTCCAGGAGATTGGGACTTGAAATCACACCCATTACCCCTGAAGAGATGGCACGGATTAGCGTTCAAAATCAAGAGCCCGGGTTTGTTTGCGTGCCGCTGGCCCTATATGCCGATTTGTTTGCTCTACAGCGACAGTTTTTTATCCAGGAAAGAAAATTAAGCCAGGAAGTGAATGACCGCACCCGTTTAGAGGAAGTCATTGAGAGAGCAAAAAGAGAATGGGAGGCGATCGTTGATACTATCCTGGAAATGGTGATCCTTACAGACCTGGATGGAATCATCACCCGCTGTAACCGGGAGACAGTCAGCAATTTTCAAGCTTCATACCATGAGTTGATTGGCACGGACATCCAGGATTGGTTTGGGGAAGAGGTCGCAATGGTGCGCAGGTACCCAGCAGGGCAAGAGCATGAGATTGAGATCCCTGCTCGCCAGCAGTGGCTATCTGTGAGTAGTTATCCCTTTGTATTTAAAGGATTAAAGAACGGATTTGTCTATATCATTCAGGATATCACGCTGAGAAAAAAGACAGAAATTGAATTGGAACGCAGTGAGAAGAGAAATACCACCATTCTAAACGCCATACCCGATTCAATTTTCCGGATCACCTCCAGCGGAGAAATCGTAGATATTCAAGAAGGGGTCAGTGATATCTGGTTTGAGCCTTCTGTATCCATTATTGGGAGGAACTTCTCGGAATATTTGCCCCAAAAGTTGTGGGGTGAAACCGAGGAACTGATCGGCCACGCGCTTGCTTCGGGGGAGCACCAGGTTATCGAGTATCCAATAACCCTGGGAAACCGAGATTATTTTTTTGATGGAAGAATCATACCGATTGGGAGCGATGAGGTGCTGGTCATCCTAAGGGACATCAGTGAGCGAGCCCAATTGGAACAGATGAAGTCCGATTTTATTAATCGAGCGTCGCATGAACTGCGCTCTCCTTTGACATCAGCACTTCTTGCTGTGCGACTGATCCAGCAGGGTGGAACGGATGAGGAAATCAAGGAGTATTGGAGGATTCTGCAGAGTGAGCTGGACAGGCAACGTGTGCTGGTTGAAAGGCTGCTAACCGTTGGAAGATTGGAAACGGGAAACCTGAAACTTGTGCTCCAGGAAGTGGATGTCTCTTTAGTGCTCGCTGATGCCATATCTGCTGTTCTTCCTTTCTCGCAAGAGGCCCAAATCGAGATAAAATATGTGGACCTCAAAAAACATCGACCTGTCATGGCTGATAGTCATGCTCTTCTACAGGTATTTATCAACTTATTAAATAATGCGATTAAATATTCCTACTCGAAGGGCGAGGTAGAAGTGTCTGTAGAGGATGGCGAGGGTGAAATAGTAATTTTATTTGAGGATCATGGATTTGGAATCCCCGAAGATGAGCTTCCCCGGCTATTCACCCGCTTCTTTCGCGGACAGACCGCTATCCGGAACGAGATCCCCGGAACGGGAATTGGTTTGTTTATTGTAAAATCTATCCTGACTGAGATGGGGGGAAGGATCAGCGTCTACAGCGGAGAAGGGCAGGGATCCAGTTTCCGAGTATGGCTTCCGACTCCGTCAGAAAGTTAGTGGGAAACCTGGACCAGAAGGTGAGTATGGCTGAAATTACCGCTTCCCCCAAACAAGTCTTGATCATTGATGATGAAAAGCACCTGTTAATCGTGCTGGCTGCATTTATCCGGCGGGCTGGATATACCGTACTGACCGCAGATAATGGAAAAGCTGGCTTGAGGATGGCTCTGGAAAGCCTACCAGATCTGATCTTATGCGATGTGATGATGCCGCCTCCTAATGGGTTTGAACTCAAGAAAGCCCTGGCTGAAAGCCCACGAACTGCGGAGATCCCCTTTATCTTCCTGACTGCAAGATCTGCGGCATCCGATAAAGTCTTTGGTATGGAAGCCGGTGCGGATGATTACATCACCAAACCGTTTAATGACCAGGAACTGTTGGCGCGCATAAAAGCGGTTCTCCGCAGATCGCAGAAGCCGGTTGAGAATGCAGCTCCTGCTACTCCAGCGGTTTCGATGCCACCCGAAATGGTTGAGCAACAGATGGCGAGTATCCGAGAAGAGATGATGAAACGGGTTACCCATGAGCTAGGTTTGCCGCTCACCCGGATCATGGCCTCGCTTGAAATGGTCCTGATGAAAAGATACGTAAACCCGCAGGAACAGGAGATTTCGTTTCAGAACTCGTTGAACAGTGCGGCTTTTTTGAGGGGTTTGATTGATGACTTTATCATCATGGCTTCGTTTGATGATGGAAAACCAAATACCTTCCGACAGATTATCCATCTCAACCAGGATCTACTGGAGCCGATCCAGCAAAGCTACGAAAAATATGCGAAGAAGACGATCCAGGTGGTGCAAACTATCCCCAAAAACCTGGAGTTGTATGCCCCCAAGATTGAGTTTCGCCGGGCGGTGTATCACCTGGTTGATAATGCTTTCAAATTTAGCCCAGAAAGGGGAAAGGTAGAAATTGCCATGGTCCCCCATGGCGTGGGAGGGGGTATTTTTACAGTGACCGATCAGGGGGCTGGGATTCCAGCGGGGCAGAAGGATTACCTATTTGAAAGGTTTTATCAAGGGTCAAATGGGGTGGATTGTGATTATAATGGCCTGGGGATCGGTCTCAATGTTGTTCGTATCTTTGCCCTATCCATTGGTGGAGAGGTGAATTTCCTGGATACTCCCATTGGCTGCAAGGTGAGACTGACAATCCCTACTATGTTTTGATCGGAGAGCTCTTTTCTTAGAGGTTAGTGTATGCGAATTGAAAGCCTGATGGAATCCCTGCCCCAGAGTTTTTCCCAAATCGATCGGGAATTGGTTTACCGCGCATACCGGGTGGCTGAGAAAGCGCACGAGGGGCAAAAGAGGGCTTCAGGGGAGCCATATTTAAACCACTGTCTGGCAGTGGCGGGGATCCTGGCGGAAATGCGTGTCCCCCCAGCGGTCATTGCGGCTGGTCTGCTGCATGATACGGTTGAGGATACATCGGTGACGCTGAATGATATTCGCAGGGATTTTGGGGAGGAAATCGCCACCCTCGTGGATGGGGTGACAAAATTAACTCAGCTGCCGAGGGTCACCCGCGGAGATCAACATTCTGAGACTGATAGACCGGACCAGGACAAGCAGCAGCCTGGGGATCGGAAAGGCAGTCTTGATGAGGACCTGGAGGCCGCCCAGATTTCCCGCAGCCGGAAATATGACCTGGTTTCCGAGACACTGCGAAAAACCTTCCTGGCGATGGGGGAAGATGTACGGGTGGTGCTGATCAAACTGGCTGACCGCCTGCACAATATGCGGACCCTGGGGCACATGCCAGAGCATAAACGAAAAAGGATTGCCCAGGAAACTTTGGATATTTTTGCCCCATTGGCCAACCGGCTGGGTATCTGGCAGATTAAGTGGGAGTTGGAGGACCTCGGTTTCCGCTATGTGAACCCGGAAAAATATAGGGAAATTGCGGATAACCTGACTGAGCGGCGTTCAGTCAGGGAAAAACAGATGGAAGAGATCCGCAACCGGCTGCAGACCGTGCTTCACCAGGCCGGGATCCAGGCTGAGGTGACGGGCCGGCCAAAACATATTTACTCTATTTATAAAAAGATGGCACGAAAGGGAATCCCCTTTGAGATGGTCCACGATGTGCGCGGGGTGCGGATCATTGTGCCAGACCAGACTTCTTGCTACACCGCACTGGGGTATATTCACGCAAACTGGAGACCTATCCCAGGTGAATTTGACGATTATATTGCCGCGCCAAAAGATAATTTTTACCGCTCACTGCATACGGCAGTGGTTTTTGACGATGGAAAAACCCTGGAGATCCAGATCCGTACACAGGAAATGCACCAGAATGCCGAGTATGGCATTGCTGCGCATTGGCGGTATAAAGAAGGCTCACCTCGAGACGACGATTATGAGAAGCGGATCATTTGGCTGCGTTCCTTAATGGAATGGCGGCAGGATGTGGAGGACGCCAGGGAATTTGTAGACAGCATGAAGACGGATGTCTTCCAGGATCGGGTGTATGTATTCACCCCCAGGGGAGATATCATCGATATGCCTTCCGGCTCAACCCCTATTGATTTCGCCTACCATGTGCATACAGATATCGGCCATCGCTGCCGGGGGGCGAAGGTCAATGGACGACTGGTTTCATTGGATTATTCCTTAAAAACCGGCGACAAGGTTGAGATTCTTACCGCAAAGCGCGGAGGCCCCAGTCGAGACTGGCTTAACCCCAACCTGGGCCTGGTAAAAACGCAAAGGGCAAGAGCAAAAATTCGCTACTGGTTCAAGCGCCAGGCGCGAGAGAAAAATATTCTCCAGGGCAAAGCTATCCTGGAGAAAGAGCTGCGCCACCTGGGGCTGCAAGAGATGAATATTGAGCGGCTGGCGCGTGAGTTTGAATACCGCAATGTCGATGATTTTTACGAAGCTATTGGAAATGGGGATTTATCCCTCTCCCGGATGATTAATCATTTGACCTTAGGGGGGAAGGTAGAAGCTGAAGATGAGCTTGTCTCAACGATAAAACACACGCCGTCCGCCGTACAAGGAGACGAGGATACGATCCGGGTGGTTGGTTTGAAGGGGCTGCTGACAACCATGGCCAAGTGCTGCAATCCAGTGCCGGGGGATGAGATCATTGGCTATATCACGCGAGGAAGAGGGGCAACGATACACCGGATAGACTGTCCAAACATCCTGACCATTGAAGACCGGGAGCGGCTGGTGAGGGTAACCTGGGGTGAGCCGAAGGCTACTTACCCAATCCCTGTGCGCCTCGTTGCTTATGATCGAAATGGGTTGATGAAAGATGTGTCCACATTAATTTCGGATGAAGGAGTCAATATGCCCAAGGTTAAGGTGGATGTCAACCATAACCTGGCTATCTTTGACCTAGTTCTGGAGGTCAAAGATACGCTGCAGCTCAGCCGGGTATTAGACCGGTTGGAGAACCTGCCAAATGTCATGGAAGCCCAGCGCGTTAAGCCGGGATAATCCCTGATTTTCCTCTTGAAACTGATTTTTCTCTGGTATAAT
>CAIQIV010000843.1 GCA_903871905.1 uncultured Chloroflexota bacterium | reverse complement strand
CGGTTACACCTGATCCCAGGCAAATTTTACCGGATATTTCAACCCTGGGGATAAAAGGATGGGAAAAAGATAGAGTCCACATCGAAAAAGGAATCGGCTCGAAAACCCTGGAGAATGACGTATAATATTCTTTACACAAACATTTGAGCAGTTGGCCCCGCAGCCAACAGCCCATACATTCTACCTCTCAGAAATCCAGGTTTTTTTTCATGGCTCAAACAACCAACCTACAGGAAACGGCTGCAATAATTCCAGCCACGCCCGCAGCCCAGGCAGCCCCGCCGCCTTTCCAGATCGGCAAAGTACTGGTCATCACCACCGGGCACCTGACCCACGATATTTTCTCCAGCTTTCTCTCTCCACTGCTCCCGCTTCTCATCCAGAAGCTCGGCCTCTCACTGGCGATGGCAGGCACCCTGGCGGCATTCCAGCAGCTCCCTTCCCTGCTCAACCCGCTGCTGGGGGTGCTGGCAGATAAAGGAAAGCTGCGCTGGCTGGTGATCCTGGCGCCATCCATCACGGCTGCCTGCATGTGCCTGGTCGGCATCTCATCTTCCTATGCATTCATTTCTTTGCTCCTGGTCTGCGCCGGGATCAGCACCGCCATCTGGCATACCTCCACCCCGCCCGTTACGGCGCGAGCATCAGGCCCCCTGATAGGCCGGGGAATGAGCCTTTTCATGATTGGCGGCTCGTTGGGTTACACCATCGGTCCGCTGCTGGCGGTTGCCGCGGTCAGTTGGTGGGGGCTGGAAGGCATCTGGCGCCTTTACCCGCTTGCCCTGGCGGCCTCAGCGCTGCTGTACTGGCAGATTCGCGACCTGGAAGGGTTTAAAGGCGCCTCACGGAAAGGCAATGGAAAATGGAGCGAATCCTGGCAGGTCTTAAAACGCATCATGCTGCCGGTGACCGGCATCATCATCTTCCAGGGATTTATGCAGGCTGCCTTATCCACCTATTTACCAATTTACCTGACCAACCAGGGCGCCAGCCTGTGGATCGCCGGGGCTTCGCTTTCGATCTATGAAATCGCCGGCGCGGCAGGGACGCTCACCGCCGGCACCCTCAGTGACCGTTTCAGCCGCCGGCGCGTGCTGGGCGTAGCCCTGCTCACCGCCCCGCTGCTCATGTTAGTCTTCCTGGTGATCCCTGGCTGGCTGGCGGTTCCCGCACTGCTGGTGATAGGCTTTACCTGCCTGTCGACCACCCCGGTGATCCTGGCTCTGGTGAACGACTACAGCCACGACCATCCCGCTACTGCTAACGGCCTGTATTTCGCCATCAGCTTTATCAGCCGCTCGTTGATTGTGATTCTGATCGGCGCCATTGCCGATCGGTATGGCCTGCAGCCGACCTTCTTTGGCTGCGCCCTGCTTGGTTTTGCCAGCCTGCCGTTCGTGTGGTTGATCCCCCGGCGCAAATAACACCAGAGCCGGGCGCTATTGGTAAACCCCGGCAGGAAAATGGCGCTTATTTTGCCGATTTGTAGCTGACAAGCAGCGCGCCCTCTGCCGTGCGCAGCTCAAGGGTTTTCTCACCCAGCTTGAACTTGCTGGCAGACTGCAGAGCAGACAGATACTGCGCTTCCTGTTCCATAACCTCCGGTGGACAGGCCATCCGGGTCGTTGCTGCTGGCTGGATGCTGATCGCGCTGCCATCCGTCTTATAGGTAGTATTGTAAGTATTACAACCCGACTTACCGGTCAGCCTGCCATCCTCACTGAACTGTGCCGTGATCTCTGTCGATGCCAGTACACTTGTTACCGCTTCCTTACCGTTATTCACCATCACCGCCTGCCACTCTACACCCGCAAGGGCTGCAGGCTGAAGTGGGACAAATACCACCAGTTCTTTGCCAGCCTCACCCGCCAGGATGAGGCGCCCATCTTTGATCTCATAGGTGCGTGTGGCAGCCAGGGCTGCAATGAAGTCGCTCTCCTGCTGCATCACCTCAGCCATGCAGGCCATCATGGTCATGGCTCCCGGCTCGATAGTGAGCTGGTTCCCATTCGCCTTATATGCACCTGAAAAACTGTTGCAACCTGCATTGCCGCCCAACTTCCCAGCCTGCCCAAAAGATAACGTTACCCCAACTTCTGGAAGCGCCTTTTTCCCGTTTAGCATAATCAGCTTCCAGTTCGTGTCAACCAGCGTACTGGCTGGGGCAGAGCAACCAGCCACCAGTGCTGCACCGAATAGAAGACCCATCAAAAGCAGTGCCTTTCTCATTTTTTCTCTCCCAATAATGTTTTATTTCAACACCCACTTGAGTCTGGCTCACCGCTGCTGCTGACTCACCTCGCTCAGGCAATGACCAGGATAGGGAGATTTTACCTTACTCGTTGCAGGCAAAAAAGAAGTACCAGATAAGAAAATGCTGTTAGAATCGATCGATATGGCCTCTCCACGCACCCTGCACACCAACGGTCATATCTCCCCCAATGCCGGCGCCAGCCTCTTTGAACCGCTGATACGCACACGCCAGGTAAAGAAGATTTATCGCACCGGTCGCGGAGATTTCCTGGCCTTGAAAGGCATTAACCTAGAGGTGCTTCCGGGCGAGTTCGTGGCCATCATCGGCAAATCTGGGGCCGGCAAGACCACCCTGGTCAATGTGCTCACCGGGGTAGACCACTTGAGTGAGGGTGAAGTCTGGGTGGCAGGCGCGCCTGTACACAAGATGAAGGAAAACCAGCTTGCTTACTGGCGCGGGCGCAATCTTGGCATCATCTACCAGTCCTTCCACTTGATGCCAACCCTCACCCTTTTGGATAATGTCCTGCTGCCCATGGAATTTTGCGGCCTGTATCGCGGCGCCCCGAGCAAACAGCGCGCCCTGGAGCTGCTGCGCCTGGTTGAGCTGGAGGATCATGCCTATAAGCTGCCTGCCCAGATCTCGGGAGGCCAGCAGCAGCGGGTGGCAATCGCCCGCGCCCTGGCGAATGACCCTCAACTCCTGGTTGCCGATGAGCCAACCGGCCGCCTGGATTCCACCACTGCCGAAACTATCTTCCAAATCTTCATTAAACTCATCCAGCAGGGTAAGACCATCTTGATGGTAACCCATGACCTGGGTATGGCCAGCCGCGTCTCGCGCACTCTGCACATTGTGGATGGCGAGATCACGACCGATACAACCTCAGCAGGATAAGTCCGTATGGCCACCCCATCCCGATATTCAGGCATCTCTGCCGCCCCGCAGCCATTCAATCAAGTCTGCCCAGGGGAACCGCTGATCCGCCTGGAAAACATTGTCAAGACCTTCAAAACCCCGGCTGGCGAGTTCCAGGCTCTCAAAGGCGTTACTGCCTGTTTCTATCGCGGAGAGTTCGTCAGCGTGGTGGGGAAATCTGGCAGCGGCAAATCTACCCTGGCCAACATGATCACCGGGATCGACCATCCTACCTCAGGTATCGTGCGCGTTGAAGACACTTTGATCCATACGCTGGATGAAAGCAGCATGTCAATCTGGCGCGGGCGCAACCTGGGGATCGTTTTCCAGTTCTTCCAGCTCCTGCCCATGCTCTCCCTCCTGGAAAACGTTGTCCTGCCAATGGACTTCTGCAACATGTACCACCCCGACCAACGCGAAGAGCGAGCCATGGGCCTGCTGCAGATGGTCGGGTTGGAAGAATTCTCTGACAAGCTGCCCACCGAAATCTCCGGCGGTCAGCAGCAGAGCACCGCGGTTGCCCGGGCATTGGCCAATGATCCCCCAATCATCATCGCTGACGAGCCCACCGGTAACCTGGATTCACGCACGGCAGAGTCCGTATTCGGCATCTTCACCACCCTGGTACAGCAGGGCAAGACCATCATCATGGTAACCCATGACGCCAGCCTGGCGCGACGCACCGGCCGCACCTTGCTGCTATCCGACGGCGAGCTGATTAACGAAAGGGTGGCGCACACCTTCCCTGACCTTTCCCTGAAAGACATGCTCTGGCTGACACACCAGCTCAAGCCGCAGCAGTTTACCGGTGGTCAGCTTCTCCCTATCCCTGGCGAGGGGCATACTGGGGCTTTCCTGGTGAGTGATGGAGAGGTGCTGCTTCGACCGGTGCAAAAGCAGCCCATTTCTTCCGCCTCCTCCGGGCAGGTCCTGGACCAGCGGCGGCTGCTGCCGGGTGATTGGCTCAGCTACCTGAACCTGGCAGACAGCCGTGCCGCAGACATGGAGTTGCGCGTCCCGGATGGCTCGCTGCTTGAAGTCCTGTCTATTGAGCTGCCACTCCTCCAGCACTGGCTGTCCGAGTCCGAAACCCGGCGCCAGACCTTGCAGGCAAAAGGGGCGATCAATGCTGCCCCCTAGCTGGCACAAAATTTTTTCAGACCTGTGGAGCAACCCGCTGCGCTCGCT
>CAIQIV010000842.1 GCA_903871905.1 uncultured Chloroflexota bacterium | reverse complement strand
GGTGGTCGGGGTGATTGATGTAATCGCTGCCAGCCCAAACGATGGTCGGATCTCCGGTGACCACGACTTCCGGGCGGAAGCGACGGATTTCGCGCACCAACCGCCTGCGTAAATCCAGGGTGGGCTGCAGCAGGCCGTCCGGCTCACGCAGGAAGATGATCTCGGCGGCGCCAGCGATTTCTGCCGCGGCCTTGCTCTCGGCCTCGCGGATCTCGGTTGCCAGTTGGCGGGTCATCCCTGGCTCATCAATACCGACGTCACCGCTGGTGCACAGGACGTAGGAGATGCGAGCACCGGCCCGCGCCCAGCGCGCCAGGGCGCCGACGCAGGAGAATTCAATATCATCTGGGTGCGCCATGATTGCCATGGCTGATTCGGGGGTGTAAGAAATTTTCATGAACGGTATTCTACTGCGTCTGGCTATGGAGGGCAATAGATAAAACAAACGCTCCCAGCTTTATCAGAGCCGGGAGCGCTGCTGGAAGGAGGATAAAATGATTGCTAAACACCAATATTGATAATTGATCCGGTTCCATCCAGGGTGGGGCGCTGCTGGATCATCTGGATCAGGGCCTGGGCAAACTGTTCCTGCTGATCCATGATCGATTTCATCACCGCCATACCAAGCTGCGAATCCAACTGTGTGGACTGCATGCCGGAGGCCAGGACGGCCAGGCTGTCTACCATGCTCACACCGGATACACTCATGTTGGAGTTATCGGTCAGTATCCAGCAATCTTTAGCCCTTTTTAGGGCAGTTTTCCAACTTTTCGCAGCAATTTGGGGGCAGTTCTACTCAGAAGGGCGGCGCCAGGTCGCTGCCCTGCTCTTCGCTCTCGTCGCCGGGGTCGTCATCCGGGAAGTCAATCTCAGGCGGTACATAATTCCGGTCGATGAACGACTTTGGCTCGAAGCGGCCGTCCTCATCCTCAGAGTAGTCGAACTCAAGATCCACCACCAGTTCGGCAATCTCCAGGGCGCCGCCTGTGGGCTCGCCATGCTCATCGTTGTGGATCACAATTTTAATCCCGTGCATGGTTGTCAGGACCAGGTGCGGCTTGCACCAGCAGTATTCCGGGTTGTCGAAGTTATGTGGTCGTTCTTCTTCCAATGATTCCCTCGCCGTATACCACCCAAGAATCTACGCGCCCAAAACCCGCTCCAGGATGGTGCAAACCGAGCGATATACAGCATTTTCCTCGCTCAACTGCACCAGCGGCAGGCCCTTGTAATCCAGCTCGGCCAGCTCCTCGTCTGCCGGGATGCTGCCTACCCAGGGAATGTCCAGGCGGGAGATACTGCGCTGCACCGCCTCGGGGATCTCGCCGGATAACCGGTTGAGCACCAGGTAGGCATTCTCGATGTGGATGTCCATTTCCTTCCGGAAGGAAGCAATGCGCTCGGCAGCCTGGATGCCGCGTTGGGAAGGGTCTGTAATGATCAACAGGTGCTGGACATCGCGGGTGGTTCGCCGGCTGAGGTGCTCCATGCCCGCCTCGTTGTCGATCACTACATAGGTATAGTTGCGGCTGATCGAGTCGACCACTTCGCGCAGGTTGTGATTGACGGCGCAGTAACAACCTGCGCCTTCTGAGCGTCCCATGGCGATCAGGTCGCAGGCATCACCTTCGGCCAACGAGGCGCGAATGTGATAATCCAGGTAATCGCGCTTGGACATCCCGCCAGGCAGGGCCCCCATGGCTGCCCCGCTGGCAAGGAGCGAACCCTTGACCTGCTCCAGCAGCCCTTCGCGGATATCGCCAACCGTCCATTCCAGGTCCAGGCCCAGCACACTGTTCAAATTACTGGACGGGTCGGCATCGATGGCTAAAACCGCGCCTTTCCGATTGCTCACCAGGTGTTTAATCACCAACCCGGCTATGGATGTTTTCCCTACGCCCCCTTTGCCTGCCAGAGCGATGGTGGTAGTCAAAGTTTTAACTCCTTAACTATCTCCTCGGCAGCCTGGCGCAGCGCGGGGACGTGGTCATACACCGGGAGGCCCAAACGGTCAGCCTCCTGCACAGCCAAATCTGCGGGCAGCCAGCCCAGGACCGGGAGCCCCGGTGTTTCACGGTACAGAAAATCCGCCTCGTCTGAGTTGCGCACCTTATTCCCGACCAGCCACAGGCGCTTCAGCCCGATATCGTTAGCCAGGGTCTTGATCTGTGCAGCTGTACCCAGCGAACGGCGGGTGGGCTCCACCACCACCAGCATTGCGTCGACAAAGTCCACCGTGGCGCGCCCCAGGTGCTCGACCCCGGCATACATGTCCAATAACAGCACCTGGTCCTGGCGGAAGAGCAGGTGGGTGAACAGTGTTTTGAGCATGGCGCTCTCAGGGCAGATGCAGCCCGACCCGCCGATATCAACGGCCCCCATTTCCAACAGGCGCACCCCGCGGTGCTCCACACTGAAGCGCTCGGGGATGTCGTCAACCCGGGGGTTGATGGTAAAAAAGCCGCCCATAGTGCCCGGGCGTGCGCCAGTGCGCTCGTAAATCAGCTGATCCATCTCGGAGATCGGGCGCAGCTTTGCGCGCAGCTCAGAGGGGAACCCCAGGGCCCCTGCCAGGCAGGGAGATGGATCGGCGTCGGCCGCCAGCACCTGCCGGCCCTGATCCGCGTAAATTTGTGCTAGCAGAGCGGTGAGGGTGGTCTTTCCGACCCCCCCCTTGCCAGAGACTGCGAGTTTCATAGACCTTTCTTTCGCACGCGCGGCCCTTGCGCGGTATCTTCAATCTCATAGCCGGCCTGGGTTACCTGCGCCCGCAGTGCATCGGCATCCCCCCAACGCTTTTCCTTGCGCGCCAGCTGGCGCTGTTCTACCAGGGCCAGGATCTCGTCCGGGATGACCTCTTCCTTGGGCGCCCAATTCGCCAGGTCTAAACCCAGCACCTGGTCAAAGGCCAGCAGGGTCGCTTTCTTGACCGCGGGCTGGAGATCGCTCTTCACCAACTCCCAGGCTACCGCCAGGGCGCGCGGCATATTCAGATCATCGTTGACCTGGTCGCCAAATTTCTCAAGGAAGGCCTGATCCACCTGCCCCGCCGGGCCCCAGTCAAACGTAGCCTGGCGCAGCCGCTCCAGCGATTTGGCGGCCCCATCCAGGCTTTCCCAGTTGAAGTTGAGCTTGGCGCGGTACAGGGCGCTCAGGCAGAACAGCCGGTATGCCAGCGGGTCGTATCCCTGGTCGATCAAAGTCTGCAGGCGCAGGAACGTGCCCGCTGACTTGGCCATCTTGGTATCATCCAGCTGCAGGAAATAGCCGTGCATCCAGAAGTTTGCCAGGCGGGTGCCATAGCAGGCTTCGGTCTGGGCGATCTCATTGGTGTGGTGCACGTTGATATGGTCCTCGCCACCGGTATGGATATCGAAAAGGTCTCCCAGGTACTTGGCCGACATCGCCGAGCACTCGATATGCCAGCCAGGGAAGCCTACACCCCAGGGGCTGTCCCATTCCATCTGGCGCCTTTGGTCCCGAGGGCTGAATTTCCACAGGGCAAAGTCGGTGGGGGAGCGCTTCTCGCCCATATCCACCCGCTGACCGGCTTGCAGGCCTTCAATGTCCAGGCGGGCCATGTGCCCGTAATCCGGCAGGCGGGAAGTGTCGAAATAGATACCGTCCGAGGTGCGGTAAGTATAGCCCTTCTCTTCGATGCAGCGCACCACGTCGATCTGTTCGGTAATGTGATCGGTTGCCTTGCACCAGATGGTCGGTTCCAGGATGTTTAAACTCTTCATGTCTGAGCGGAAGGCTGCGGTGTAAAACTCAGCGATCTCCCAGGCGGATTTTCCGGTGCGGCGCGAGCCTTTTTCCATCTTGTCTTCGCCTTCATCGGCGTCCGAGGCCAGGTGACCGACATCGGTGATATTCATCACATGCTTCACGTTAAAGCCGTTGAAACCCAACACTCGCCGCAGGGTGTCGCTGAAAATATAGGTGCGCAGGTTCCCGATATGGGCATAATCGTAGACCGTTGGCCCGCAGGTATATAAACCGACCACCGGCTGTTGTCCGGGTGGAGGGGACTCCAACGGGGTGAACTCGCGCACGGTGCGGGAATATGTATCGAAAAGACGGAGTTTGATCATATATTCTTCCTGGTCTTGATGGATTTCATCTCCATTTTACCCCAAGATTCCCAATTGAAAGCTTGAGTTGAATGGTGGTAATAAAGATAAGGTCAGCGGGTGCGATAGCCGATCGATGCGCCAATCAAGACCACCAGGACAGCGATCCCGGCGGCGATCACCATCAAGCGGGCGCTGTTCACACTGGCAGCGGGGGGAACCGGAACCGGTGTGGAGGTCGGGCGCAGGGTGGCAGTGGGCTTTATGGGCTTGGACGTGGCGGTTGGCGGCAGCGGGGTGGGGGTGTTGGTTGGTGTGGCCGTCAGGGTTGGGGTGGGGGTAATGGTGGGGATGGATGGGGTGGACATGCGCACAGGCGCATAGTGTACGTCAGCATCTACGGCTTCCAGTTGTTCCCCAGGGGCATAGATATCTACCAGCCCGTTCGCGATCTGAATGTTTTGATTGCTGCCCAACCCCAGGCTGGCGCTGCGCAGGTCAACCAGGAAAACCGGATCTTCACCCATGACTTTGGCTTCGCCATCCTTGATTTGCAGGACCGAATTGGTGGATAGGCCAATGCCTAACAGGGTTGGGTTCTCAAAAACTGAAGTGATCAGGTTGGCCCACTGCTGCCGGTCGGAGGCATGAGGGGCAATGATGGCATTCACAATTGAACTGCCCGAAAGTATCCACTCATCCAGGCGGTACGACTCTTCGGATGCTTTTTCCCCGGAGGTCAGCGGGTCCTGCGAGGCCGCGTAGGCTGCGCCGAGGGCCGCTGCCGCGCCATCATTGGCGAGCACCGCAGCGCCATTCAGCCAGGCGTCCTTAACCGGAGCCAGCACCTCGGGCTTGAGCGCAGCCGGGTCAGCCCCGGTGACCAGGATGCCGGTAAAATCATCCAGTTGGACCACAGTCTGTGAGGCATCTCCCGGAAGGTCGACCAGAAGGGGTGGACGCGGAAGTAAGTCAGAATAGGTCTCGTACAGTGCCTGGGCTGCAGGATCGGTGTTAAAGTCGACCGCAATAAAAGCAATTCGGGCGGTTTCGCCGCCTGCCTGGTTGGTAAAATCAACCAATACCTTCTGGGAAAAGCTGTTATCGCCCAGGCTGCTTGTCAGGGTCAATGCCCCGCTTCCCTGGGATTCCTGGTCTACGAAGGAGTAGGCGCGGGAGATCACATCCGGCGGAGCTCCGATTGAGGTGCGCCGTGTTCCCAGGTCATAACGAGCCTCGCCCGGTGGAAGAACATGGAAGAGGATGTTGCGCATGCTAAGAAAATTATCCTCTCCTACATACTGCACCCCATCTGCTGCGTGATAAGTCTCGGCATCAAAGATGGAGAGCACACCATTGCCGAATATCTTGTCAATCTTGTCCTGGCCGTTGGCCAGGAAGCCTGTGCCGTGGGTCAGGCCAATGCCTAGGTGAGGAAGATAGGGTTGGGTGATATTGTTTGCAATCAGTGCCAGGTCGCTGAGTGAAGACCCGCTCCCCTCAACCCAGGCCCGGTTGAGGGAAAAGGGAAAGGGACGCAGAATACTCTCTGGGTCAGCCTGGACAGGGAAGAAGCGCAGGGGCTGTTCGAGATCCGGGAGACTGGAATCAGGGACAGGGATGACGAAGCCCAGGGCGGGGACAACGGTGCCCTTCCCGGCTAAGATGGTCCCACTTTTTACTGCCTGCATGAATCGGTCTTCGAGCTGGGTTTGAGAAAGCACCTGCAGAGCAGTGTCGGGCTGATCTCCGCTGAGAACAATTGCAGAGAGCTGCTGGGGGACAGCGGCAAGCGTGATGTTGGAATCAGCATCGACCCGGGTGAAGGCGGGGACTAACACTACTTTGCACCCGGCGCTGATCAGCCGGTTGCAGATTTCTTCCAATCGGGCGCGCCCGGCTTCACTTTGCCCCAGCAGGATTTCTCGTTCGGCTGGGGAAATGTAATGAGGGCTTGACGCGACAGCAATTGGCGCCAGGGCAATGGTCAGTTTTTTACCCGGCAGCAGATTCTGGATCTGGGTGATCAATTCCAGGTCTGCTGCAGCGCCCTGTGCGCTGAGCGGGATCAATACCTGTGGGCGAGCTTGAAGGGCATAGGCAGGCGCCGGGATCTGGCTGGAAACGCCAGCCAGGACCAATAGCAGAATCGTGATCAGCAGTGTCTTCTTCATTCAGGCGGAGTGAGTGGCTGCAGTGTGCCTCATGCGCGGCGCAGAATATGGGTGAAAATGGATGCGCCGCTGCCGCCGATATTCTGCGCCATACCGATGCGCGCCTCCGGCACCTGGGTTGGTCCTGCCTGCTCGCGCAGCTGCTGCACCACTTCCAGCACCTGGTAGATGCCGGTGGCGCCTACCGGGTGGCCGCGAGCCTTAAGCCCCCCCCGGGTGGAGATAGGCACCCGTCCTTTGGGGCCTAGCTCACCCTCCAACGCCAGCCGCGGTCCCTGGCCGCGCTCCGCAAAGCCTGCTGCTTCCAGGGAGAGGGCAGACATAATCGAGAATGCATCGTGCAGCTCAAAGACATCAATATCCTGCGGGCTTACCCTGGCCTGGGCATAAGCTCGCTGGGTGGATTTCTCGGCAGCTGCCAGCCACAAAGGATCCCGGCGGGCGTGTACAGCCAGGGAGTCGGTTGCGGCTGCGGATCCGGCAATCAGGATCGCCGGCGTTCCAGGGCGCAGGGCTGCCGCGGGGACCAGGAGAAGAGCGGCTGCACCATCTCCCGTCGGGGAGGCATCCAGCAGGTTGATCGGCGCGGAAATCATGCGCGCCCGGCGATAGTCTTCCTCGGTGATCGCTTCCTGCAGCCGGGCAAAGGAGTTGTGGACGGCATTTGCATGGGCGTTGATCGAAAAGCCGGCAAAATCGGTGTGTTTCCAGCCATATTCATACAGGTAGCGCTGCATCACCAGGGCATTGATCGCAACGAAGGACAATCCCTGGTCCGATTCATACTCGGCGTCTGCGGCGGTGGCCAATGCGGCAGTGGTCTCCGATGCTTTGGTCTCGGCCATTTTTTCTACCCCAAGGGCAATTGCCGAGTCCATTTCTCCGGAGCTGACCGCCATGAGGGCGGTACGCAGTGCAGCAGCACCCGAGGCGCAGGCGGCCTCAACTTTGTATGCCTCTATCCCCTGCATCCCGGTCCAGTCTGCTACCAGCGCCCCCAGGTTTTCCTGGCGGCTGAGCATTCCGGAGAGCATGTTGCCGACAAAGACCCCCTCAACAGTCTCTCTCCCGGCATCCTGCAGGGCAGAAAAAACAGCTTCGCCGGCCAGGTCGCGCAGCGAGCGGTCCCAATGTTCATCCACCACGGTCTGCCCTATGCCGATAATCGCTACTTCGCGCATAAATATTCCTCGAATTCTATCCAGTTTATTCTGCCACGACTTCAAAAGTCATTACAATTTCGAAACTCTGCTATTTTGGATTGTAACGCGGCGCTCTGTCAATTGCTATCAAGTCTGGCTGGAAGCGCTGCCCGTTTTATCATGGTCCAGGCTGTGGATCTCCCTGACCAGGAAACGCTCATCGGGGTGGGCAGCCCAGGTGTAAATGACCAGGGTACCAGCAATTTTATCATGCCAGCCCTGGCGCCGGTCATCAAAGATCACCCAGAGAAATCCCAATCCGAAGGGGACAGCCGAGAGGAACATAGCCAAAAAACGCACCAGGCATTTTAGCGGGGTGACCCGATTCCCCTGGGCGGTCACGATGCGCACCCCGAGCAGGTATTTACCGGGCGTTTGTCCCCTGATTGACCAGAAGAAGACATAATAAAAAATAATATATCCTAAGGTCAGGATGCCCCCCACCGTTGGGCCAAAGACAGTTTCAATAATATCTCCGGAGTTGGGGATCATATGAATGGAGTAGCCGAGAAAGGAGCGCAGCTGCAGCATCGTAATCGTAACGGAGACAAACCAGGTTATGGAAATGAAGGTTACTGAAACGATGATCGAATCGATCAACATTGCGGTCGCGCGGCCAAAAAAACCAGCATAGTAGCCCAACAGGCTGGTCCGAGCAGGTGGTTTGGATAGGGCAGATGGACGCTTCATCTGGTTTTGTCGATTTCCTGGATATGCACCGTCATGGCTCTCTGCAGCACATCTTCTGGAGGACCTGGTATGGCCGAGCGAGGCTTCATACGGAAAATCTTGCGCAGCCAGTTTTCCATATATGTGTCAGCACTGAATGTGCGCTCCCGGACCTCCTCGATCACTTCGGTCGCCAACCCGGTGGATTGGGTTTGCACCAGCTCCTGGACTTCCTGGTTGTGGGTCAGGTAATCGATTGATGAATCGACAGAGGTTTTCATGGCAGTTTGCGCCAGGCGGCGGCTGTGCGCCTCTTCACGCCGCCCGGTTTCCACCCAGCGGTCCACCTCGGACTGCCCGCGATCGACCAGGCGGTTATAAGCGCTGCCCAGAGGGGAAAGGATCCGGCTGTGCGTTACCGGTCGGGCGGCGCTCAACAGCCGGCGCTCAAGGCCGCTTTCCAGCCGTGCCAGGGTTTTCAAGCCCGGCCCCAGGCGTTCCTGGCCTTCCATTATCATGCCAATCAAGGCATATCGAGCGGTTTGTGAAAGACTATCTGGCTTGACCAGGATCAGGTCGTCGTTGGTGAATTCCCCCTCCAGCAGCTCCGGGTTATCCGCCTCCAGGCCGAGATTCTCCTGCGAGTCCACACTGGCTTCCCACTGCTGCAGGGAAGCCCACAGCTCATCGAGGCCAATCTCAGCACTGCCAATCAGCAGGCGGGTCAGTGAACGCAGGCGTATTTCTGCAGATGCCGGTTTAATAGACCCAGACGCTGGAGAATTGCCATTTGAGGTGGGAAGCTGGGGAGGAGATGAAGTCATCAAGCAGATCCTGGGTACACCCGGAAAAAGGGTGGGTTTGGCATAGCTGAATTATAATCTCTCTTCCAGACTCTGTGTTTCTATTGGAGAAGAACATGTTCCAGGTCTTCTGGGGAGTTGACCGGGCGCTGGCAGACAAAACCCTGGCAGACGTAGGCTGTGGGCATGCCGTCCAGCAACGGGCGGTTGAGCAGCAGGGCAGGGGCGTTTGCAGGCGGTGGGTAGGGTGCAACAGCCAGCACCAGATTGGGACGGTACCGGGCATTGATCACCTGCAGCAGAGCCTGCAGGCGTGCATCGCCCGGCTCTCCCAGCACGGCAGCCTGGTGCAGGGGATAGAGCAGGGTGTCGAGAGCCACCAGCCATTTTGAGAAGAACAGGGCATGCCGTGGCAATTCGGCTGCCACCTGGGCAACTGCCGTTTCTGCGGCCTGGCGGTAATTCGGGAACCCATTGAGGGCGCTCAGGCGCAGCAGGGCCAGGGCAGCCAGGGCGCTGCCGGAGGGGGTGGCGTTGTCCTGGATGTCCTTTGGCCGCAGGATCAGATGCTCGTGGTCCGCAGGCGTATCAAAGAACCCCCCGTCGGGATCAGCAAACTGCGTATAGATTTTCTGGGCCAGGAATTCGGCTGTCTGATACCAGCGAGTAACCGGGTCGATCTCATATAAAGCCAACAGACTGGAAGCCAGGCAGGCGTAATCTTCCAGATACCCACCGAGGTGAGCCTGTCCTGCGCGCCAGGAGCGCATCAGCCTGCCGTCCTGCAGCAGCTCTTCGGTCAGGAAGCGTCCCAGGCAAAGGGCAGCCTGGTGATAATCCGGACGGCCCAGGTAGCGAGCTGCTTCCACGAAGGCTTCCAGCGCCAGGGCATTCCAGCCGGCGAGCACCTTGTCATCCTGGTTGGGGCGGACACGCTGCTCCCGGGATGCGCGCAGTCTCAGCAGCATGGCGGTCACCCTTTCCTTAAGGATGTCAAGGGGGATGCCCGCCTCAGCGGACAGCTCTGGCAGTGGGCGGGCAGCCTGCAGCACAGTGCGCCCTTCGAAATTGCCCTGGGCGGTAAGCCCAAAGACCTGGGAGAAAAGCTGGAAGTCGCCGGCATCCGCCAGGATGTGCTCGAGCTCTGAAATCGTCCACAGGTAATACCGGCCCTCTTCGCCTTCCGAATCGGCATCCAGGCTGCTCATTAATCCGAAAGAGTTATCGGTGAATGGGACTTTCATCTCCCGCAGCAGGAAATCCAGCGTGGCTTCGCACACCTGCCGCAAGTCCGGGTCACCGGTGAGCAGGTGGGCATGCAGGTAAACCAGGGCCAGCTGCGAATTGTCATACAGCATCTTTTCAAAGTGAGGTACCAGCCAGTGGTCATCGGTGGAATAACGGGCAAAACCGCCGCCCACCAGGTCGTACATCCCGCCAGAGGCCATGGCTCGCAGAGCATGCAGAGCCATTTCCAGGGCGAAGGTATCCCCGCGGCTGGCACGGCGCAGCAGAAACTCGATTGCCATGGGCTGGGGAAACTTCGGGGCACGCCCCCAGCCGCCGCTGCGGTGATCATAAGCCTGGGCCAGGCTCAACGCTGCCTGGTCCAGCAGGTTGGGGGAGAGTTGAGCTGTGCTTCCGGATGGCTGCCGGGCATCCTGCAAATGGCGGGTAATCTCCTGGCCGGATTTGAGCAAGCGGGGGCGGTCCTCACGCCAAAGGCGGGCGATATGCAGCAGCAGTTCGCGGAATGCGGGCATGTTATAGCGCCGCACGGGGGGATAATAGGTCCCACCAAAGAACGGTTCCCCTTGTGGGGTGAGAAACACGCTCATTGGCCAGCCGCCCTGGCCGGTCATGGCTACGACTGCGGTCATGTAGATAGAATCCAGGTCGGGGCGCTCCTCGCGATCGACCTTGATATTGACAAAGTGTTGGTTCATGATGGCAGCCGTATCGGGGTCCTCAAAGGACTCGTGGGCCATCACATGGCACCAGTGACATGCGGCATAGCCGATGCTCAGGAAGATGGGCTTGTCCTCCTGGCGGGCTTTTCCCAGGGCCTCAGGACCCCAGGGATACCAATCAACCGGGTTGTTGGCATGCTGCAGCAAATAGGGCGAGTTCTCATGAAGCAGGTGATTGGTTTTCATCAGAAAGTATTACTCTCCAAACTCCAGGTCAAAATTAACTTCTCCATCCCAATGATTGACCGGGTCGATTTCGATCTCGCCAAAAAGCAGCTCCTGCCTGGCCTGCACCAGCCCGCGCTTGATCAGCTCCAACATCGCCAGGAAGGTAACAACAACATCCAGGATGGTGGGCTTTTCGGGAAGCAGGGTTGAGAACCTTACGCTGCTGTTAGCCTGAAGGGAACGGGCAATGCGCTGGATCTTGTCACGGATGGTGACCTTGGGGGCGGTCACCACGCTGTTCAAATCCAGCTTGTGCTCCAGCATACCGAACACGGCGCGCGCCAGGTGGCGCAGCTCTACCATGCCGATGCCGGCTAAATCCAGCGCTGTGCTTTCGGGGACTGGTGGAGAGGCCAAGCGCAGGAAGGTTCGGCTGCCAGACGCTTCACGCTGCGCCAGGCGATCAGCCGCTTCTTTGAAAACTTTATAGATCATCAACTGGCGCGCCAGGGATTCGGCGGGGTCTTCCTCAACCTCAGCCGGCTTCACAGCAGGCCGGGGGAGCAGGTGCTCAGATTTGATTTGCAGAAGGCGCGAGGCAATCACCAGGAAAGCTGATACTTCTTCCGCTGAGCGGTCCTGGAGCAGCTGCAGGTGGGCCAGGTATTGGTCGGTGACCTGCGCCAGGGCCAGGCGGGTGATGTCCAGCTCGGCGCGTTCGATCAGCTGCAGCAGCAGCGCCAGTGGACCGGCGTAGATTTCAGTCTCAACGGTGAGGTCCTGGGTGCGGTGTGAGTAAATTCCTATATTCATCGTCCAAATTATACCTGACAAATCAGCGGCGTCATGCTATACTAGCCAGAAAGGAGATGAAAGAATGAGCAACAACGAACCGGTGCATGTAACGGATGCAGCCTTTGAAAAGACCGTGCTCCAGTCTGAGCTGCCAACGATTGTAGATTTTTGGGCGCCGTGGTGTGGGCCGTGCAAAATGGTTGCCCCGACGCTGGATAAGCTGGCTAAAGAATACGCCGGCAAATTGCAGATCGCCAAGGTCAATACAGATGAAAATCCGGAATGGGCGGGTAAGTTTGGGGTGCAGGGCATCCCCACCATGCTCTTCGTGGCGGGTGGTAAGGTCGTACACCGCATCACCGGCGCGCTCCCTGAGCCCATGCTGCGCGATGTGGTCAGCCAGTTTATGGAAGTCGTAGCACAACCCAACAAGTAACCCTGAAGGCAGACGCCGGAAACGATCAGGTTTCCGGCGCAAATGCATTGTTCGATTCTATCTGCGCCGTCCGGCGCAGTTTTTTTATCCGGGCAGGATGACTTCTTAAACGCGCTGGATCTGTGCCCCCAATGAGCGCAGCTTTTGATCTACCTGTTCGTAACCGCGCTCGATCTGCACAACGTTTCGGATCTCAGAATCTCCCTCGGCTGCCAGGGCTGCCAGGAGCAGGGCCATACCGGCGCGGATGTCCGGGCTTTCCATCTTCTCTCCCGCCAGCAGGGTTGGTCCCTGGACAATGCAGCGGTGCGGGTCACACAGGACAATCTGGGCCCCCATCGAAACCAGCTTGTCAATGAAAAACATGCGGCTGGGATACATCCAATCGTGGAACAGGATGCTCCCTTTGGACTGGGTGGCAACCACGATGGCGATGCTCATCAGGTCGGTGGGGAAAGAGGGCCAGGGCATGACGCTGATGGTGGGGATGGCATCTCCCAGGTCAGCTTCAATCTCCAAAGTTTGCTGTGCCGGGACAAAAATATCCTCTCCGTGGACTTCCCAGGTCACCCCCAGGCGCTTAAAGACCATGGCGATCATGTCCAGGTACTCGACGCCAGCCGAGCGCACCCAGATTGAGCCGTGGGTCACAACGGCAGCGCCAATAAAGCTGACCACTTCCAGGTAATCCGGTCCGATGGTGAATTCGCCACCGTGCAGTCTGGGAACGCCGTGAATGGTCAGGGTATTGGATCCGATATTATCGATCTGTGCCCCCAGGATGTTGAGAAAATGGCACAGCTCCTGGATGTGCGGCTCGGAAGCGGCGTTGCGCAAGACGGTTACGCCGTGAGCAGTCACCGCAGCCATGATGGCATTTTCGGTGGCGGTCACGCTGGCCTCGTCTAGCAGGATGTTGGCGCCGCTCAGGCCGGAAGATTTAAATCGAAAGAGCTTGCTGGTCCGGTCGAACTCAGCCTGAGCGCCTAACTTGTTCAGCGCCAGGATATGGGTATCCACACGCCGCCGGCCGATGACGTCGCCGCCCGGAGGGGGCAGCACCAGATCGCCGCTGCGGGCAATCATGGGCCCAGCCAGCAGGATTGAAGCGCGGATGCGGCGGCACAGGTCGGGATCAAGCAGCCCGGGGGATACCTGGCTGGCATGGATGCGCCAGGTATGTGGGTCGACATTCTCGATGCTCACCCCCAGGCTCTCTAACAAGGCGCGCATCGCTTGCACATCGCGGATCTGCGGCACGTTGTGCATGATGACGGGTTCATCGGTCAGCAGACAGGCTGCCAGCAGAGGTAGGGCTGCATTTTTATTTCCTGCAGGGGTGATCTCACCTGAGAGCGGCACACCGCCATGAATGATGAACTTATCCATGAATGATCTCCTTTCATGTATCCATGCCCATTTTACCCTGGATTTAAAATTGTTGGGACGCTGGGAAGGCGGTGAGGCATCACACCTGCTATAATTACCGGATGACATCCATACTCCTGGCACCCGTGGTGGGTTTGTTAGCTGGTTTTCTGATCAACTACCTCGCCGATGTGCTCCCCGAGCACCGGCGCCTGGTCCGGCCAACCTGTCCAGACTGTGGCGAGGGGTATACCTGGATGGATTACCTGCATTGGAACAGGAGGTGTATGCACTGCTCCAGGGGACGCGGCATGCGCCTCTGGGTGGTCGAGTTGACATCCATCCTGGCGTCTGCCTGGCTGATTCTCTACCCGGCACCGCGCATGGACCTGGTCAGTTCCTTCATCCTGCTGTATTATTTTCTGCTGGTCGTGGTGATTGACGTCGAACATCACCTGATCCTTCACTCGACCAGCATTTTTGGCGCAGTTATGGGTATCTGGATTGGCATTCAACTGCACGGCCTCCTTTCCACCCTGGTGGGTGGCCTGGCCGGGTTTGGCGCCATGCTGGGGTTGTATGCCCTGGGGATGCTGGTCATGCGCCTGCTGCACCGTGTGCAGGGAGATAACCAGGAAGGACAGGAGGCAGAAGGCCTGGGCTTTGGAGATGTCAATTTGGCGGGGGTGATTGGGCTACTGCTCGGCTGGCCGGGGATTGTATTGGGGTTGATCATCACCATCCTGTTAGCCGGGGTTGCCAGCCTGGCTTATTTAGGGTATAAGGGAATTCGACGGGAAATTAAGGCTGAGATGGCGATCCCCTACGGCCCTTTCCTGGTTGGCAGTGTGGTCATCCTGCTGTACCTGCGAGAGCTGTTTTGGTAAAACATCTGTTATAAACTGTTAATGAATTTGCAATATATATTTAGTACGATAGTCCTATATATTTATTTATTGTAAAACTGTATAATCGTAACATGGAAGTATAGAACTATGGTGACAGGGAAACGTTCTCATTTCCGACTTTCCAGCCTTTTTGCCCCATCCAGGAGTAGAGATCATGGACAGGGGTTGGTGGAGACCGCCTTGTTGTTCCCGGTGCTGCTGATCGTGCTGTCTGGCCTGGTGGAATTTGGCTTCTTATTGAATGAGTACATGGCGCTGCAGGACGCGGCGCGCAATGCGGCGCGCTTCGCCGCCGACGGCCTGTTCTACCAGGTAGATGTTGACCACAACTGCGCCACGACCCGCGATTTTGACCGCCAGACGAGCTGCCTGGTGAACCAGGAGCTGGCTCAAGAGCGCCCACTGGTCAAGGTGGAAGTGGCAAATGGTCATGATGATGTCCTTATCTCGGCTTTTAGCATTGTTTCCAGCGGCGGCGGGGGAAGCGTCTCCGCCCGTCATCCGGCAGCCATGGGTGAGAATGGCTGGTCGATGGCGCTGGATACGGTGGGCTGGAAAAAGAGAAACCAGGTTTCCAGGTTTCCCTCGTCGGCAGTAGAGGCACGACTCCTTGGCGATGCCCCGAGCACCGGGATGGTCTTAGTGGAAATTTTCTATGATTACAACCAGAAGCTGAAATTACCATGGATCACCGCATTTGTACCCGACCCTTACAACCTGCACGCTTACGCCTTCATGCCCCTGGTTTCGGCAGAGCCGACTTCGACGCCTATGACCCCTTAGCCAGGCCGGCGAGGGTCAAGGAGCGCGGCCAGGCACTGATACTGGTGGCCCTGGCTTTTGTCGTACTACTGGCTATTGTTGGCCTGACTACCGATGTCGGGACGTTGTTTATCTACATGGGTTACCTGCGCCGGGCGACGGATGCAGCCTCGCTGGCGGCGGCCTCCCAATACCGGGAAGGGCGCACGCTGGACGAGATGGAAGCTGCTGCTGCCCAGGTTGTGGCGCTGAACGGCATTGATATCAACCTGTTCAGCGTGAATATCGAAACTTGCGAGACGAGCCCCTCCGATCCGCAGTTGTGCACCACCCCCCGGCGCAAGCTGGTGCGGGTTAACGGTACCGTCGCGGTCCCCATGTCCTTTCTCACCCTGGTCGGGGTTAATAATATCTCCATTTCTGCCGAGTCGATAGGTGAGGCAGCCTCCCTGGATGTTGTGCTGGTGATCGACATATCCGAGTCGATGGCCTGGGACGCGGCCGGTGGAAACCCGCTGCGTGACCCCTCCTTCTGCAACGCTGCGGATGGCTCGGGCACAGACGGTTTCCCTGGTGAATGCCAGCCGTTTGAAGAGGTCAAACGCGCGGCGATCAGCTTTGCGAACCGAATCCTGAATAAATCCAGCACCACGGAAGAAGACCGCCTGGCAATCGTCACCTTTGCCAACGGATACAGCAGTAATCCAAACATGGGGACTGCCTACCGCACGACGGGCTGGACCAGCAACAACACCGAAGCAGTGAATATCATCAAAGGTCTCAGGGTTTTTGAGCCGCCCACTTGCTACGACCCGCGAAACGATCCCTCCGGAACGGTCAACGAGTTCTACGGAGCCTGCCGTTTTTACAATCCGGATGATACGTATGCTTTCCTGGACTGCCTGTCCTGCCGCAGGGATATGTGGCCGGACCCTAAGCCAGCCCAGGATGACTGGTCAGCGCTAGCCTCGACGAATATTGGCGGTGGACTGCTCAGGGCGGGCAATATGTTTGCCCTGCAGCCCCGCACGGAAGCGTTATGGGTGGTGGTGCTGCTTACGGACGGCATGGCAAACGCCACCGACCCGGCGAATGGGGATAATATCCAGAATTACAACACCTATCCGCTGGGATACTGCTCGGACCCACTGGTTTACCCACTTTGCCAGGATAAGGATGTGAGCACCCGCCACCACAGCGGCAATGCGGCTTATGATGCAGATGATTACGCCCGTGACATGGCGGATTTTGTCGGCTGCCTGCCCAAGAACTCGGCGGCTGCCTGCAACGGCATTTCGGGCCAGGGTGCAGTTATTTTTGCCATTGGGTTGGGAAACGGGGTCCTGGATGCTACGGGAGAGGCGACCAGCAAGCCTTATGGCGCCAGCCTGATGCGTTATGTTGCCCGGGTGGGTTATGCCGGCGATCCATCCCCGCTGAACGATCCGTGTGCAGGATTTTCGGATTTCACTGATTGGTGCGGCAATTATTACTTCTCTCCTCAAGGGCCGCAGCTGACCCAGATTTTTGAAGACATTGCCTCCCGGATTTTCACCCGCCTGGTGCATTAGCGGACAGCGGAAGGGACCATCCTCTCATGAAAGTCAATCTGTTCGTACCAGCAAAAAGCGCTGCAAAATCCTCGGTGGTGACCTGCCGGGATCTCCACTTTTTTCGACGACCAAAGCGCGGCAAAGGCCAGGCGATCACCGAGTTTGCCCTGATCCTGCCCCTGCTGCTGCTCTTGATTTTTGGCATCATTGAGTTTGCGCGTGTTTTCCAGGCATACCTGGTGATTGTCAACGCGGCACGCTTTGGCGTGCGTTACGCAGTCACCGGGGAATATGATGCCGGTTACTGCGAAGATACCGGTGATGGAGCGGATGCCAATGGCGTCGATGGCGCCTGTGCAGGGGATAGCAAGACCTCTGAAGAGGATGCTGCCCGCTTGAAGTCGATTTACGATGTGGTTAATCATACTGCCGTGGCCATCATGAAGAAAACCGGGGTATCCGAAGGAGATGCCGGCTGGTTCCATGTCACCGTTTGCAGCACGCGCAAAGGTTTTAAATATGACCCGGGCACTGACCGCTGTTATAACGGCGCCGGCGATGTCCAGGATGACCCGGGTAATCCCGAGGATGGTCCGACCCGCGTGATGGTTGCCGTTTCGTTTGATCACCCCATGTTGGTGCCGTTCTTCAGCGCCATCTGGCCAGACGTGCGGCTGCACGCCGAGCGATCGGGTATCCTGGAGCAGTTTCGCGTGGCGCGCGTCCTGGGCCTGCCACCCGAAATCGATGTGCCTACCCAGACCGTGCCGCCTTCCAACACACCTACCGCATCCAACACACCTACCCCCACAGAAACCCCTACTGAGACGCCTACCCCTACCGAGACGCTTACCCCCACACAGACACCGACTCGCACTTTCACCCCAACCCCTTCCACGACCTCAACTTCTACGCCAACCCGCACGCCAACTCGCACGCCTACTCCCACCAAGACCAGCACCCCAACCGCCACGCCAACCCCCTCGTGCGCCAGCCTGGTAACCGACCTGCTGTGGTTTGACGGCGTGGTAGCCGAGTTCCAGGTGAGGAATCTCAGCCCCCAATATAATCTCCAGATCACCCAGATGGACGTAGATTGGCCGGGAAGCTGGCACGACCAGGTCAACTTTACCCCTTTTCCCACGGATATGCGGTTCAACGGGTATGCCTGGGACGGCGCAATCTTCGATAACCGCTCGGCTGAGAACCAATACCTGGCTCCGGGATTTAGCGTCTCGCATGCCAATTTATCCAATCCTGGTTGGACCTTGATCCCCGGATTTAATAAATACCTGGGCCTGGCTTTTGCAAAGAGCTTCACCGCCTATTATAATTACTATCATGCGCATGATTTCACTGTCACCATGGCTTATACGGTGAAAGTGCCAGGTGGGACGGACCTGGTATGTACCCCGGATGTAATCACGGGCAAATATGGCCCGGTGGTCCAGGCGACTGCCCCAACCGGGACGATCAGCGGGCCATTTGCGATTGGCGCGGCGGCGAGCGACCCGGATGGCACGATTAACCGCGTTTCCTTTGTTGTGCGTAACAGCAGTGGTACAGCGGTAGGCAGCGCCAATGACAACAGTTCCCCCTACTGCCTGTTCGGCAGCAGCGCCGGCGCCTGCCGCAGCCGGACCCTGGGGGATAACTGGCCGGGCAGCAGCAATCCGATTACGAATGGGACCTATACGATTGAGATTCAGGCACGAGACAATGATGATACGTCTGGCTCTTTCCGCTACCACCTGACGCGCATCAAAGTGACCATCGTGATCAATATTATCCCAACCGCGACGCCCACCCCCACCAGCAGCCGAACGCCCACGTCCACCCCGACCTTCACGCGCACCAACACCCCCACCCCCACGCCCACCTCGTGCGGACCCGGCTATGTGACCTGTACGCCGCGGCCTACTTCGACCAACACCCCGGCCCCAACCAGCACGGCGACCTATACACCCACCCGTACGCCGACCATCACGCTGACCTTAACCCCTTCCGATACGCCTACGGATACGCCGCGGCCTACCAAGACCTTCACGCCTGGGCCACCCACCGCCACCTTTACCCCGACACGCACCTATACTCCCACTCCTTCCCGGACGCCGACTGCCACGCGCACCTTCACGCCCACCCCCAGCCGGACAAACACTCCCACCCGGACGGCCACGAGCACCGCCTCGCCCACCCCCAGCCCGACCTGGACGCCGCTGCCCACCCGGACCTTTACCCCGAATGTCCCGACCTTTACCCCGACGAATACCGTGAGACCCACCCCGCCAGGAGGCGGATAATGTGAGAGACATGCTGCCCCTGAAGAAGATAAAATTTTGGATGCCGATCATCCTGGCCGCCTTGTTGGGCGACCTGGTCTTCATGCTGCTGCTGCCAGTGTCAGCACAGGGGTTGAGCACGCATGCCTATTTACCGCTGGTGGGCAAGAAGATGACCCTTGGATTCGGTTCGCTAAAAGGAAAGGTAACCAGCGCCACGACCAATGCTGCAATCGCCAAAGCCAGGGTGTGTGTGTCGGGCGCCATCTGTACCGAAACAGACCCCCTCGGAAACTACACCTTTGGCGAGCTGTCCATGGGGGCATATCCCATCTCTGCCACCGCTGAGTTGTATGACACGCGCACCACCTCTACGTTTGTCAACGGCCGCCAGGAAAACCAATTTAACCTCACCCTGTCACCCAAGATCGGAGGCGGGGGAGATAGCAAGGTGATGCTGCGGGTCATTTTAACCTGGTCTGCCAACCCTACCTGGCCGGATGGATCCCCCAATGACCTGGACCTGCATATGTGGCTGGATGTCCCCAACCCGCCAACGCATATATATAACAGCAACCGCGGCGAATGTACCATGTTTCCCAATGCCTGCCTGATTACAGATATGACCTGGGGCTCAGGCCCCGAGACCATCGACATCACCCACATTGAGAACGCGGTCTATACCGTGGGCGTCCTGAATTTCAACCAGACTACTCAACGTCCCAAGGTGCCTGGAATCTCTGCTACGGCTGCGCATATCAGCTTGCACGACCTGCGCGGCGAGTTCTACAGCATTGATGTGCCCACTTCGGGGATCGGTGATTTCTGGCTGGCATTCCGCATGGTGGGTAACAGCACGAATAATACTTACCAGGTTGAGCCAATCAACTGCATAACCTGGGATCCGGGAGATGCCGTCCCCACCTGTCAATCGACGAAGACTGGGTTCCAATCCCGCCCCAGGATGAAGTGATCCACCTTAACGGGAAAACTATTTTCAAGACCGGTATTCGCAATGAACTGGCTTAAGAAAAAAAGACCAGTTCAGTTATTAATGCAAAACTACTCCCATCCATGCTATGATGGGAGTAGCGTCTTTAAGACTCCATAACGCGTTGACATCACCAATCCACTTTCACTGAACGCAACCCATTCTCTAAAAACTCCTGCATATCTTACCAACAGCAGGTATTGGAGAGCGTATGCAAACGAAGCGGTTTTTCCTCTGGTTGCCGGGCTTATTGACAGCCACCTCTTTAGCGGCGGTGGTTTTCTTTCTCATGATAGATTATGCCGGGGCGAATACATTGGTGGTAACCAGCGCTGCAGATGACGGTAGCAGCGGCACATTGCGCTGGGCGCTGCTGCAGGCAGCCTATGGGGATACAATCACCTTTGATCCTGCGGCTTTTCCGGGGACTCAACCCGTGACCATCACCTTGCAGAATATTAACAACGGCTCTTGTAGCTTGCCGGTACTCAATCGAGGAAGCGTAACTTTGGATGCTGTGAATACCTGGGTTGTGTTGGACGGCAGCGCGTGCGCTGACAATTGGTCAAGCGCACTGACTGTATCTTCGGACGGTAATGTGATCCAGGGATTGGAGATTATCCACTTTCCTGGCAGCGGGATTTTCATCGATATTGGTAGAAATAACCTCATTGGGGGATCTCTTCCTGGTGAGGGAAATGTCATCCACAGTAATATTGGAAATGGCATCCTGATCGACAGTTACAATCAACCAGGCGCTGCGCAGGAAAATATTATCGTTGGAAATATAATTGGCCTGGATCGCAGCGGAACAACCGCTATGGGAAACCTGGGGGATGGCATTCGTATCCAACAGTCGGGCTCCAATCGCATTGGCGGGACAAATCCCGGGGAGCGCAACTTGATTGCTAACTTAAACATGGTCTATCCCCCGGAAAGGCTGGGAAGCCAGATAGATATCATCGGTCTTGAGGCAGTTTATAATGTTATCCAGGGGAATTATATCGGTACTGACACCTCTGGCACGAAAAGCATGTCCAATGGATATCACCTGCGTGTAGAGCGAGGTGTCCAGTTCACTACCATTGAGGGCAATCTGTTCAATGGCAATGGGATGATCTGTCTGCATGGGGATAACAATGTGATGATTGGAAACATCATTGGGTTGAGTGCAGATGGCATGACTCCTCTTGGCTATGGTGATAAGGCAATTGAGGTGGGTGGCAGCAACAACAGCATTGGTGGTCCTTCAGCCTATGAGCGCAATGTGATCAGCGCCAGCGGCAGCGGGATTGCCATTGTTGGAGATGTCTCCGGTAATGTAGTGCGGGGAAACTACATTGGGACCGATGTTAGTGGGGAAAACCCGGCACCGAACAATACCGATGGAATCTTAATTATGCAGAACCCAGGGGAAAGTGTTGGGCCCCACGATAATATCATTGGTGGGGACTTTCCCGGGGAAGG
>CAIQIV010000841.1 GCA_903871905.1 uncultured Chloroflexota bacterium | reverse complement strand
GTCGAGCTCGGCCTCGTGGGCGATATGTCGCGCCTCCTCTATGGTAACAACGCCGACGTTCTCGCCATTGGGCCCGATCAGGCGCACGGATGGAACTCGGATCGACTCATTCACTCGATAATTGATCGCGCTGATATGTCATACCTCCAGGCATATATACCAGTATCTGCAGGACTGCAGATCTGCGTTGGGCGATGATACCAAAGAAACCTGAAACAGTCAACCTCGATTCGAGCGCTATTTCAGCTCCAGGCTCTTGCTGGCGACCAGCTTCTGCACCATGGGGATGAAGTCTGCCAGCGGGATGGCTTTCAGGTCCTCCCCGCTGCGCAGGCGCACCGCTACGGCCGAGGCCTCCACTTCCTTGTCGCCCGCCACCAGCATGTAGGGGATCTTCTGCATCTGGGCGTCGCGGATCTTGGCGCCCATGCGCTCGCTGCGGTCATCCACCCACGGGCGCAGGCCGGCGGCCTCCATCTGCTCAGCCACCTGGCGCAGGTAGGGCATGTGCCGGTCAGCAATGGGGATCAGGGCAGCCTGGACCGGCGCCAGCCATACCGGGAACGCCCCGGCAAAGTGCTCAATCACCACGCCCATGAAACGCTCGGTGGAACCGGTGACGGCGCGGTGCAGCACCACCGGGGTATGCTCGGCCCCATCCTCGCCGATGTAGGTCAGCCCCAGGCGCGCCGGCTGGATGAAGTCCACCTGGATGGTGGAGAGCTGCCATTCGCGGCCCAGCACATCGCGCGCCAGGAAGTCAGCCTTGGGACCGTAGAAGGCCGCCTCGCCGGTAGCCTCGAAATAGTCCACCTGGTTGGCGTCCAGCGAGGCGCGCAAAGCAGCCTCGGCGCGCGTCCACTTCTCGTCGTCCTGAACATACTTGCCGCCTTCGCCGCGCAGCGACAGGCGTACCTTGTAATCAGTAAAGTTGTAGGTGCTGAGAACTTCGGTGATTAAGCGCAGCGCCAGGGTAAACTCGCTCTCAATCTGCTCGGGTGTGCAGAAGATGTGGCAGTCGTCCTGGGTCAGGGCGCGTACCCGCGTCAGCCCGGTCAGCTCGCCGGTTTTCTCATAGCGATACAGGGTGGCAAACTCTGCGAAGCGCATGGGCATCTCGCGGTACGAGTGGCGCCCCATTTCGCGGAACAGGGTCATGTGACTGGGGCAGTTCATCGGCTTGAGGCGGAAGGAGATATTCTCATCCACCATGGGCGGGAACATCGAATCTTTGTAATTGTCGTAGTGCCCTGAGCGGCGGTACAGGTCCTCTTTCACCAGGTGGCCGGTCCACACGTGGTCGTAGCCATAGCGAGTCTGCAGCTCGCGCACGTAGTTTTCCATCTGGTAGCGCAGCATCTCGCCCCTGGGGGTGAAGAGCGGCAGTCCAGGGCCGACATCTTCAGAGAAGTGGAACAGGCCCAGTTCTTTGCCCAGCTTGCGGTGGTCGCGTTTCTTGGCCTCTTCGATCTTCCACAGGTATTCTTCCAATTCCTTGGCGCTGCGCCACGCTGTGCCATAAACGCGCTGCAGCATCTGGTTGTGCTCATCGCCGCGCCAGTAAGCCCCAGCAACGCTCATCAGCTTGATGGCTGCCGGGTTGATATCGCTGGTGCTGGCCACGTGCGGGCCGCGGCACAGGTCAACAAAGGTGTCCTGGGTGTAGATCGAGATCTCCGGCTTTTCGCTTAGCGGGTTGCCGTATTCGTCCATCCCGCCCTTTTCCAGGCCCTCGATCAGCTCCAATTTGTAGGGCTGGTTCTTGAAGATCTGGCGCGCCTCATCAGAGGAAACCGCTTTGCGCACAAAGGCATGCCGCCCGGAGATGATCTGGCGCATGCGCTGTTCGATGCCCTGCAGGTCCTCGGGGGTGAGGGGGCGTGGCAGCTCAAAATCGTAGTAAAACCCATCTTCCACCGGGGGGCCGATGGTGTATTTTGCCTCTGGAAACATCTCCACCACTGCCTGGGCCATGACATGCGCTGTGGAGTGGCGGATGCGGTACAGGTCGCTGTCCTGGTAGCGCTCAACCGTTTTCTCTGCCATCGATTTACTCCTTTCCCGCGCAAGAAGGTCGTGAGGCGCGGGAATTAAACAAAATACTCTGCACTCATCCCTGGGGCGAGAGCAGAGTCACGCGTTTCCACCCAGATTGGATCCTGCTCAAAAGGGCACGATCCTTCTCCAGCGGCTGGTAACGGGGCCAACCGTTTCCCTTACTGCGGCAAGACACAGCCGGTTAGGGGTCACGCTCGCGGGTGGTTTTCATCGGTAGGGCACTGGGGGCGGCTCTCAATCGATGACCGCCTCTCCCTGTCAGGTCCACGGCTGGCACAGCCAGCCCCGGTTACTCGTCCCGGTCAGCACGATTAACAATACTGATTGTAACAAAATTCTATCATTGCTGGAGAAAAAGATCAATGTGCAGTTCTTGCTGGTAGAATCCATGGTGGTGGTTGTCCAGCCTGGGGTGGCCGGGACCATCGATCGTGTCTGGTGGGAGAAGTGCAGGATGGAGCTTGATAAAAGTTCAGTTGTGGGCCAGCGCGTGGGCACGATGCAGCGGCTGCGCGCATTCTGGTATAACCAGGTGCTGCTGGTGTTCCCGCAGGTGCAGTGGGCGCTGATCGGCGCGCTGTGGCTGGTGGGCCTGGCGCTGGGAGTGCGCGGTTTCTGCCTGAACGCAGCGGATCGGGGTGTCCCCGCTACCTTCTGGGACTGCTCTTATCTGACCCTGCAGCTCATCTCACTCAACTCGGGCGATATCCAACCGCCGGTCAACCTCTCGCTGCAGATTGCCCGCTTCCTGCTGCCGGCGCTGGCTGCACTGACGGCGGTGAAAGCCATCGCCGATCTGTTCCGGGAGCGGGTGCAGGCGCTCAGCATGTGGCGCTACCGCGGCCATGTGGTGATCTGCGGGCTGAGTCACAAAGGAAGGCTGCTGGCGCACGCTTTCCGGCGTCGCGGCTACCGGGTGGTGGTGATCGAGCAGGACGAGGAGAACAACTGGATTGAGCAGTGCCGGGCCACAGGCATCCCGGTGCTGTTGGGAGATGCTACCGAGAACGGCATGCTGCGCCGCGCTGGGGTGGGGCGGGCCAGCCTGCTGCTGGCGGTGTGCGATGATGATGGGGTGAATGCCGAGATTGCTGTGCGCGCCCGGGCGCTGGCGTCCTCCCGTTCTGGCGGTGTGCTGAACTGCACCATTCACCTGGTTGACCCGCTGCTGTGCCGCCTGCTGCGTGAGCGCGAGTTCAGCGAGCCAGGCGCTGAAAATTTTCAGCTCGAAATTTTCAACGTTTTTGACCAGGGCGCGCGCTGGCTGGTGTACAGCTTCCCGGCGTTCAACCTGGCTCAACTGCCGACCGCCTCGCTGTCTGGCCAACCGCCGCACTTGCTGGTGATCGGCCTGGGGCGCATGGGTGAAAGCCTGGTGGTGCACCAGGCGCGCGCCTGGCGGGCGCTGCGCAGCAACCCGCAGCAGCGCCTGCACCTGACCGTCATCGATCGCCAGGCAGACAGCCGGTGGGAAACAATGCGCCAGCGCTACCCGCGGCTCAAGCGGGTGTGCAAGGCCCGTGTCCTGCAGATGGATGTCAATTCTCCCGAGTTCCTGCAAGCTGATTTCCTGTACGCGCCGGACGGCCGGATGGACGTGAGCTGTGTTTACATTTGCCTGGACGAGGATTCGCTGGGCCTGCGCACCGGGCTGTCGCTTCTGCCTCACCTGCGCCAGGATCACACCCCGGTAATCATCCGCATGGCGCAGCAGGCCGGGCTGGCCAGTTTGCTGGAGCCCTCCGAGGCAGGTGGCCTGGGGAGCAGCCTGCACGCCTTTGGCCTGCTGGACTACACCTGCACTCCCGAGCTGCTGCTGGAGGGAGCGCATGAGAGCCTGGCGCGCCAGCTCTATGCGCAGTGGGCGCAGGAGCAGCCAGTGGACGATGCGCGGGTTGCTGCCCCACCACCTGCCTGGCAGGATCTCAAGCCTGCGGCATGCCAGGTGTTTCGCCAGTGGGCAAACCGCCTGCGCCAGGAACTGCACGCCGCAGGCTGTGATCTCGCTCCGTTGAGCGACTGGGAAGCGGCGGCGTTTTCCTTAACCCCATCAGAAGTAGAGAGCATGGCGCGCTGGGAATATGCCCTGCTGGAAGCAAAGGAAGCAGGTGTTGTTTCCTGGGAAACCCTGACAGAACCCCGCCGGGAAAAGTACCGCAGCCTGGCGCGCCGCCTGCCGGTGCTGCTGGCTGGTGTGGACCTGCAGGTGTTCCGCAAACAGGGCAGCCAGCAGCAGGCTGGTCACCCAACGATGTGAAAGATTTTCATCGAGGCCGGCAGTGTTCTGCCTACTTTAAGCTGGGCGGGTAGGTAATGGTCAGCTCGGCTTCGTAGGGCGTGCCATCTTTGATCCAGGGTGCCTGGCGGGTGAA
This sequence comes from uncultured Chloroflexota bacterium, assembly GCA_903871905.1. Lineage (GTDB taxonomy): Bacteria > Chloroflexota > Anaerolineae > Anaerolineales > UBA4823 > CAIQIV01. Next base: position 7,126 of record CAIQIV010000841.1, on the reverse strand, counting down.
GCTGCAGCCGTCGCTCTCAAAATTCATCTCGCTTACACCGCCAGCCAGGATGATCGGCCCATTCCGGCGGCAGCCGCCGCCGAAGTAGCCGAAATAAATGCTCACCCCCTGGCGTGGGCGTTGCCCGATGCCGGCATAGACGCCGCAGTTGTTCTCCCACTGGTCCACCTGACCGATCACCCGGATGCGCACTGGCCCGCTGAAGGGTTGGATCGGGCGGTAGACGTACTGGTCGCCGCCGCCCATCCACACATCCTGCCATACCACCCGGCCGTCTTGAATGAACACGGTATCCCCGAGCTGCTGGAAGCTCTCGCTGGAATTGAAATCCTCGACAAAAGAGGCTGCCTGCTGGTTGAGAGGCTCCACTTCGATGCGGTCGATCGAGCCAGAGCACTTTGGCCAGTCGCTCCCTTTCTGGATACCAACAAACAGGTTTTCAAAGCTGCCAGTGTAGCTGGCCGTGCCGTAGAAGGGGTCGTAGCCGGGCACACTCAGGGAGGCATTCAACCGTAGATCAGGGAAGGGGGTAGTGGTAGCCGTGGGGGTGAGGGTATACGGCCGGGGCATGCCTTCAACTGAGATATCATCGCAGTAAATGGGAGAGAGATTGCCCATCACGTCGCGGTACTGCACCGTCACGTAGAAGCCCACCCAGTTGAGAGCCACGGTGACCTCAAAGCTGCGCTCGGGCTTGAAGGGGCGCCACTCCTTGGTGTTCAGCTCGTCGGCGCGGGTGCAGCCGCCTCCGTAGCTGGTCTGCAGGCGCATTTCCTGCACCGGGCCGGCGGTGCTGAAGGCGGAAAACTGCACCAGGATGGTCAGTTTGTCCCCGGCGATGCCGCCAGTGGCAGCTTTACCGTTTTCGATGGACACCGAGCCGGTCACGCTGTCCGGCGGACGGGCGGTTTGCGATGCAGTGGGCGTGGGGGTGAGCGATGGGGTCTGGGAGGCGGTGAGCGAGGGGGTGAAGGTGGGGGTTGGTGAGGCGGTTGAGGACGGTGTGAGCGACGGGGTTTGAGACGGCGTCGGGGAAGCGGTGAGAGAGGGGGAAGGGGTGATGCTCAGCGTGGGCAGTGGAGTGGTGACCGCAGGCTGCAGCGTGACAGCCATGCCGGTCAGGGTGGCGGCCATGCTGGTGCTAATCTCCGCTACCGCGCTGCGCGTGGCTGACAGGCCGGTGGCACTGGCTGTCCGGTTGGAGCTGACGTAGAGAAAGGCGCCGGCCATGCCGATGGCTGCCACCAGGGAGAGAATGCCCAGGGCAGCCAGGCCGATCCAGCCCCACAGCGGCAGCCCGGCCAGGCCGGAGACTGGTGGGAGCGGCGGAGGCGGAACAGGCGGTCCGCCCGGTGGAACGGGGGGCAGTACAGGGGGCAGTGGGCCAGGGGGAGGTGGTGGAGGTGGCAGCGCCCCGGGCGGAGGCGGCGTGGATGGAAAGGGGGGGGCTGCAGGCGGCAGCGGTCCAGGCGGCGGCAGGGTGGGTCCCATGGGTGGTGGCGGCGCGGGGGTAGGTGGAGGTGCAGGCATCCCGGCGGAGGGAGGGGGCGCTGGTGTGCCTGGCGGGATGGCAGGCTGTGGGGCGGGCAGACCGCCCGGCGATAGGGGTGTAGGAGAGCCTGGCGGTGCAGGGGCGTGAGGCGTGGGGAACCCGGCTGGTGGCTGCGGGGTTGGCACCCCAGGAGGCGCAGGCGAAACCAGCCCGGGGGCATGGGCAGCAGGCGTCCCGGCGGCGGAAATCCCCGGTGCGCCGGGCAGCCGGGCCGCTGAGGCGGCCAGCCCGAGGCCCAGGATCAACGGGGCAGCCGAGCGCCCCTGCAGCAGGGCGGCTTTGAATTCAGCTGCTGACTGGAAGCGGCGCTGCGGGTCAAGCTGCAGGGCGCGCTGCAAGGCGGCATCCACATGCGCCGGGATCTGCGGGTTGAGCTGGCGGATCGGGCGCAGCGCATCCCGCACCGCCCGCGCCACGCTCTCCGGCGGCGGCTGGCCGGCCAGGCAGGCGTACAGGGTGGCTCCCAGGGCGTAGATATCGCTGCGGGCATCGATGGGCCCGCTGCCGTACTGCTCCAGGGGTGCATAACCGGCGGCCCGGCTGTAACCCATGGCTGCGACCTGGCCTGCAGCTCCGGGGGGTCGGTCGGGCCACAGGTCCACCAGCAGCACCAGCCCTTCCCGGGTCAACCGGATGTTGGCAGGCTTGATGTTCCCGTGTACCAGTGGCGGCTGCTGGCGTTCCAGGTAATCCAGCGCATCGCATACCTGGGCAGTGCAGCTCAGCGCCTGGTCCAACGGCAGCGCCCCGCCCTGCGCCAGCAGGAACTGCAGGTCTGGTCCATCGATGAATTCCATGACCAGGTACAACCCCTGCCCCTGCAGGGCAAAGTGGTCGCGCACCTGCGGCAGGTTGGGATGACGCAGCAGGGAAAGGCGGGTGGCTTCAGAGTAGAAAAATTGGGATGCTTCGGGAGAGAACTCCCGGCGTTCTTTGATGACGCATTTCCCCTGCCGGGCCAGATCCCAGGAGCGGTATACGGCCCCGGCTTCGCCCTGGCCAAGCACCTGGACGATGCGGTAGTGGTTGTTGAGCACAGTTCCGGTGGATAGAGGCATGTCTCCTCCGTTTGGACGGGCACTGGCAGTTCATCAGGCGGCGCCTGATCGGTTAAGGAGGATTATACCACCCACCCCTTGTTGTGTTTCCCTTCTCTGGACAATTTGCATGGGAAGGTCATCAGTGATTATGGCCCAAGGAAATCTCTTTGTCTCTCATTTTTTTTCTCGTTATGTTTTGTGAACATTCCGGGTTTCATTTTGATCTTGAATACTGTGTATTTGGACCTAATTTGGTGAATTTATGTGTTAGAATGAATATACGTGCCGCGTTTTGAGTTGGATGGTTGAGCAAACAGGCTGGAGAACGAGTGCAAAATTATTCTGAACAATATCATACGCTGATCAGCCTGCTCCCCGGGATGGTATACGAGATTGGAACTGGAGGGTCGGTGGCGGTCGTTTCCGGCTCAGAGCGGGTGTGCGGCTATGCCTCGGAAGAATTTTCCTCCCGGGCGCTCATTTGGGACGACCTGATTTACCCTCAAGACAGGGGGCGGGTAGCAGAGGAAAGACGCCATCTGTTGGAAGCTCCTTCTTCGTCAATCCTGGAATATCGCATCTTGACCCGGGATGGCAGCCTGCGTTGGGTTAAAGACCATAAAGTCTCATCCTTCACCGAAGATGGCATGTTTGCCGGGATTACGGGCATTGTGTTCGACATCACCCGGGAGAAAATGGGTGAGGTTTACCAGGCAGAGAGCAACATCCGCTTCCGGGCAATTTTTGAACAGGCCGCGGTCGGCGTGGCGCAGATCGACACGGTCACCGGGCGGTTTGTCCGGGTGAACCAGTTTTACTGCGATCTCATCGGCTATTCAAACGCCGAGATGACCGCCCTCACTTACCAGGATATCACCCACCCGGATGATCTGCGGCAGGACCTGGATAGTATGGAACTGCTGAAAGCGGGCCATATCCGCCATTTTTCCATGGAGAAACGCCTATTCTGTAAGGACGGCAGTACCATCTGGGTGATCCTGAACGTTTCTCCCTTGTGGGCAGAGGGAGATGTCCCCGATTACCATCTGGCAGTGATCGAGGACATCACCCGGCACAAGCAGGCCGAAGAGGATCTGCTCATTTTCTCCCGAGCGGTGGAACAGAGTATACACTCTGTACTGATTACAGATGCCGAGGGGGTGATTAAATTTGTCAATCCAACCTATACTCGTCTGTCGGGATATGCTGCCGCCGAGGTTATTGGTCAACGGCCGAATATTGTCAGTTCCGGCAGGACCCCGGTGGAAAAATATAATGAATTATGGCAGGCAATTACTGCAGGTCGAGAGTGGCATGGCGAGATACTCAACCGGCGAAAAGATGGACAGCACTACTGGGTGTCGGCTTCCATATCGCCGATCAAAGATTCCGGCGGCGTTATTACCCATTACCTTGCTATCCAGGAGGATATCACAGGGCGTAAGCAAATCGAGGAAACACTTTCCCGGCAAAATACTTACCTGGCAACCCTGCACGAAATTTCCCTGGGCATCCTCAGCCGCTTAAACATGGACGAGCTGTTGCAAACCCTGGTGGAGCGGGCCGGACAGCTTGTACACACCCCTCATGGTTCCATTTATATGGTTGATCCCCGCGCCAATGTGCTGGAGTGTAGGTTTGGGTCAGGTGTACTGAAAAAGTACGTGGGGACCCGTTTCCAGCCCGGTGAAGGAGCGGCAGGGAAGATTTGGGTGAATATGCACCCGCTGATCGTGGAAGATTACTGGAATTGGGAAGAGCGTTCCCTGCAAATCGTGGATGAGGAAGCTCTGCAGTCCGTGATCGGCGTCCCCATCCGGCTGGGATCGCAGGTGAAGGGAGTGATCATCCTGGCGCGCGGCAGTGATGCAGGCCGGGTGTTTGATGAGCAGGATATTCATCTGCTTGAGCGCCTGGCAAACCTGGCTTCGATTGCTATGGAGAACGCGCGTCTATTTGACGAGTCCAGGCGCCTGATCCAGACTGAGCAGCGCCGCTCTGCTGAATTGGCTATCCTTGTCAGCGTGGGCGAAATGGTGGCGCAGAACCATGACCTGCCGACCCTGGCGCGCAATATCGGGGATAAGGTCACCGAGATATTCGAATCCGACGCCACCTCCATTCTGCAGTTTGATCCCGAAACGAACCTGATCCACTCGTTGTATGAGCTGGACAGCGGCCAATATATTGAGAATATCCAGCCTTTTCTCCTGGGAAAAGGGCTGACCTCCAGGGTGATTGCATCGGGGATGCCGCTGCTGGTCCACACGGCGGATGAGGCGGCTACCTTTGGCGCATATTATCCCCCTGAAGCACAGGCTGAATCTCCAGCTGTCACCCAATCCTACCTGGGTGTGCCGATCGTGGCCGGCTTTAAGACCTTTGGCGTCCTGGCAGTCCACAGCTACACTCCACACGCGTTCGATGAAAACAGCACCCGCCTGCTCTCCGCTCTCTCGAATACCATTGGCTCTGCTATCGAAAATGCCCGTCTTTACGCTGAGATGGAGAAGGCGCGCAAACAGGCTGAAACAGCCAACGCCGCCAAGAGCGTCTTTTTGGCCAGCATCTCTCATGAATTTCGTACCCCGCTGAATGCCATCCTGGGTTTTGCCCAGCTGCTCCGGCAGGACAGCAATCTCCATCCCGACCAGCAGGAATACCTGGAGATTATTAACCGCAGTGGGGTCAATTTATTGGCCCTGATCAACGATGTGCTGGAGATTTCGAAAATTGAATCCGGTATCATTGTTGAAAATGACAGCGATTTTGACCTCTTCCAGTTGTTTGATAACCTGGTTGAGATGTACTCGCTGCAGGCCAGGGAAAAAGGGCTGTCCTTAAGTTTGGATTATTCTGAAGCTACCCCGCAGTATATTCGCACTGATAACCTGAAGCTGTGGCACATATTGAATAACCTGATCGGCAACGCCGTCAAGTTTACGGCCAATGGGGGGGTATCGGTTCGTATAGAAGTGGAGGCTTCTTCTGGAGATAAGGAAATCCTGCACATTGAAGTGGAAGATACCGGGCCGGGGATCATCCCGCAGGAGTTGGAAACGATTTTCGAGCCTTTTGTCCAGGCGAGCCTTGGCCGGCAGCGTCAGGAAGGAGTCGGGCTGGGGCTTTCCATCTGCCGGCGTTACGTGCAGCTTTTGGGTGGAGATATTACTGTCCGCAGTCAGCCTGGCGCGGGCAGTGTTTTTGCCTTCACGATTCGGGTGCACAGGGCGGGGACGGCAGATGGGATACGCCTCAGGCCAATGCGGCAGATCTTGGGTGTGAATCCTGACCAGCTGGCTAGGCGCGGGGGACCGTTCCGCCTGCTGCTCGCCGATGACGATAAGATGAGCCGCCTGATCCTGGCCCGAGCCTTGGAACCACTGGGTTTTGAGGTCCGGGAGGCGGTGAACGGCCAGGAAGCGGTGGATACCTGGAAAAGCTGGAGCCCGGACTTGATTTTGATGGATGTCCATATGCCGGTGCTGGATGGGTGTCTGGCAACCAGGCAGATCAGGGCAGAGGTCCGCGGCAAATCCCCGGTCATTATTGCTTTGACAACAGCGACATTTGAAGAGGACCTGAAACAGGTGCAGCTGGCAGGCTGCGATGATTTTGTGCGCAAGCCCTATCAACTGGCTGATATCTATCACATGTTATCTCGGTATCTGGGAGTGGTCTTTGAATACAATGAGCCGGAGCAGCCGTTGCGGATCGAAACTTCAACCGCCACAAACCCGGCGCCGGGTTTGCCAGAACCAATAGATTTTTCAGGGGTGCCTGCGGGCATATGGTTGGAATTACGCAGTGCCACGCTTGCCGCAGATATTGACCAGATCGTTCAACTGGTTGCTAAGATTGGTAAACAGAATCCGTCAGCGGGGCAGTATCTGCAAACCCTGGCTGAAAACTTCGAATATCGAAAAATCCTGGCTGCAGTTGGCCCGGCTGGAGAAGAAGATGGGGCAGAGCCGGTTTATGTTGGATAAAAGCTCTTACAAGGGGGCACCCAAACGGGACATCCTGATCGTGGATGACGTGCCGGCAAACCTGCGGTTGCTGGCAAAGATGCTGTCGGATCGAGGCTATCGCGTGCGGCCGGTCACCGACGGCCAGTTGGCCCTGGCGGCGGTGGCTACCCAGCCTCCGGATCTGATCTTGCTGGACATTCGCATGCCCGGGATGGACGGTTATGAGTTCTGCCAGCGTTTGAAAACTGACCCCGCCACCCGCGACATTCCGGTCATCTTCCTCAGCGCCATGGATGCAGTGAACGATAAAATCAGGGCTTTTTCGGTGGGCGGTGTGGATTATGTGGCAAAACCTTTCCAAATCGAAGAGGTGTTGGCCAGGGTGCAGACCCATCTGACCATATCCGATCTGCGGGAACAGCTCCAGGTCGCTAATCTCAAGATGAGCCAGGAGCTGAAGCTGGCTGGCGAGGTTCAACGCAGCTTTTTGCACCTCGATCCACCGGTGATCCCTGGCTGGGATATGGCTTACCGTTTGAAACCGGCGCAGGAAACCTCCGGCG
>CAIQIV010000840.1 GCA_903871905.1 uncultured Chloroflexota bacterium | reverse complement strand
GTGCCCTCCTGCGCCGAGACAAAATCCCGCCAGTCACAGTTGCCATCCTGGTACCCGCTCAGGTCGCGCAGCGTCAGTCCATCGTTCGGCTGCTCGCCGCGCACCCAGGCGCGCGCCAGCGCCGTCACGTCCCAGTGATACCACCCCGGACCGGAAACATCCACCGCGCTCTGCGAGGCAGCGGCAAAGTCCGTCCCGGCGAGCAGGCCGCGCCCACCCCATTGGATGTTGGTTCCCCCGCTGTAATAGAGAAAAGCATAGTCCCCGGTGGCGCCGTGCGCCCCAACCGTGGTGCTCACCACCCCCTGCACCTGGTTGCCCTCGTCCCAGCCGGTCAGCATCCCATACGCGCCAATGCGCCGCGCCAGGCTTCCTCCCGAGCTGCAGTTCGCCGGGGTCAGGTTGTACAGGCTCAGGCTGGCGAAGATCACCGCGCTGTTAGCCGGGATGGCGCTTAGATCGAAGCGCAGCAGTGGGTTATCCGCCCCACTGCGGCTCAAGCGCAGGATCGGGTTCTGCCCGTAATTGACCATGTACTGCTTCGGGGTATCCCAGGCCATGGCGCTGACCCAGGTGTCGCTGGCGCCGCTGTACCCATCTAACCCCTGCTGGAAGACCCGCAGTTGGTTTGCTTCCGGCCGCCTCTGCGCTTCCCAGGCCCTCTCGGTCAGACTGGCGCGGGCCCGGCTGCCACACAGCAGCGCCAGGGTGACCATCATTCCCACCAGGCAGAGCAGCAGGGTTATGGTTGCAATTCGAGCTTTCATTGTTCCTCCATGATGTTACCCGGCCTCTTTGCTGATAATACTGCCAGCGCCGTCTTCTAAAGACAGCCTGGCACCTCCCCAACTGCTACCGGTGCTATGGGGATTGGGCGCAGCGAAAACCGAACATACTGCTCACCGTGGTGGGCTGCGCCTTGCTGCGCGCCGCCGTGCGCAGTAGAAAAACGCGCTCCGGCGTTTCAGCCCATGAGCCGCCGCGCAGCACCCTCATCTCCCCCTCCGCCGGCCCGCCCGGGTCATGCCCGGGGGACATGGTGTAATAATCTGCCTGGTAGCGGTCCTGCACCCACTCCCACACGTTGCCCGCCATGTCCAGCAGGCCGTACGGGCTGGCGCCGGATGGGAGCTGCCCCACTGCCGCCGGGGCGTCCGCATTGAAATGCGCCCGGCTGGCCTCCGGCGCCTGTGCGCCCCACGGGTAAATCAGCCCAAGTGCGCCCCGTGCCGCCATTTCCCACTCAGCTTCCGTTGGCAGGCGCCGCCCGGCCCACTTGCAGTACGTCCCGGCCTGATCCCAGGACACGTCCACCACCGGGTATTGGGCAAACCTGGGGTTGGTAAAATAATCCTGGTATTTGTCGGACTGGGTTGGCCCAAGCGCCGTGCACACCCTGGCTTTGACGCAGGCTGCATACATGCCCACCGTCACCTCGGTCAGGTCCATCCAGTAGCCATCCAGGTAGACAATATGCTCCGGCGTCTCATCGCCCAGCCATTCACGCTCGCAGATTGGGCAGCCATCCAGGACTGCATCGATCTCCGCGGCTGTTGACCCCATGCGGAACGCCCCCTTGGGGATGAACACCTGCGCCATTCCATCCATCTTGGCGACAGCCGTCACCCCGGGCTGAAGGGTCAATTTTGCTGGTTCTGCAGTCGCTGCCTGCTGTGTGGCAGTTCCCCCTGCCACGGCTGGCAGGGTGGCTGCCGGGGTGGGGCTGGCAGCAGTCGGAGTAGCCCCCGGGGTGATGTTGGCCGCAGCCCGGGTCGGCTCTGGGAAGATCAGCAGGCGATAGGCCAGGAATCCCCCGCCGCCCAGCACGGACAGCAGGACCAGCGCCCCCACAGCAGCCGCCGCCAGGACCGGCCAATTCTTGCGGGTTTTTCCTGGCTTGCTGCCCTCTACCGGCATGCGCTCCACCTGCAAGCCGCCCTCCACCTGGCCGGGGCTGCCCGCGTCGCCGGCAGCTTCAAACGGTGCCGCTGCCTGGCTGTCTTCAGAGACCACCGGCGTACCCTCTGGTTTGCGATCCTCCGGTGACAAGACAGCTGGCTGCGGCTCCGGTTGAGCAGTTAGCTCGCTCCCCGGCGCGGCTGCCGCCTCAACCGGGGTTCGCCTCGGCGCCTCTTTACCGCAGCGGTTGCAGAAGCGCGCTTCCGCCCGCATCACGGCGCCGCACTGGTTGCAGTATCTCGGCTTATCTTCCATGGATTCCCTATTTTTTGTTTTCCAGCTGCCCACGCAAGGCCGCGGATCAGCCCCGCCCGATCCCAGCCGCCTGCAATCCAATTTTATCCCCCATTCCCATTTTAGTACAACCTCTTGTCCGAAAAAACGCGCGGAGTCTGCCCAATCCTGCCCCCTCCCCCTTTTCATATTTTCATGTCATCTGGAAATATCGGGGAAAATTCCTCTCAAGGTGGCTGCAGCCGTTGATCCCCCCATTCCTGCCCTCTGATGTTACAATAAACCCGGCAGGCGATTTCGCAGCGGGCAGACGATGGAGCTTCCCATCCCCTTGTGATGCGCCTGTACCCACCCACGTCATTTGTCCTTTCACCTGAGGGAGAGATGCCCATGGCCGCCAATACCTGTTGGAATTGTGGCAACCCCCACCGCCCTGGCGCCCGCTTCTGCTCCAAATGCGGAGCAGCCCTGCCTGAGCCGTCCTACACACCCCCTACACAGGTCTATTCGCCCCCACCCACTCCGGTAAACCAGCCGGCGCCTTATCAACCGGCTTACCCGCCTGCTCCTCCAGCCTATCCCCCACCTCCCGCCGCCGATCTCTCCGCTTACCCTCCCCTCCAATCCCAACCGGATACCCGCCAGCGCCTGCTGCTTGGCGTCTCCATCGCCCTGCTGGCGGTCTTTGTCGTTCTGGAAAGCCTGCTCCTGCCGCTGGCCTTCATCAGCCAGTCCATCGCCGATGAGCAGATCTACCTGGATGCCCTGGACAAGAATGACTTCTACCAGCATTTCCCCATCTGGCTGGCTGAAACCCTCGATCGCAACAAAGTATTCAAGGATGTGCTCACCCAGCCCCTCACCCTGACCGATTGGCAGGTGCTGACCACCAACCTGTTCTCCCCGGCCTGGCTGCAGAGCCAGACTGAGACCGCCCTCAAGCAGTTCTTCTCCCAGGCGCGCGACGGGAAAAAGGAAATCAAGATCCCCATCAGCCTGGTGGAGATCAAGCAGCGCCTGAGCGGCGAGCAGGGGAAGAAGATTTACGAGACCATCATGAACAGCAAGCAGGAATGCACCTTTGACGATATGGGCACCCTGGCTTTCTGCCTCATCGACCCTGCCTCCTGCCAGATCCCCCTGTGCAAGATCCCCTTCGACCAGCTCAACCAGTACCTGGCCAACAACCTTTCCATCCTCTCAGACGCCCTGCCCGACCAGTACACCCTTACCCTGCCGGCTTCCTCCGTGGTTTCCGCCCTGCGCCTGCTGGACAGCATCCAGATCGTTTCGTGGATAGGCATCCTGCTGCTGCTGCCCCTCCTGGCTGCGGCCTTCATCAGCCGCCGGGGGCGCACCCTGGACGGCTGGCTGCTGCTGTGGGGTGGTTCTATCCTGGCGGTTGGCGCTCTGAGCCTGCTGATCTCCCTGGCTGTAATGGTCTTTGCCGTGTCCTTTATCAACCTCAGCACCAGCAGCGGGTCAGTAAACCTGTCGCCGGGTATGGTCAATGGCCTGGAAGACGTGGTGCGGGGCATCTCCATCGCCGTGCTCAGCTCCCCAATGCTGATCTCCGGCCTGCTGATCTTGCTCGGCGGCGCCATGGCTGCCGGCTCGCTGTTGCTTAAAGGCCTGCGCCGCTAACTCGTAGCTCTTGAATAATTTTCCCGGGCCTGGCAGGATAAGCAGCCAGGCCCGTTTAATTTCTCCCATATCCGCCCTGCGGGGAACTTGCTGGCGTCCGGCAGCGTCAATATTAATATGCTAAGGTTTTTGCAACAAAGGAGTTTGCCTTGATCCACCCTCGACATTTGCCTCAGGTCGCCACTCTCCCCATCCTGGCCTGGGTGGCATTGTGCTGCGCTTCGCTGGCTTGCCGGTCTGTGTCCCAGCCATCAACGCCCACCGTGGGCGGGACCGAACCTCCCCCCAGTGCGAAAACCCTGCCCCGGTATGGCTGCCAGCCCACGGTAGAACGGATGGAAATACTGGTCGGCACCCAGCCCATTCCCAAGAACCTGATCCAGGAAAAACCCCAGCGTTCCGCCAATGATTTCGACCCCAACCTGTTCCTCACCGCTCTCCCCCATCTCTCCATGGCTCCCGGCTACACCCTGGATTATGTTTACTATTTTGACGGCTTCGGCGGCGGTCCACAAGTCTACGCCCGCCCCAAGGACCAGGCCCCCTACACCTCAGTCAAAGAATACCAGGCAGCCCTGGGTACCGACAGCCTGGCCCGTACCGCCTACCTGCAGCATATCCAGGGCGATGGCTCACCCGAAGCCTATCTGGAACTGGTCCTGCTGCGCATCCTGGGCGACCGCTTTTACCTTTACTGGCACTCCAACTACGGAACCGTGGAAGTCATCTGCGACCCGGCGCGGCTGGCAAACCTGGTGGACGAGCTTGCGGATGGCGTCTATGGCGCAAAGATGGAGCCGAAAGATCAGATCCAGGCCAATGCCCTGTCCACCCAGCCTGTCATTCATCTCGATGAAAACCAGGCAACCGTTGAGCTGCTGACCTTCACCCGTTTTGGCGGATTCAGCCGCGAGACCTACACCATCACCAGTCAGTCCCCCTACCGCATCCTGGCAGAAAAGGTGGAGAAACTGGTCCCATACGAATCCGGCATCCAATTCTAAATTTCTTGATTTCCCCACCCAGGTGATACAATCAGTCACAGTTCCAAGGAGGAATAATGGCCTTCAAACGCTGGATGTATCGAGATAACCGGCCGCATACCCTGGCAAAAGTGTTGAACTGGGGCTGGGGGGTCCTGCACGGACTGGGCATCTGGCCGGACTATCTGGTCACGCTGGAGGTCGTCGGCCGCCAGTCCGGCAAAGTGATCAGTTTTCCCCTCGTCATGGTCGTGCTCGATGGAGATAGGTACCTGGTGTCCATGTTGGGCGACCAGGCAAACTGGGTGCGCAATATCAGGGCAGCCGGCGGGAAAGCCACGCTGCGCCACGGAAAAACCGAGCAGGTCCTGCTGGAAGAGATTGACCCCGCCCTGCGAGCGCCGATTATCAAAGCCTACCTGAAACGCGCCCCCGGGGCGCGGTCCCACATCCCGGTGGATAAAGACGCGCCGTTAGCTGAGTTCGAAAAGCTCTCCGCTGGCTATCCCGTCTTTCGCGTCAGGTCCGTCCCCAACTAATTTCCGCCCGCCCTCGCAAGGCGATCCCCCCTGTCATTGCGAGGCGGCTTTGCGCCGAAGCAATCTCCCCTCCAGCC
>CAIQIV010000839.1 GCA_903871905.1 uncultured Chloroflexota bacterium | reverse complement strand
GGAGTTTTGATCAGGATCAGGGTAAAAAAGCGAGACTGCCGATTTACAGGTCGATCCACACCACCACCAGCTTGCGGGCGGCGCGCTCGCAGTCCGCCAGCACCGGCGCGCCGGCCGGGTCCAGGCCGATCTGGACGTATTTCGCGGCCTGGGGGGCTTTGCGGTAGTACTCGGCCAGGCTTTGGGCGACGGCCTCCTCTTCCTCAAGCACCTGCCCGCGCCCTTCCCGGGCCTGCCCGGCCAGCAGAACCCGCACTGGCCCGCCGCCGCGCAGGTTGCGCCACCACTTACGCTCGCGCCAGCTGATGGCCCACAGCGTGCTGCCATCCCGCAGGTAGTTGACCGGGGTGGAAATGGGCGCGCCGCTCTTGCGCCCCGTGACCGTGATCAGCATCACGTTCTTGCTGATCATCCCGTGCAGGGGTGACTTTAATAACCAGGTCATGATCGGGTTGAACCACATAGATTTTTTCCTTTCTATTGCACAAACCACCTGAAAACAATTTTTAAACACAGATTCACACGGATAAACGCAGATATTTCCTGAGAAGATGCATGTCTTGATTATTCCTCTTTATCCCCATTTTTTGTCATTATTGTTACTGACCGGCTTTTTCTGTGGTGCGCGTTTTTATGGACCGCAGGTAAAATTGCAGCCCGGCCCGGTCCACCCAGCTGAAGGTTTCCGGGCTGGCTTGCAGCCGCTCCGCCAGCTGCCGGACGGAGACCCACTGCATGCCTTCGGTTTCATCGCCGGTTTCCAGCAGCTGCCCGGCGGCCTGGCAGCGGAAATAGACGCCGATCGAATCGACCGGGCCGCGGAGGGTCTGGTAGGCGGCAAAGGGGGCCAGGCATTCCACGTTTGCGTCGGGCGAGCCCGTCTCCAGCCGGGTCTCCATCCCCTCGATGCGGGTCACCTCCAGGCCGGTCTCCTCTCTGACCTCCCGGGTCAGGGCGCTGACCAGCGACTCGAACTCCTCCACCCGCCCGCCCGGCAGCTCCAGCCGCCCTTCGCCCGCGCCCGGCTTTCTGCGGACCTGGATCACAACCTGGCGGACTCCATCCACCTCCCGCTCGATAATTGCCCTGGCATTGACGTACATGCTTGCCTCCTCCTGGCCGGCTAATCAAGCCGGACACCGGGTCATTCGTAAAATCAGCTCCAGTCACTCAACCATCTCACCTGCCCTGGCCAATTTCCTGTTCGCTGCGGATGCTGGCGTCGATTTCCGGGCGATGCGCCTGGTAAAAGGCCTGGGCTTCTCCAATCTGGGCCACGTCCAGATCATACTCACTGGCGATCTGTTCGGAGGTCAGGCCAGCCTGTGAATCCTGGACAATGGCCTGCACCCGGATGCCAGTGCCGCGCAGGACAGGCGTCACCCAACCGGATGCCCCGCGCCGGTACGTGACCCCGGGGAAGTTCGGGTCATCCAGGTCCTGGCGCAGCTCGGCAACCTTCTCGGCAACCGACCACATGATAAACTGGTTGAGAGAGATTCCCTGCCGGGCGGCGAGGTCTTCGGCTTCACGCTTGAGATGGACAGGTAAATTTAAGGCATAGCGGGTCATCGCGTGCACTCCTTTTGACATTAACATCATATAACATATCTTATACGATGTCAATCATCAAAAATTACCCGGC
>CAIQIV010000838.1 GCA_903871905.1 uncultured Chloroflexota bacterium | reverse complement strand
CCGCCTCCTTGAAATCGCTGGCGGACGAAAACAATCGCAGCGTGCTGGAAGACGAGATTGTCTTTGCCAACGGCCGCACCGCCCGCCGCTTTTCTGCCCAGGTACGCGGCAGCCTGGAAGGGGAAAGCGAACACTACTTTGGGCGGTTTTACACTTACGAGGACATCACCCAGAAAAAGGAGGTGGAGGAGCAAATCCGCTCCTCGCTGCATGAAAAAGAGCTGCTGCTCAAGGAGATCCACCACCGGGTGAAAAACAACATGCAGATCATCACCAGCCTGCTTGGCCTGCAGGCGGTGGCGGTCGAGGGCACCCCGGCTTACGAGGCGTTCCGTGAAACACAGAACCGGGTCAAGACCATGGCGCTGATCCACGAGCGCTTCTACCAGTCAAAAGACCTGGAGCGGGTAAACTTCGGTGAGTACCTGAAGATGCTGGCCATCCATCTTGGCCAATCCTACAGCAAAAAGGCCGGCAGTGTGCGCATCTTCACCTCGGCCAACCAGTGCAACCTGAGCCTGGAAAAAGCCATCCCCTGCGGGCTAATCGTCAATGAGCTGGTCTCCAATGCCCTGAAGTATGCCTTTCCCGAAGGGATCTGGAAGCCTGCCTCGCCCACCTGCAAGCCCAAGATCCATGTCTCCCTGGCTGAATGCACCCCTGGGACGCTTGAGCTGGTGGTGCAGGATAACGGCGTCGGCCTGCCACCCGGCTTTGACTGGAGCAATTCCGACACCCTGGGGCTGGAGATTGTCGCCTCGCTGGTAGAACAGCTTCACGGCGGTATTAACGTGGAAACCCTGGACGGCCTGAAATTCTCCATCCAGTTCAGCGCATAAATATAGAAAACTGCCTATGCCCCCTGCTGCTGCCCCCCAAGAATCTTCCAGCGCCAACATCCTGATTGTAGAGGACGAACGCATCGTCGCCATTGACCTGCGGCGCATCCTGAAAAGCCTGGGTTACCGGGTAGCGGGCATCGTGTCCAGCGGCGAGGCCGCCATCCAGAGCGTGGAGCGCCTGCAGCCGAACGCCATCCTGATGGATATCCGGCTGGAAGGCGAGCTTAACGGTATCCAGGCCGCCCACCTGATCCGCCAGCAGCAGGATATTCCCGTCATATTTACCACCGCATACCATGATGAAGAGACCGTGAGCCAGGCGCAGGTTACCGAACCCTTTGGCTACATCCTGAAGCCGTTCAGCGAGCGCGACATTGCCACCGCCCTGGCCATGGCCCTGTACAAGCACCGCATTGACCGGGCGCTGCGTGAATCGGAGCGCTTCTCCCGCTCCATCCTGGACGCCCTGTCCGACCAGATCTGTGTGCTGGATGCCCACGGGATGATCATCGCCGCCAACCAGGCCTGGCGCGAGGCAGCAGTGCGCAGCGCCCACCACCCGCTCTTTGCCGCCGAGGGAGAGGCCTTCCCCTCCCCCAATGACCAGGCGGTGGCCGGCCTCGACCAGGAGGTGCTGGCCTTCCTGCGCGGTGTGCACGCCGTGGTCAGCGAAATTTGTAATACGTTCGGCGGTGAGTTTCCCTGCTGCACCGGCAGCCAACAAACCTGGTACCAGGGCCGGGTGACCCGCTTTCGCGGCCTGCAGCCGCAGCACGTGGTGGTTGCCCTGCAGGACATCACCCGGCGCAAGGAAAACGAAAAGCTGCTGGAATACCTGGCCATCCACGATCCGCTGACCGGCCTGTACAACCGGCATTACTTCGACGCCGAGCTGGTGCGCCTGCAAATGGGGCGGCGCTTCCCGGTGACCATCCTGCTGCTGGACCTGAAAGGTCTGCGGGAGATCAACCTGCGGCTGGGAAGCATCACCGGGGACGACCTGCTGCGCCAGGCCGGGCGCGTGCTGAACTCCTGCTTTCGCGGCGAGGACGTCGCGGCCCGCCTGGGCAGTGATGAATTCGGTGTGCTGCTCCCGGGCGTGAACGCCGCCGAGGCAGGCGAGGTTATGGCCAGGCTGCAGCAGGCATTTGCTGCCGCCAACGCACATGGGCCCGGCCTGCCCATCACTTACTCGATCGGCGCTGCCACTGCCCAGGAGGCTCAAGATTTAATAGACCTGCTCAAGCAGGCCAGCGAAAAGCTGTGCCAGCAAAAAGCCGCCCGGCAGGGTGATATCCCTGGATAGCAAACCGAGCCTGCCAGCATACCCCCCTACCCAAAATAAAACTCGTCATGGCCAAGATTAGAAACAAAATATAAACTCCCAAAACGTTTTGATTCTCCAAAACGTTTTGGTATAATCTCCTTGTGAAGAAATATAGCATCTTTGCTGCAAGTGCAGTGGCTCTCCTCGGGTTGTTTACTCTGTTTTTCTTTCTGAAGGATTCTCAAAAACCTTCACAGCCTCAACCAGATGCTGTAAAAAACCAGGCCACTATCAAGTTAAATACACCCCACGCAGCGACCAGAATAACCAATGTGACCACAAAAGATACAGCAAAATCTGTTGCAGGCACTGCCATAATCTCACCAACCAGTACCAGGAGTGCAGCATCAACTCAAACGCAAACTTCAAAAAAAATACCCATTCCGATACAAAAACCTGCAGGAGATACCCCTCCAGGCACAATTCTCCAGGTGAGACAGGCATGGCTGCAAAAGGGCTGGGAATTGCTCCTGAGCGAGGTGACCTTTGGGCTTGATTGGCTAGAGGTTAAAACGGGAGCTTATGTGACATTTGTTTTGGTCAATCGAAGTTTCCAGAGCAAGGAAATCAACTACAAAATAAGCCAGGTTTTCACTGCAAACGACAACCAGGGAAACCCTCTAGAAATAGTCGTCGGTATGGGCGGATCCCAAGATTTCTTCGGGTATGAAACAAAATCACAGTTCATCGCCAGAGGTGAATCAATATATCTTTCTGCATATGGAGACTACCAGCACGCTCCGTCTGTATTTGTTTATGCAGATACCACCAACCCGGCACTTAATGAGATCATCGTTGCAGCCTCTATTCTCGATATTACCAATGCACGCTGGCGAATTAAAATCTCACACTAGAACAGCAGACGCGGCATATCGGCTATTAAGCAGTATTCTAGATAAGAATCTCCTCCAGCAACCATCATCCACATGCTCACGGCACAGGAGGTGGAGTCTCAGTTATCAATCGTAAATATACTTCCGGAATCCAGCCAACCCTGCCCTCTGCGTCCATGATCTCCACCCAGCTCAAGCCATCTTTTACCTGCCTGCCATACAGCCACTTCAGTTCCTGTCCGGTGCGAATTTGACCGATCACCGGCCCACCAGGACTCTGGTATATCTGCATGCGAGGCATGAGAGTGTTAAACACGCGGGCCAGGGCCGGGGTAGGTGTCCTGGTAGGGATAGATGTAGCCGAGGGTATGACTGTCTCGGTTGGCGTGGGGCTTTCAGTCGGGGTAGTTGTTGGCGTAAGAGTCCGGGTGGGGGTGACCGGCGTAGGCGTAATGGTTGGGCTGGGGCCAGGAGTATTGGTTGGCGTCTGCGTTGAAGTTGGGGAAGGTGTGGGCGGGATCAACGGATCCAGCCGCTCAGCAAAAATCTGGTTGACTTTTAGAGATACGGGCTGCTGCAGATCACTCACAATAGCTTTCTGCAATGCGGTCACCTGTTCATAACGCAGAGCTGTG
>CAIQIV010000837.1 GCA_903871905.1 uncultured Chloroflexota bacterium | reverse complement strand
TTGCCCTCGACCCCCGGGTGGTCCAGGGTGATGGGGTTGAAATACGGGGGGCGTGTGCTGTGCAGGAAGTAGATCCAGGTCTCTTCGCCGTGGTCCAGGTAGCGGCTGTGCGAGACTTCGGGGTCGTAGCTGTGCAGCACCGGCAGCCAGGTGTCGATGTGCGCCCCGGGCTGGTCGTAGATCTCCGGCTTGGGCTCCTCCGAGACCATCAGCTTGAGATTGGGGGCGGCGGCGTGGGCGTAGCGCGAGTACCAGGCCACGGCGTCGTAGCCGGCCTGGTCCTGGGGCTCGTTGGCAAAGTAGTGGTAGGCCTGCCCCAGGTAGCCCTGGCCTTGCAGGTAGCTTTGCATGGCGGCCAGGTAGGCGAACCAGGCCTGGTTGTAGGCGGAGGTGGGGTTTTGCAGCCAGTCGCTGGCGCTGCGCGCCTGCCCGCAGAAGGTGTCCGGGCGCTGGTCGACGGACGAGTCGTTGTGGGCGAAGGAGGCGGCCATGAAGCTGGGGAAGCCGGTACCGCCGTTGAAGGGGGCGCTGAACTGCCCCTGCAGCAGGCCCGTCCCGGCCAGGTAGCGCTGCGCCAGGTCCTCGAAGCCCCAGATGCCATAGGGGTCGGAGAAGGTGTGCGCCGCGCAGTTGTAATCGATGAATGGCTCGGCAAAACTGCCCCCGCCGGTCAGCCCGCCGGGCCACAGCACGCTGGAGGGGGTCAGGCGGTGGTCGATGAAAACCTGCTTGATCGCATCGACAAAGTCCCAGTA
The DNA here is from genome assembly GCA_903871905.1 of uncultured Chloroflexota bacterium. GTDB lineage: Bacteria > Chloroflexota > Anaerolineae > Anaerolineales > UBA4823 > CAIQIV01. The sequence goes on along the minus strand of CAIQIV010000837.1, from coordinate 2,239 downwards.
CTCCCGGCCGGTTCCCGGCACGCTGTAGCTTTCCAGGAAGGCCTGGTAGGAGAAGTTCATCTGCGACTCCAGGTGCAGGGCGGCAGGCAGGTCGAAGTTGAACACATGCAGGCGTACGGGGATGCTGATTGCCCCCAGGTGTACCTGGGTGATGTAGTCCCCCGAAGCGGTCCCCGGCGGGACGTACAGGCTGAACCACAGGGCGGTGTTTTCGCCGGCGTTCAGCTCAACGGCTGCGCCGTTCTGCAGCGGCCACAGCGGGTCGGGGTAGGGGCCGGTGCGCCCCAGGCTGTCGGAGGGGGTGGCAACGGGAACGTATTTGACCTGGAAGATCTCGCTGCGGATCGCCGGGTCGAAGGGGTCGATGCTCACCGCCAGGCTGCCGCCGGCTGCCGGGCGGACCACCACCTGGAACGGCTCAAACTCGCGGCCGGCGGCGTAGACTTTGATCTCGGCGGCGGCAGCAGCGGGGAGCGGGCTGTCCAGGAACACCCGCTCGGAGGGCGGCGCCGTCCATACCTGGTAGGCGGGGGTGGACTGCTCCAGGCGGAAGGTGTAATTTTCCAGTTCGGCTGTCCCCTGCAGGGCGCGGGTGGGGGCGGGTGCCAGGCGGACCAGCAGGGCGCAAGCCAGGAGGAGGGCGGGCAGCAGGCGGTGCATACCTGTATTGTATGCGATCTTGCGCCGGGAGATCAATGCGCCATAAGTCCCAGGCGCGCCGCGCCGGTCGAAGCGCCCTCTGTTCGCGCAGCAGGCCGCACCCGGTGCGGCCTGCTGCAGGAAGGTTCAATCCCTGGTCGGAACGGCTAGGCCAGCATGGCGGCCATGTCGGTTTCCACGTTTGAGATGGGCTTGATCTGGAACTGCTGCACCAGGAAGTTAAGCACGTTGGGGGTGATGAAGGCCGGCAGGCTGGGCCCCAGGTAGATGTTCTTGATCCCCAGCGAGAGCAGGGTGAGCAGGATGCACACCGCTTTTTGCTCGTACCAGGAGAGCACCAGGGTCAGCGGCAGGTCGTTCACCCCGCACTCGAAGGCGCCGGCCAGCGCCAGGGCGATCTGGATGGCGGAGTAGGCGTCGTTGCACTGGCCCACGTCCAGCAGGCGCGGCAGGCCGGCCACCGTGCCCAGGTCTTCCTTGATGAAGCGGTACTTGCCGCAGGCCAGGGTGAGCACCACCGTGTCCTGGGGGGACTGCTCGGCGAACTGGGTGTAGTAGTTGCGCCCGGCCTTGGCCCCATCGCAGCCGCCGACCAGGAAGAAGTGGCGGATCTGCCCGCTCTTCACCGCCTGGATGATCTCGCCGGCGTGGCTGAGCACTGCCTGGCGGGCAAAGCCGGTGAGCAGGGTCTGCTCGGGCTGGTCGGCGGGGAAGCCGCCCAGCTCCAACGCTTTGGCGATCACCGCGCTGAAGTCCTTGCCGCCGTCCGGGCCGGGCTCGATGTGGGCGATGCCGTCAAAGCCGACCACGCCGGTGGTGAACAGGCGGTCCTGGTAGGACTGGCGCGGCTCCATCAGGCAGTTGGTGGTCATCAGGATCGCCCCGGGCAGGCCGTCGAACTCGCGCTGCTGCACCTGCCAGGCGCCGCCGAAGTTGCCCGCCAGGTGGGGGTATTTCTTGAAGGCAGGATAGGCGTTGGCGGGCAGCATCTCGCCATGCGTATAGATGTTGATACCCTTACCCGCGGTCTGCTCCAGCAGCAGGTGCAGGTCGTGCAGGTCGTGCCCGGAGACCACGATGAACGGCCCCTGGAGCGGGGTGATGCGCTCGCGGGACGGCTCGGGGTGGCCGAAGCTCTCGGTGTTGGCCCTGTCCAGCAGCTCCATGCATGCCAGGTTGACCTTACCGAACTCCATCACCAGCCCCACTAGGTCGTTCAGCCCCAGCGACATGTCCAGCATGGCGCTCAGCCCCTTGTACAGCCAGGCGTTGACTGCCTCGTCGCGGTAGCCGAGCACCCAGGCGTGGTGGGCGTAGGCCGCCATGCCCTTGATGCCGAAGAGCAGGGTATCTTTGAGCGACTGCACGTCGGGGTCGGAAGCCGCCTGCGGGCGGATGTTCACCAGGGTGGCGTTGGACTGGATGGCCTCATCGCTGCCGGGCAGGTTGTACAGGGCGGCGTCTGGCAGTTTGCCGGAGAGGGCGGCGCGCGACCGCAGGTCTTCCTTGATCTGCTGCGCCTGGCGCAGGAAGGTGTAAAAGCGGGCGGTCGAGAAGTTGACGTTGGTCAGGGTGGAGA
>CAIQIV010000836.1 GCA_903871905.1 uncultured Chloroflexota bacterium | reverse complement strand
GCCCAGGAAATGCATCCCAGGCCATCGTCTTTCTTACTTCCAATGATCACGTACTTGCATCCTAACAGGAGTAATAGTATCAGCAAACATCGAAACCGTCAACCCAATTTGAGGGAATCCTTTGCAGATTCATCTTTATATCCCGATTCTTCCCTCAACTGCGGCTCGATTTCGCCAATAATCACCCCTGATAGTCCGGGAATCTGCTCCAAACCCTTGCGCCCCATGCGCTGGTAAACCAGGCGTACATCCTGCTCCAGGTCCTCCACCGCCCATGCCGCTCTGCGGTACGCCCATACCCGGCTGTCAGGCTGCTGGGTGATTTCCAGGAGGTAGGCGCGATCAGCCAATTTTTCTACCAGCCTTTTATTGAACTCCCTCTTCTCGCCCGGGATCACCGGGCGCGGCATGCGGTCACGGATGCCATAGCGATCACAAAACTCAGCAATCCGCCTCGCCACAGCCAGCCAATCCTGGTGTACAGGAGCATAGCTGCCCGGCGGATACAGGCGTTGGTAACGGTCCAGCAAGTCAGGAAAATGCTGTCCCAGGATACGGAAGAAGAAATCGCGCTGCTGGTCAGCCAGGGTTAGCGAGCCGGAAAGGACAAATTGACCACCGTGGTCTGCCGTCCAGCGCACCACGCTCTCCAGGCTGGGCCCATCGTCGCACAGGCCAGGCAGGACCGGCATACAGCACGTCCCGGTCAGGATACCCGCAGCGGCGATCTTTTCCATGGCAGCAAAGCGTTTTTCGGGTGGCGGGGCCAGGTTCTCCAGAGAGCGGCAGCGCCCGGCCTGGGAGGACTCGGGCGTATAGATGATGCTGAAGGCCACTACCGCCCTGGCCTTCCCCTGTATCGCCTGCAGCACATCCAGGTCACGCAGCACCAGCGGCGAGCGCTCCAGCACCATCACCGGAAAACCCAGGTCACAGCACACCTGCAGCATCTGGCGCGACAGGTGGAAGAGGCGCTCTGCTGGCTGGTAATCCCCGGTAAAAACCACATCCCGGGTACACCGGCTCAGCGCCCGGCGCAGCAGTTCCGGGGAATTCTGCTTGGCCTTAATCACATAGGCAAAATCGTCCGGGCTGTCAAATGGGGAATATTTCTGCTCCCGGCAGTAGCAAAAAGCGCAGCCGTGCTGGCAACCCAGGTAAGGATAAGCGCTGTAACGCGACCAGAACCAGTGGTCAGCTCGCTTCCCCTTATTCAGGACCGATTTCGGTGCATAAGAAACAAATTCAGCCCGGCGGCTCATTAAGTCCTCCGGGCTGAATTATAGTCCACACAGGCACCGCGAAGGGCATCGCGCGCTGCTCCGGGCTACTCGCTGCGCGTGCCTGGGGCAATGTACTGGATGCGCCGATAAGGCCGGACCTGTTCCAGCACCTCATCGCGAAACACATTCCCCGACACATGCATCAAGGTGTCATCAAAATCAGGGTCAATACCCATGCTGGCCAGGCAGGGGAAATGGTGGTGCAGCAGGCCGGCTTTCTCCTCGGCTTCGTCCGCCGAGACGCCAACCAGCCCCTGCGCAGCAAAGCGGGCGCAGCCACATACCGCATCCCTCAGCACCTCGACTGCGGTGACCTGGCGGCTCTCAGGCTCCACAGTAATGTGGAACCTGGGCCAGCCAAAGTAGCGGGCGAATTCAGCAATCAGCGGGCTGTCATACGCCAGCCTCTGGCGGCGGGTTACGCCATAGTCGCTCTCGGTCAGCGAGCACAGCGGCTTGGGCGTGGCACAGGCAACCCCAATCTGCTCCAGCCAGCCGCGCAGCTGGCGCGCCAGGCCGCGCGGCAGCCAGGCCTCGCTGTCCACCGGGGCGATCACCGCCCGGGCGCCGGTCATTTTGGCCATATCCGGCACCAGCTCAGCAATCGCCCGCTGCTCACCAAAGTGCAGGATCAGGTCTGACGGGGGCAGTTCCTGCGGCAGGTAATCCTCGGGGTAATCGATCACCGGCGGGAACACCGCCGGGGCGCGCCAGGTTTCCACGTTCCAACCCTGTGGGCCGTGCTGGCGGATATTGGCCACATGGCGGGCGCCGTATTCACCGGAAATGATCGCCAGGATGCGCATCAGGCAGGCCTATCCTGGGTCTCCACACTAACTACCGCAGCATGAGCAGCAGCATTTTGACCGGGGTGCGGGCCAACAAGCTGTGCGGCAGGTTCGGCTCCATGTACGCCCATGCCCCAGGTCCCGCCTCCATCTCTGCAGTCCCTAAGGTCAGGTGCGCCTCGCCCTCCAGGATTTGGATCATCGCTGGAACAGAAGCCGTATGCTCAGAAAGCTCCTGGCCCTGGGCAAAGCTGAACAGGATTGCCTTGACCGGCTTATCCACCAGGACGCTGCGGCTGACGATGCTCTCAGCCGGAGGCACAGGCGACTCTTTGACAATATCCTCAAAATAGACAAAATCTGGCATACAAGGTTTTCCTTTCTCAAGTGGTTGGGGGGCGGGCTGGGTGAAGGGCAGCGGCTGGAGAGCCTGCTCCAGGTCGGTGAAAAAGCGCGGCGCATCCAGGCAGTAAATCTGGACAACATCCTGGAGCGTGTCAAACGAATTCATCGGGCAGCCCACGCAGCTCAGGTGGTGGGACAGGAACACAGGGACAGCCGATGGCCAGCGCCGGAAAAGATCCGCCACACTCAAACCAGGGTTAAAATGTTCGCTATCCATATCTTGATCTTATCTCGATTCAGAATAAAAGTCTTTGCGCTGGCGCAAAGACCACCAGTCTCAAACACGCTTGATCCACAAGCTGCATCCATGATCCCATCGAGGATACCTCCCAATCTGCGCCTCCATTGCATCCCGGTGACGGATAGTCATATAACTACTGCTAAACAGAAACTCGTATCCGGAATTGAATGCCAGGAAAGCCTGGACTAAGTACTGCTCACTGGAGAACATTAAGAAGTCCAACACCCAGGGACGTGGATAATCGCGCGGCAGAAAAATGTCATGAATCTGCACTCGCACGCCAGGCTTCAGCCGCGGCAAAACCTCCAGAAACAGATAAGGCACATCGCCCCCGGTTTTAATGGCATGGGTAGTATCAATGAACAGAATATCGCCATCTTCCAGCACTTCAAACAGACTGATATCCACCTCCTGGACTTTCTGGATCAACAGCGATGAGATGCCCGGATGTGCTTTCAGTGTCTCGTTTGGATAAGGCTCGATGCAGATCAATTCCCCGCAACCGTTTCGCGCTAGAGCAGCCGCCGTAATCCGGGTGGACATACCACTCCCTACCTCAATCACATGTCCTGGTCTATTATGGCGAACCATGCAATAGAGCGCAACAGCATCGGCACCGACAAAAGTAAAATTTTCATGAAAGTACACAATTGGGTCATTGGATGGTTCTCGCGGAAATTGGTCGAACTCGGTTAGATAAAGAGGAATAACATTGCTTAGAAAATTGAGCTGGTCAGCATCTCGAGTATCCAATCCAACCATCTCGGTCTGGCTTTCCCATACCTTTTCCGAAATTTCGCGAGTGTCTGGGATAGGAGAATAATACTGCACAGGTAGAATATGATAGCCGAGCCTCTGGCTCAAATCGAAAAATCTGGGTACCCGGCCAGGGCGGAAGAACTCCGGGAACCAGTGCTGCACTATCCAAGTAAAAATACGTTCCTTGTAGTCCATATTCGACCTCCATAGGGATGAAACTAGTTTAGCCCAAATTTGCGGAAGTGTCGATGGTGGTGACAAAGTTTGAGATACAATTGTCTAAAACCCTGCGGCAGCTCCGGGTTGCAGGAATTCCACAACCTGCCCTGCTTCCGGGAAAATTAACAGGAGGCCTGTATGGCAAAATATAAAATTGGCTGGCTGCCCGGGGATGGGATCGGGATCGAGGTGCTTGAGGCAGCCCAAATCGTTTTAGACAAACTGCAGCTGGATGCTGAGTACCTGCACGGCGACATTGGCTGGGAATTCTGGCGACAGGAGGGAGATGCGCTGCCCCAACGGACGGTAGAGCTGTTGAATAACGTGGATGCCGCCATGTTCGGCGCAATCACATCTAAACCGGTGCGCTCTGCAGAGCAGGAACTGGTCCCCGCGCTGCGGGGGCAGGGGCTGGTGTATCGTTCCCCGATCGTGCGCATGCGCCAGATGTTTGATTTGTATAACTGCATGCGCCCCTGCAAAGCTTACCCGGGTAACCCCCTGAACTTCAAAGAGGGCATCGACCTGATTGTCTTTCGCGAGAACACCGAAGACCTGTACTGCGGCGTCGAGTTCTCCCCTGTCCCGCAAGAGTTGCGGGCGACATTAAGCCGCCTGTCCAAACCCTTCAGCGCCTTCAAAGACGTCCCGGATGGTGAGCTGGCCATATCCTGCAAAATCAACACCCGGCGCGGCTCGCAGAAGATCCTGCGCGCTGCATTCAACTATGCCCGAAGCAACGGCCGGCGCAAGGTTACCATCGTCCACAAAGCCAACGTGGTACGCGCCACGGACGGCATGTTCCTGGAAACGGCTTTTGAGATCGCCCGGGACTACCCGGGTATTGCCGTGGACGACGCCAACATCGATGCCATCTGCATGTGGCTGCTCAAGAACCCCTTCAACTATGACGTACTGGTGGCGCCTAACCTGTACGGCGATATCATCTCTGACCTGTGCGCCCAGATGGTCGGAGGGCTGGGATTCGGCTGCTCGGGGAACATTGGCGAGAAGCTGGCGGTGTTCGAGCCGTCCCACGGCTCCGCCCCCAAGTATGCCGGGCAGTATAAAGTTAACCCCATTGCCACGATCCTGGCAGCCCGCATGATGCTGGAATGGCTGGACGAGGCCGATATGGCACAGCGCCTGGACCAGGCGGTGGCTCGGGTGGTCCAGGAAGGAAAAGTGCGTACGTATGATATGGGCGGGTCCAACACCACTCTGGAAATGGGCCAGGCGGTTGCCGCAGCCTTATGAAACAGGAGGAGATAGTATGAAAAAGTCAACCCTATTACGCCAGGCTATCCTGGAACGGCGGGCGGTGGTGGTTCCTGGATGCCATGACGCCCTCTCGGCTAAAATTATCGAGAGCTGTGGTTTTGAGGCGATTCAGGTCTCGGGTTATGGCCTGGCGGCTTCGCTGCTGGGCAAGCCGGACGTGGGCCTGGTGCAGATGAAGGACGTGCTGGATCTGACCTGGAATATCACCCGGGCGGTGGGCATCCCGGTAATGGCCGACCTGGACACCGGCGGCGGTAATGCCATCAACGCTGCCGATAACCTGGACCGTTTGATCTCGATGGGCGTTGCAGGCGCCAACCTGGAAGACCAGGTCTTCCCCAAGCGCTGTGGGCACATGAAGGGCAAGGAGGTCATCCCCGCCGACGAGATGGCGGGCAAGATTCGCGCCATGGCCCAGGTGCGCGACACCCGCGATCTGGATTTTGTGATCAACGCACGAACGGATGTTTATGCCCTGGAGGGACTGGAAGCTGCTATCCAGCGCTGCAACCTGTACCTGGAAGCCGGCGCCGACCTGGCCTTTATTGATGGCATCCGCACCCGCCAGGACATCGAAACCGCGGTCAAAGCCATTCACGGCCCGTTGTCTGTCAACCTGATGGATGCGGTAAGCGGCATGAAGACCGAACTGATCCCCATCCCGGAGTTGGCAAAGCTGGGCGTGGGGCGCGTCTCCATCCCCGTGGCGTCGATCATGGTCACCCACAAGGCGCTGATGGCCTTTTTCAGCGCCCTGAAAATCTCGCCTACCGGCATCCTGCCCGGGCAGACCCAATGGGTGGCCAGCTTTGAGGAATTCACCGACTTTGTCGGACTGAAAGAATATCATCAGATGGAGGCCGATTTTCTTCCCTGCTCGCACCTGGAGGCCAAGTACCAGGGCGTTGAGAAGATTGTGGAGGGAAGCGGCAAGTGAGGTGTTTATGGGTATGACATTGGTACAGAAGATCCTGGCGCAGGCGTCCGGCCTGCCCCAGGTCCGGGTCGGCGAGGTGGTTGAACCCCAGGTTGACCTCGCTATGTCCCACGAGAACGGCGCCCTGGTGCTCAACCAGTTCAAAGAGATCTTTCAGGGCACCGGGCTATTGGCACGGGTGTGGGACCCGCAGCGCATTGCCATCGTATTTGACCACCGTGTCCCGGCAGAGAGCGCCAAAACCGCTACGAACCAACTGCGCGTGCGCCAGTTCGTCGAGCAGCAGGGGATTACCAAGTTTCACGATATCCGCGGCGACGAGGGCGGCATCTGCCACCAGATCCTGCCGGAGCATGGTTATGTGCGCCCCGGCATGGTGGTGGTGGGCACCGACAGTCACACCACCAGCCACGGTGCGCTGGGGGCGTTTGCCTTCGGCGTCGGGGCGACCGAGATGGCCTCGGTATGGACGCTGGGGCGCGTATTGAATGTTGAAGTCCCGGCGACGATCAAAGTCCAGGTAGAAGGCCGCTTCCAGCCGGGGGTATATGCCAAGGACCTGATCCTGTACCTGATCGGGCAGATCAGCGCCCAGGGCGCCAACTTCAAAGTGCTTGAATTTCATGGATCAACAATCCGAGACCTGCCCACCTCCGGACGCCTGACCATTTGCAACATGGCGGTCGAAGCCGGGGCGACCGGGGGTATCGTCCCACCTGACCAGGAGACGCTGCGCTACCTGCGCCAGGAGGCTGGCGTCCAGGACGAACTTCCTCTGCTGGCACCCGACCCGGAGGCGGAATACACCCAGGTGGTGAACATCGACGCGACCCGGCTTGCCCCGCAGATTGCCCTGCCGCACAAAGTCGACAACGTGCGCCCCATTGAAGACGCCGCTGGCACACCGGTGCAGCAGATCATGATCGGTTCGTGCACCAACGGCCGCCTGGATGACCTGCAGATCGCGGCCCGCATCCTGAAAGGCAAGAAGGTTTCCCGCAATACGCGCATGCTGGTCTTCCCCGCCTCGTACCGCGTGTATCAGCAGGCGCTGCAGCAAGGCCTGATCCTGGACCTGATGCAGGCCGGGGCAGTGGTGATGAACCCTGGCTGCGGGCCGTGCCTGGGGGTGCACCAGGGGGCATTGGGCGACGGGGAGCGCGGCCTGGCAACCACCAACCGTAACTTTAAGGGACGCATGGGCAACCCAAATGCCGAGGTCTTCCTATGCTCGCCGGCAGTTGCCGCCGCAAGCGCCCTGACCGGCGTGATCAGCGACCCACGCCAGCTCGAGATCCCGGAGGAATGACATGGCCAGCGTGATTTTGAAAGTCGACGACGATATCTCTACCGATATCATCTTCCCCGGGCGTTTCATGGCGACTGTGCTGCCAGCAGAAACGCCGCAGTATGCCTTTGCCGACCTGCCGGTTAACCGCAGGCTGCAGAGCGGTGAAGCTCCGGCAGGCAGCGTAGTGGTAGCCGGGAACAACTTCGGCTGCGGCTCGTCGCGCGAGCAGGCCGCTTCCTGCCTGAAAGGATTGGGGCTGAAGATCATCGCCCGCAGCTTTGCCCGTATTTTTTTGCAGAACGCCATCAACCTGGGGGTGGATATGGTGATCTGCCCGCAGATCGAGGCGCAAGAAGGAGACCAGGTTGTGGTACAGGGCGGCCGTGTGATCAACCTGACCAGCGGCAGGGTCTTTGCCATCGAACCGCTGCCCCCGACCCGCCAGGCGATCATCGATGCCGGCGGGCTGATCCCTTATACGCGCCAGCGGCTGGTCACCGAGCGCGGCGCCGGGGAGTGAGCTCCACCCCAAAAAAATCAAGGGAAGGCAGGTAGAAACGCTCCACCTGCCTTCCTTATTCCCCTGGCCCTCCCGGGCCATAAGCTTAGACTTTAACCCAGGGCCGTTTTAGCCTGGACGATCTGCGCCCGCACTGCTTCCGGCGCCGTACCCCCGGGGACATCCCGGCGTGCAGCGCTGTGCTGCGGGTCAAACACCTGGTAGACATCCGGGCCAAAGGCCGGGTGCAGCGAGCGGAACTCATCCAACGAAAGCGCGTCCAGCGGCTGCTGCTTTTCCGCTGCCAGGCGCACCGCCTGCCCTGCTACCTGGTGGGAATGGCGGAAGGGCACTCCCGCACGCACCAGGTAATCCGCCAGGTCGGTGGCCAGCATCGCCGCGTCCAGGCCAGCGCTCATGCGATCTGGGCGCACCGCCAGGCTGCGCAGCGCCCCACCCAGCACGGGCAGCAGAGCCAGCAGTGTATCGTGGGCGGCAAAGACCGGCTGCTTATCCTCCTGCAGATCCTTGTCATACGCCGAGGGCAGCCCCTTGAGGGTTGCCAGCAATCCGGTCAGCAAGCCAACCAGTGTGCCTGCCTTGCCGCGCGCCAGCTCGAACACGTCTGGATTCTTCTTCTGCGGCATCAGGCTGGATCCGGTCGAGTAGGCGTCCGAGAGCTCGATGAAACCAAACTCGGCAGTAGAGAACAGCACCACCCCTTCAGCCAGGCGGCTGAGGTGGACACCGTGCAGGGCGGCAAAGAACAGGAACTCAGCGGCAAAGTCGCGATCGGCGACGGCATCCAGGCTGTTCGGCGAGATGCGGGCGAAGCCCAGCTCCTGAGCCAGCACCTGGCGGTCCACGGCGAAAGGCGCGCCGGCGAGAGCACCTGAGCCGAGTGGCAGGGTAGCTGCCCGGTCTGCCAGTTCTCCCAGGCGATCCCGGTCGCGCTGCAGCGCCCAAAAGTGCGCCAGCCACCAGTGGCTGAGCAGGATGGGCTGGGCGCGCTGCAGGTGAGTGTAGCCCGGCATGACCATGCCAAAATCCTGCTCTGCGCGCTCCAGCAGCGCCCCCTGGAGATCCGCCAGCGCTGCCTGGACGCCCGGAACGGCATCCAGCAGCCACAGGCGGAAATCAGTGGCCACCTGGTCGTTGCGGCTGCGCCCGGTGTGCAGCTTGCCCGCTGCCGGGCCGATCAGTTCACCCAGGCGGCGTTCCACCGCGGTGTGGATATCCTCGTCCGCCGGCTGGAAGACAAAGATACCCTGGCGGAACTCCTGGGCAACCGCCTCCAGCCCGGTGCAAATCTGGCTGCACTCTTCCGCCGAAAGCACCCTGGCCTGCTGCAGTGCCCGCGCCCAGGCCAGGCTGCCGCGCACGTCCTGCTGCGCCAGCCGTTGGTCAAAGCTGAGTGAGGCGTTCAATGCCCAGGCCTGGCGGTCCAGCTCACCCTTGAAGCGTCCACCCCACAGTGTCATGCCTGCCTCCCGCGCCGCCTAGTCACGTTTGAAGCGGGTGTAATCCGGCCGGGGCATTTCCAGGCCAGAGACCGGCAGACCGTTCAGGGCGCGCACCTTGAGCGGCAGCCCATACAGGCGGATAAAACCGTCGGCATGCGTCTGGTCGTAAACATCTTCCTCGCCAAAGGTAGCCAGGTCCTCGCGGTACAGGCTGAAGGGGCTCTTGCGCCCAGCAGGAATGATGTTGCCCTTGTACAGCTTGAGGCGCACAACCCCGGTCACCGGCCCCTGGGTGCTGTCGACAAAAGCATCCAGCGCTTCGCGCAGGGGAGAGAACCACATGCCGTAGTACACCAGCTCCGCATACTTGAGCGACACCTCATCCTTGTAGTGCAGCGTGTCACGATCCAGAACAATCGATTCCAGCTCGCGGTGGGCTGCCAGCAGGATCGTTCCGCCCGGCGTTTCATACACACCGCGGGACTTCATCCCCACCAGGCGGCCTTCCACCATATCGGCACGCCCGATGCCATGCTTGCCGCCCAGCTCGTTCAATTTCTCCACCAGCTTAGCCGGAGAGAGCTTCTCACCGTTGACCGTGTGAGGCGTGCCAGATTCGAACTCGATCTCCACGTATTCTGGCTCGTTGGGCGCGGCCTCAGGTGAGACCGTGCGCTGGAACATATCCTCCAGCGGCTCGCACCACGGATCCTCCAACGGGCCGCCCTCGTGCGAAAGATGCCACAGGTTGCCATCCCGGCTGTAGATCGACTTGAGGGTCTGCTTGATCGGCACATTGTGCGCTTTGGCATAATTGATGGCATCTTCGCGCGAGCGGATATCCCATTCCCGCCAGGGTGCAATGACTTTCAAGCGCGGGTCAAGGGCGGTGAAGGTCAGTTCAAAGCGCACCTGGTCATTGCCTTTACCGGTGGCGCCGTGCGCCACGGCATCCGCGCCCACCAGATGCGCAACGTCCACCTGGTGTTTGGCGATCAGGGGGCGGGCAATCGAGGTGCCCAGCAGGTACTTCCGCTCGTAGATGGCGCCGGAGCGCAGCAAGCGGAACAAGTAATCGCTGGCCAGTTCCTCGCGCAGGTCGCGGATGAAAATCTGGCTGGCGCCGCTGGCCAAAGCCTTCGGCTCCAGACCTTCCATTTCCTCGCCCTGACCGACATCCGCAGTGAAGCACACCACCTCGCAGTCGTAGTTCTCGCGCAGCCAGGGCACAATCACCGAGGTGTCCAGTCCGCCGGAATAGGCCACCACCACCTTTTTAATTTTAGGTTTCGACATCACAAAAGCCTCCAGTTAAGAAAAATAAAAGCCCTCCAAGAAGGAGGGCCTGGTCTGACACAAGGGAATTACCGCAAATTCCCGGCGACGCGCAGCTACCCAACCTTCCACAAGGAAGGATAGAGCGCACGACGGGAGCGGAGCGAAATGCCTGACATATCGGAGAGAGTTTATCACAGGCGTTGCGAATCGTCAACAAATTAACCGCCATCATTTCCAAAACTGATCCCCAGGGCGCGGCCAACGCGTACAAGCTCACCGTCAGGCGGCACGCGGCGGATTCCACCCACCACCTCGGCCAGGCTGACCGGCACTACCCCATCATCGGTCAGCGCCGCCATATGGCCAAAAAGCCTGTCAGCGATCATCTCCACTGCAAATACCCCAAAACGGGTGCACAGTTGGCGGTCCCAGGCAGTCGGTGGGCCGCCGCGCTGCAGGTAGCCCAGCACCACGCAGCGAGATTCCTTGCCCGTGCGTCGCTCGATCTCCGCCGCCACAGCCTGCCCAATGCCCCCCAGGCGCGTCTCCCGGTCAGCCTGCTCTGGCCCGGCGGTGACCATCGCACCTCCGCCCTCTTTTGCCCCCTCAGCGACAATAATGATGGTGAAGCGCTTCCCTTGCTGCTCGCGCTCGGCGATCTTGCGCACGATTGCCTCGTAGTGAAACTCGATCTCCGGGATCAGGATCACATCCGCCCCGCCGGCCAGCCCGGCATAGGTGGCGATCCATCCGGCGTAGCGCCCCATCACCTCCAACACCATTACCCGGTTGTGACTCTCGGCGGTGGTGTGCAAGCGGTCCAGGGCATCGACTGCGCAGGTATAGGCAGTCTCAAAGCCAAAGGTCATCCAGGTTGCTTTGAGGTCATTGTCGATAGTCTTGGGCACCCCGACCACCGGGATGCCTGTCTCATAAAGCTGCTGGGCAATGGTCAGCGATCCATCTCCCCCGATGCACACCAGAGCCTGCAAACCCAACCGCTCAAAATTGAGCCGCGCAGCCTGCAGGATCTCTTCCGGCACGCGACGCGTCTCGCCCAGCCCGGTGCGCACCGAGAAGCGCCCATGGTTGCTGGTTCCCAGTATGGTGCCGCCGCGGTACAACAACCCCCCCAGGCGCCGGTAATCCAGATCGCAGGTCTGCACCGGGTCCAGCATCCCCTCGTAGCCGCCAATAAAGCCAAGCGCCTCCCAACCGCGCAAGGCGGCAGCCTTCACCACTGCGCGGATCACCGCGTTCAAACCCGGGCAGTCCCCGCCGCCAGTCACAATGCCAATCTTTTGCATCATCGGTACATCTCCTTAAGAAGCATATGCGCTCAAACCTGGATTGCACATATTGTACCGCCTACTCTCGCCCCACCAGGATCATCGCAGTATCATCAGCAAGAGATTTCTTGCCGATGAATTCCTGCAAATCCTCTAGAATACTATCAGCCATTCCTTCGGCTGCCTTTCCAGGATGCTTTCTAATCGATTGGATGAGGCCTTCCTCTGTATAGAAGGCACCCTCCTCGTTTTGCGCCTCAATAATGCCGTCGGTATATAAAACCAGCCGATCTCCTGGCTTAACTTCCAACGTACCCTGCTCCCAGGTAGCCTCTTCAAACAGGCCCAGGGGCACACCATGCCCCCCCGGTATCCGGACATATTCATACTCGGTCCCACGAAACAGGAGCGGCAGCGGGTGGCCGGCATTGCTGTAAACGAATTTCCCGTCAGCCGGGTCCAGCACACCGTAGAAGACAGTAATAAACTGGGAGGAGTGATTATATTTCAGAATCTGGCGGTTGACGGCCTTGAGCACCAGATCGGGCTGCTCAGGGTATTGATCAGCATACGTGTGAAAGATGATCCAACTCAGAGCCATGAATAACGCCGCGCTGACCCCCTTATCGACAACGTCTGCAATCAAAATATCGACCAACCGGTCTGGTCTTTGATGAAAATCAATGAAATCGCCGGAGGTTTCCTGCGCCGGTTTCAAACGGTAAGCCATATCCCAGCCAGGGATCACCGGTGGATCGAGGTGCAAGAAGCTGCGCTGAACCTCGCCAGCCAGCTTCAGTTCCTGGCTCATTTTGAGATTGGCAGCCTGGAGTTGTTCCCGCAGATCAGAGATGGTTAAATGGGTCTGCACCCTGGCCAACACCTCTTCGATTTGGAAAGGTTTTGCCACGTAATCCACCCCGCCCGCCGAAAAAGCCCTGATTTTATCGTTCACTGCATCCATGG
>CAIQIV010000835.1 GCA_903871905.1 uncultured Chloroflexota bacterium | reverse complement strand
TGCAGTCCAACGGGGCAACGCCCTCCGAGGTGCAGTACGACAACCTGGCAGCCATGCAGCGGGTCCTGGATGCCCTGCAGGCGCAGGGCATCGCTGCCCAGGACATTGCCAGCGACATCTATTGGGTTGACCCGCTCTACGAAAGCTACGACTCGCTGAGCATCAAGGGCTACCGCATCGAGCATGTGGTGGCCGTCACCCTGCGGGACGTCAGCCGCACCGGGGTGGTGGTTGCAGCAGCCCTGGAGGCCGGGGCCAACCAGGTGCTGCAGGTGGAGTTCTACACCAGCGAGCTGCGCAAATATCGCGACCAGGCGCGCGACCTGGCGGTTAAAGCCGCCCAGGAGAAGGCGGATGCCCTGGCGGCCTCCGCCGGAGCGCAGGCCGGCCAGGTATTGAGCATCAGCGAAAATACCTGGAGCACCTACAACGGCGGCTGGTACGGCCGCAGCCGCGAGCTGTGGGTGCAAAACACGCTGCAAAATGCCCCGGCAGCCGGAGAGGCCCCCAACACCGGCGGCGAGCCGCTGAGCCTGGGGACCATCTCGGTGCGGGCCGAGGTCAGCGCCGCCTTTGAGCTGCGCTGAGCTGATGCGGAGAAACGCGGCAGCGCCGGACGGGAGTGCCCATCCGGCGCTGCACTGCTCCCGGGCCGGGCGGCCCAGGGGGGAAACGGATCAGCCTAGCGGTTCACCTGGGGCAGGAAGACTTTGAACAGGTCCGCCACGGCGGCCAGCGGCCCGGGCGGGGTGGTGAAGCCGGGGTCGGCAAAGGCGATCTGGTTGTTGATGGCGTCGAAGGTGTTCTTGGCCAGCTCCTGGATGGTCTTGACGTTGCCATACCAGGCGCTGCCGCCGGCATTGGACTGGCTGGCAGCATAGGCCAGCAGCTGCGAGACAGTCAGGCTGGCTGCGCCGCCGAAGGCCGCGCTGGAGTCACCGCAGCCGGCGCCTGAGGGCTTGCAGACGTTGGTCAGCACGATCTGGACCTCACCCAGCGGGCGAGGGGCGTTGATCTTATTGCCGCCCAGCGCCGGGTCGCTGAAGAACACGTCCAGCGCCGAGGCCAGCATCTGCGCCTTGAGCATAGCGTTCATCGAAGCGCCCGAGGCGTTGGCGGCCTTGATCACGCTGGTGGCATAGGCGCCGGCGGCGGAGCACCTGGCGGTGGCGCTCAGGTCCTGGAAGGGGGCGTACTGGCGCAGCCAGGTCGTCAGGTTGCACACACCGTTGGTTGAAGCGCCGCCGGTGATGATCGCCTGGCCGTTCTTGTTCTGCCAGAAGCCCATGGTCAACCCGCCGGTCTTGGCCGGGCCGCATACCTTGACCTCCACCGTGGTGGTCAGCCTGGCGCCATCGATCCCCACCGTGTTGGCGTACAGCACGCAGTCCCAGGCGGGAATGGGGACGGTCTTGGAATAGGTGTACTCAGCCGAGGCAAAGGGTTCTTCATCCGCGGCGGTGAGCGTGCCCAGCACGGTGGTCACCCCGTTGAAGGTGTCCTTGACGGTGATGGTCTGGTTCACCCGGGTGGTGGGCGCCGTGAAGGCAAAGTCTGCCGAACCGGAGGCGGCATTGCCAGGGGTGAAAAATGCCTTCTCATCCCAGGTGGCGGCGGCGGTGTTAGTACCGTTGAGGCCGGAGCCGAAGGTGCAGGAGTAGCCTACCTCAACCGACCCGCTTGCCGGGACCGTCACCGAAGCTGAATCCAGGGTGCACGAGCCGCCGTTATCCACGGCGTCTGCCAGGTCAGCGGTGACCGCTTCCCAGTCGTTGGGGTTCTTCACCGTGACCACACCGGTGACCGCCCAGCCGCTGTCGGTGAAGCCGGTCTGCCAGGCGTTGACGGTGTAGTTGAAGGTGGCGTTCCCGCCCAGCTGGTTAACCTGGGTCTTGTCGACTTCCTTGGTCGGCAGGGGATCCCAATCATAGGTGCGGGTGAAGGATGGGACGGCGGTCTTGCTCACGGTCAGGTCGGCGCCCACGCACAGGGTTACGGTCTGGCTGGCCGATTCATTGGTGTCCACGATGGCGGCGGTGTTATCGAAGGTCTTGCAGGTGCCCGGC
>CAIQIV010000834.1 GCA_903871905.1 uncultured Chloroflexota bacterium | reverse complement strand
GGAATATGACAGGCCTGGCATTTACTAATCATGGAAATTAGCATATACTAATAACAATGATTGCCATTTGCTTCTCCACACAATATCCAATCTGGAGCCCCATCCCATGAACCTCCCAGCAGTCTCTCTTCCCCTGGCAGAACTGAAAGCCAGCGAACAGGCCTACCTGGTAAGCCTGGGAGCCAGCGGGGGCTCCGCCTCGCGGCTGGCCTCCCTGGGCTTCACCCCGGGGGTGCCGCTGTACATGATGCAGAATTACGGACGCGGGCCGCTGCTGGTGGAGGTGCGCGGCACGCGCATCGCCCTGGGACGCAGCGAAGCGCAGCACATCCTGGTACACCGGAGCTCCCGGCATGTGTGACATGCACCCCGCAGTCACCCAGGCCGCCCCGGCCTGGACCGAAACGCGCCGCGTGACCTTTGCCCTGGCCGGTCAGCCCAACATGGGCAAGTCCACGCTGTTCAACCTGTTCACCGGGTTGAACCAGCACGTGGGCAACTGGTCCGGGAAGACCGTCGAAAAACGGGAAGGTTTCTTCCAGTACGCAGACCATACCATCCAGATGGTGGACCTGCCCGGCACCTACAGCCTGAGCGCCAACTCGCCTGAAGAGGTGATCGCCCGCGAGTACATCCTGCGCGAGCAGCCGGACCTGGTGATTGCCGTGGTCAGCGCTGCCAGCCTGGAGCGCAGCCTGTACCTGGTATCCGAACTGGTTGCCCTGCCCAGCCCGCTGATCGTGGCGCTGAATATGATGGATGTGGCCGAACAGGAGGGGATCCAGGTCGACGTGCGGGTGCTGGAGGCGGCCCTGCGCGTGCCGGTGATCCCTCTGGTGGCCACGCGAGCTGCCAGCGCCCGCAGCCTGCTGGAGGCAGCAGCCAGGCTGCTGGAGCAGCCCTACCCGGGCGTCCCCAGCCAGCCGGAGATCCGCCCTGATCACCAGCAGGTGCTGGACCAGATCCTGGGGCTGGTGTACGAATATGTCCCCGCCCCCTATCCACCGCAGTGGGCCGCCCTGAAACTGCTGGAAGCCGACACAGAGATGAGGGCGCTGATGCAGGCCGCCCTGCCCGCCGGGCGCTGGCAGGCCGTGGAAGACATCCTGCGCCAGCACGACGACGCCCTGGTAGCTATCGCCTCCGGGCGCTATGAATGGATCGAGCACATGATCCGCGCTGCGGTGCGCCGGCCGCGCCTGGGGCAGATGGGGGTGACCGACCGCATCGACCGCTGGGCGGCGCATCCGGTCATCGGCCTGGGCATCCTGGCCGCCATCCTGGGCGCCGTATTCTGGCTCACCTTCACCCTGGGCAGCCCGCTGCAAAACCTGCTGCAGACCTGGGTGGTTGACCCGCTGGCGCAGGCTGCCGGATGGCTGTTGAGCGGAGGGCCGGCCTGGTTGAGCGGGCTGGTGGTCAACGGGGTGATCGGCGGCGTGGGGGCGGTGCTGACCTTTCTGCCCGTGCTGGTGATTTTCTTCGCCGTCTTCGGGTTGTTGGAGGATGTCGGCTACCTGGCGCGGGCAGCCTACGTGATGGATAATTTCATGCACTGGATGGGGCTGCACGGCAAGTCCTTCCTGCCGCTGTTCCTGGGC
>CAIQIV010000833.1 GCA_903871905.1 uncultured Chloroflexota bacterium | reverse complement strand
TCGGTTAATGCTCACTTCACCGAGAACCATGTACTGCCAAAGAACCTGGTCGTTGCGGCAGGAACGCTGCGTGAAGGCTTTGACAGCCTGGATGGCTGGACGGTCAGTGGACCTCCTGCTGGCAACTTCTCGGCAGTCGTGGACAGCATCAACACCAAAGATGGCGCTGCTTCCATTCTCATGACGGCGCCAGCCGGAGGCTATGTGCAGATAGCCAGGAGTGTCAATTGGAACCTGTCAGCGGCAGACCAGCAGGGGAACTTCCGCCTGTGGGTGTATGCCAGCGGCGCCAGCGACCCCGCGGACTTCCGCATCATGCTGGCGAACGACGCAGGTTTCAGCAGCTACTTTGTGGCCTACTACAATGATGCCTTCAAGTTCAACTACAAACCGGGCTGGAACCTGATCAACCTGCGCACCTCTGACTGGAGAATCGGAGCCGGCTCGCCCACCTGGGCTAATCCCATCGTTGGGATCCGTGTCCGCTTCAGCGGCACAGCGGCAAGCTCGTTCACCGTGGATGGGCTGACGGGTGGCGTGTCTGCCCAACCGGCTGTCTTGTTTACCTTTGACGATGGGCTGAGCTCACTCTATAACCAGGCTTTCTCCTACCTGCAGACCCGTAATGTACGGGGTACTGCCTACCTGGTCTCTGATTGGGTAAATGGGGCAAATAAAGTGACCTGGGCGCAGGCGCAGGAACTGAATGCCGCCGGGTGGACCATCGGCAATCAGACCAAGACGCATGCCAACCTGGCCTCCCTGTCTGAAGCGCAGCAGGAAGCCGAGCTTCAGGGCGCCCTGGATGCAATGAGCGCAAACGGGCTGCCCAATGTGATCCATGTGGCTTACCCCTCAGGCGCTTATAACGCCGATACGCTCACAGCCATGGCGAACCTGGGCATGGGCACGGGCAGGACCGGGCTGACCTTCAATAACGTTTCACCGCTCGAGCACTCATACGAGATTGCTCAGCGCTCGCTGAACAGCGCAACCACCCTGGCAACCGCAAAGAGCTGGGTGGACAAGGCGTCTGCCAGGCAGGAAATCCTGGTTATCACCCTGGATGATCTCAGCGCTGTTCCTTCCGCTGCCGGCGCCAACTGGTATATCGACCGCTTCCAGGCGCTTGTAGATTACTGCATCAGCCTGGGCATCCCGGTGATCACCATGGATGACCTGTACCAACTCCAGGATGGGAGCGTCGCCATTCCTGGGGCGCGATAACCTGGATAGGAGCAAGATCAGGCGGCTGTTTTACAGAGGAAAAGAGTAAACGGGAACGTCAACCAGAAAGGGGCTGTACCAATCACCATCAGTGCCTGGTACAGCCCCGAGCGGATAGAGTTACTGGAACAGGATTAGGCAACTCATGGAGCAGGATTACTTCAAGCACCCTACGGCAGACGTTTCGCCCCAGGCGATCATCGGCGAAAATACCCGGATCTGGCAGCACTGCCAGGTACGCGAGGGGGCGGTGCTGGGTCGGAACTGCATCTTGAGCAAAGGGGTTTACATTGATGCCGGGGTGCAGATTGGGAATAATGTCAAAATCCAGAATGGCATCTCTGTTTATCATGGTGTGACCCTGGAGGACGGTGTTTTCTGCGGCCCTCACTGTGTCTTCACCAACGATCGCCAGCCTCGAGCCATCAATAAAGATGGCTCTTTGAAAAGTGCAGATGATTGGGTGTTAAAGGAGACCGTGGTCCAGTATGGCGCCTCAATTGGAGCGCATGCCACGATTGTGTGCGGGGTAAATATTGGGCGCTGGGCGATGGTTGGAGCTGGCTCGGTTGTTACCCGGGATGTGCCAGATTATGGATTGGTTTATGGAAATCCTGCCCGGCTGCATGGGTTTGTCTGCCCGTGTGGTGAGAAACTCATCCTGGATGACAACCCTGCAGGGAATGAGGCCGGGCAGGTCAGGATGCTTTGCCCCAGGTGTCGGGAGCATGTTCCTGTCCCGCAACCAGAATGTGCAATGCTGTACCACGAGAAGGAGCAAAAATGATCCCCATTGCAAAACCCTATATCGGCGATGCAGAGAAGAATGCTGTCCTGGAAGTGCTTGACTCGGGTATGCTGGCCCAAGGAAAAAGGACTGCCAGGTTTGAAGAGGAATTTGCGGCGGTGTGCGGCGTAAAACATGCTGTTGCCACCGCATCGGGAACGACGGCGCTGCATGCTGCCCTGTTGGCCCATGGCATCGGTCCCGGTGATGAGGTAATTACTACTCCATTCACCTTCATTGCTACGGCGAACAGCATCCTCTTCACCGGTGCGCAGCCTGTATTTGTGGATATTGAAGAAGATACATTTAACATCAACCCTGAGCTGGTTGAGAAGGCGATCACGCCCAGAACAAAAGCCATCATGCCGGTCCATCTGTATGGCCATCCCTGCGAAATGAGCGACTTGATGGGGATTGTGAAGCGCCATAACCTGTGTTTGATTGAAGATGCCGCCCAGTCTATTGGCGCAGAGTATAGTGGAAAGCGTACCGGCGGTTTTGGTACTGGCTGCTTCAGCCTGTATGCCACCAAGAATGTGATGTGCGGCGAAGGCGGGATGATCACCACGAACGATAATGAGATTGCCCATCGCTGCCGGCTGCTGCGGAATCACGGCAGTGAGCGGCGCTATGTGCACGAAATTTTAGGGTATAACTTCTTGATGAATGACATCGACGCGGCGATTGGCCTGGTGCAGATTGGCCGGCTGGGTGAGTTCACCAAGAAACGCCGCGCCAATGCCCAATTCCTGACCGAGAATATTACCAGTGCAATCACACCGACAGTGCGGCAGGGATGTAAGCACGTGTATCACCAGTATACGATCCGGTTGGATAATGGAAGAGATCGGGATGAGGCGGTAAGACAGTTGAACCAGGCCGGGATCGGCACAGGGATTTTTTATCCAACCTTGTGCAATAAGCAGGAATTTATGGTGGAGCGAGGGTATGGAGACGCCTACCTGCCGGTCGCTGAGCGCATGACAAGGGAGGTTATTTCTCTTCCGGTGCACCCACAGGTAAGCCAGGCGGACCTGGAACTGATCGCCAGTGAGGTAAATAAGCTATGACACTCAAGGTTGGTGTGATTGGTGTAGGCTCAATGGGACGGAACCATGCTCGGGTAATCTCTGAACTGCCCGGAGTGAGTTTTGTAGGTGCAGCCGACCTGGATTTTCACGCAGCCGAGATGATTACAAACCGGTTTGGCGGGCATCCTTATGTAGATTACCTTCAATTCCTGGAAGCGGAACAACCTGACGCGGTCACTGTTGCAGTGCCAACCATCAGCCACCTGGAGGTGGCCTCCAACGTGATCCAGCGGAAGATCCACCTTTTGATTGAAAAACCAATTGCTTTCAGTATGGATGATGGTCAAAGGTTGATCGCTACTGCGGAGAGGGCGGGGGTAAAGTTGATGATAGGCCACATTGAGCGCTTCAACCCGGCGGTCATTGCCCTCAAGCAACATCTTTTGGCTGGGGAGCTTGGGAGCGTCTTCCAGGTTGATTTCCATCGGCAGGGACCATTTCCTGAACGGGTAGTGGATGTGGGCGTTGTGATTGACCTGGCAGTTCACGATTTAGATGTGATGCGCTATCTGATAGGCTCTGATGTCCGCAGGGTATATGCTGAAACAGACCGGCGCATCCACAGCTCGCGGGAGGACATGCTGACCGGGCTCGTACGATTGGCGAACGGGGTTGTGGGCACCCTGGCGATCAATTGGCTCACCCCTACGAAGATAAGGGAGTTATTTGTGACCGGCCAAAAAGGCATGTTCCGGGTGGACTACCTGACGCAGGATCTATATTTTTATGAGAATGCGTCAAATGGCGGCGGCAACTGGGAGACGATCCGGGTTTTGCGTGGGGTCAGTGAAGGCTGTATGATCCGTCATGTTGTAAAAAAGAAAGAGCCGTTGCGAGCGGAGATAGAAGCATTCCTGGCAGCTGTGCAAGATGACTCCTCTGTTCCTGTTTCAGGCAGCGATGGGTTGTGGGCGCTCAAGATCGCCCAGGCGCTGGTTAAATCAGGTGTTGAAAACCGGGCCATCCAGTTTGACCTTGTAGAAAAGAATTAATCATGGATCTGGGCGAATATTTATTAATTATCAAGCGCCGGTTCTGGATCATTCTGCTTACCTTGATCGTTGCAGTCGGGGTAGTGTTTGTGATCACGGAATACACCATTCCAGAATACCAGGCAACGACGACGATGCGGGTTGCTACCTCCTCTGGTGGAAACGTTTCATATACAGATAACCAGTATGCTGACCGGATGTTGAACACCTATGTCAATATAGCTACCACCAAACCGGTGTTGGATGAATTGAAAAAGAGGACAGGGTTGGCTTCCCTGCCTGACATCAGCACCCAGGTAGTTCCCAATACTGAATTGATTCGAATCAATGTGGTTTCCCCGAACCCAAAAACAGCCAGTGAAGTTGCCAATACACTGGCTTCAATATTGTCTGATATGAGCCTATCCATTTCATCCGGGGGAACCAGGCCTTCTCAGGAGATTCTGCTTGACCAATTGAAAGCCGTTGAGGTGGAATTAACTGCAGCAAAAGAGGAGTATGACAATTTGGTCGCCAACTCCCCCGGCGATACAGTGCGGATTGAGGCGGCCAGTAACAAAGTTGAGTTGAAACAGAAGATCTACGGTACGCTTACAGAACAATATGAGCAGGCCCGCGTGAGGGAGCTTCTACGAGCCAATACCATTTCTGTGATCGACCCTGCTGTTATCCCGCTGATACCGATCAGGCCGCGTCCGATAATTAATTTAACCCTGGCAGTGGCAGTGGGTCTGGTTGGAGGGCTGGGATTGGCCTTTTTGTTTGATTACCTGGATAACACGATTAAAACCTCTCAAGAGATTGAGCATATCACGGGTTTGCCAGTGTTGGGAAATATTCCTAAAACTCGGAGAAAGTTCCTGTTTGCGTTGTCTGAAACAAGGAACGTTCCCCTGGCAGACAGCATCCGTCGTTTGCGTGTCAACTTGATAGCCCGCACCCGGACGAATTCTGCCAGGACGGTGCTGGTCACAAGCCCCAATCCAAATGAAGGGAAATCGGTGATTATCGTAAACCTGGCAAGCAGCTTTGCACATGCCAATGCCCGGGTGATTATTGTGGACTGTGATTTGCATGTGCCCAGTATCCATCGCTATTTGAAGCTGCCAAATGAGACTGGTTTATCGAATGTATTGATGGCAGGGACAGCACTTGAAGAAGTTATTCAGGAGACCAGTATTCCTGGATTGTCGGTATTGTCCAGCGGCCTTCCGTTTACAGAACCTACCGAGTATCTGCCTGTGGAGATTATGGCTGAAGTCATTCACAAGCTCCAGGGACTGTATGATGTCGTTTTGATTGATACCCCTGCGTTGCTGGCACTATCTGATGCGATGGTGCTTGCCCCCCTGGATGCAGATGTGGTCATTGTGGTTTCTCGCGGCAGGACGCACAAGCAGGATATTATTCAGACCCAAAGGCAGCTGTTAAGTGTTAAGGCGAATTTAGTGGGTGTAATCGAAAACTACAGCAAGCAGCGTTATAACAGATATTATTACTATAAAAGATCCTCGAAATCATTTAATAGTTAGGAATTATTGTCTCAGAAAGTCTATACATCATGCAAGGGAGAAATTTTCAATGAGTTTATTATATTTGGTGAGTTGTTTCCTGGTGATCCCAGGCCTGGTGTTATTCTTTGTATGGACGATATGTAACATCTCGGCTCAATCGGATCCGATCAAAAGGGCAGAAGCCTGCCTGTTGGGTAACCAGCTTCCTCGCGCCCATACCCCTGAAAAAGTGCTGCGGAAGTAAAAGCGGGGCACAGCCCCATGGAAATTTTCCTCCCTGGCGATGTTGAAACCGCGTTGGCGCGCTGCCAGGGGTGACCCATATATCGAAGCTATAAATTAAAGAACAGGGTCAAGGCTGGAGACTGTGACCCTGTTCTTTTTTTAGAAACTGGAAATTATTTTTTCACATAGGGTAAATAAATCGGGCCTCGCAGCGGTGAAAAGTACAGCGCAGGAGCCGATGTTCCATCCCAGGCTCGGTGGGGCAGGGAATTATCCAACTGGAGTGAGAATTGTCCACTGCGGCCTTTGCCGTCCATGGCGGAGATCACATGCGTACCTTCCGCTCCAGGAAGGATATTCAGTACCACGGTGATCTTGCCACTGCTGTCTGCCTG
>CAIQIV010000832.1 GCA_903871905.1 uncultured Chloroflexota bacterium | reverse complement strand
CCTGGACCTGGCACGCCCGGGCGGCAATAACCTGTTCGCCTTCCCTGCCCAGTCCAATTTCTCCGGTGTGCAGCACCCCTTGGATTGGATCGAACGGGCGCATGCCAGGGGCTGGACAGTGTTGCTGGACGGCGCTGCTTTTGCGCCCACCAACCGCCTCGACCTCAGCCGCTGGAAACCAGATTTTGTGCCGCTGTCATTCTACAAGATCTTTGGCTATCCCACCGGGGTCGGCTGCCTGCTGGCGCGGAAATCGGCACTCTCTCTGCTGCACCGCCCGTGGTTTGCGGGCGGCACCATCACCGTCGCCTCAGTCCAGGGGGATCGCTATTATCTGGCTGCCGGTGAAGCTGCATTTGAAGATGGCACGCTCAACTATCTCAGCCTGCCGGCAGTGAAAATTGGCCTCGACCACATCCAAAACATCGGCATTGAGACCATCCACGAGCGCGTGCACTGCCTGGCTGGCTGGCTGGTGGAGCAGATGCTGGAACTCAAGCACAGTAGCGGTATGCCCCTGATCCGTCTCTATGGTCCCACAACAATGAACTGCCGCGGCGGAACCCTGACCCTCAACTTCCGCCACGCCGATGGCAGCTACATTGACCATCGCCTGATCGAACAGCAAGCCAACCAGGTGAATATCTCACTGCGCACCGGCTGTTTCTGCAATCCGGGTGCTGGAGAGGTGGCGCTGGGCATCTCCAAGCCTGAGCTGGTGGCATGTTTCACCCAACCATCCGATCGCCTGACCCTGGACGACTTCCGCCTGTGCATCGATGGCAAGAACTCTGGTGCTGTACGCGTCTCGGTGGGAATGGTGACCAATTTCAATGATGTCTACCACTTCCTCAAGTTTGCCCGGGGCCTGCTCGCCTGACTTCACCCTGCTTTCACTGAATGCCTTCGGCGTTCCTTTCTTCCTCAGCCTGGGACGCCTCGGCAGGCTGGCACGCGCCCTGAACCACCTTGAGTCGCAGGTGATTTGCTTGCAGGAGGTGCAGCAACATGCCTATATCCCCCTGCTGCAGCGTAGTCTCTCAGGCCATCCTCACCTGGCCTTCTTCCTGAACCCTCGCGGGTATGCTCCTAAAGGTGGGCTGCTGACAGCCTCCTCCCTGCCGGTTGGCCGGGCTGGCTTCTCCCCATTTCCCCAGCGCGGCCATCCGTGGTCGATCGGCTTCTCGGATTGGGCACTGTATAAAGGCGTCCTGATGGCTGAATTGGAGTGGCAGGATCAACAGATCATCATTCTGAACACTCACCTGCATGCCAATTACAGCGGGGATTGGCGCCCGGAGAATGGCTTCGCCCGCCTACAGTACGCCCAGATCCAGTTTCTGGCCACCCTCGTCCAGGTCCAACCGCCCGAAGCGCTGGTCATCCTGTGCGGAGACTTCAATTTTCCCCGGACCTGCTGGCTGTATACAGAACTGGTCAGACAGGGCGATTTGATTGACCCCCTGGCAGATGATCCACGGCCCTCTTACCGCCCCTTCCCGCTGATCCCCTCCCGTTGGGCGCTGCGCCTGGACTTCGTCCTGTACCGCCTGCCCGTCGGTATTCACACCGCGGGGCAGGACCTGGAAATCAAAGCAGACATCCTGCCCCTGGACCATGCCCCGGCCCGCGGCCGGTTTCAGCAGTTCCTCACCGACCACTGCGCCTTGACACTATCGGTGCGCTGGAAAAACAAGACCGTCGTGGCAGCAGGCAAAAAATAAAAACCTGGTAGTGCGCCGGGATTCCGATGTAAAATTGTATCTATCCTGGGTTATTTCTTCACAGAATCTGAAACCCTGCAGTCATGCTGCAGAAATGGAGGCGACATGTCGCGTGAAAGCTTAGGTTATGTCGAGCTTGAATGGAACTGCCCCAAGTGCGGCGTTAAAAACCCCGGACCCCAAAAGATATGCCAGTCCTGTGGAGCCCCCCAGCCAGCAGACGTGGTCTTCCACCAGGCAGAACATCAGGAATTGATCCAGGATCAGTCTGAGCTTCAACAAGCCAAGAAAGGCCCGGATATCCAGTGCGCCTTCTGCGGAGCGTTCAATCCGGCGGATGCGGCGATCTGCTCCCAGTGCAGCGCTGACTTGAAAGGCGGCGCCGTCCGCCAGACTGGAGCCGTGATCGGCGCATTTAAAAGCGGTCCCGAAGCCATGGTTCCTTGCCGCCACTGCGGTACCCTCAACCCGGCCAGCGCCTCAACCTGCAAACAGTGTGGGGCTGGCCTGGCGGTTGAGAAACCCGCTCCACCACCAGCCGCCTCATCCAAAATGCCCATCCTGTACCTGATCATCATCGGCGTGCTGCTGCTGCTGTGCATCCTGGGCGGCATCATCTTCCTGGTTCTGACCTTTCGCACCACCTCTAACCAGGGCACCGTCAGTGCCGTCCGCTGGCAGCGCAGCATCGACATCGAGACCTTTAAACCGGTGAGCCGCGAAGGCTGGGAAAGTGAGCTGCCCGCAGCCGCCACAGTCACCAGTTGTGCCCCCAGGTACCACCATACCCAGAAAGACCCGGCGCCGGGAGCCGAAAAAGTGTGCGGCACACCTTATAACGTAGACAAAGGATCAGGATACGCGGAGGTAGTCCAAGACTGCGAGTACCGTGTCTCCCAGGATTACTGCTCCTTTGCCATCAAGGAGTGGGTCAAAACAGATACCGTCACGCTGAGCGGCGCCGATTTCTCGCCGGCCTGGCCCGAGCCCCAGGTAGCCAGCGACCAGCGCCTGGGGAGCCGCTCCGAAACCTATACCTGCGCCTTCCAGACCGAAAAAGACAGCTACGATTACACCACCAGCCAGGAAGAACTTTACCTCAAGTGCCAGGTCGGCAGCCGGTGGGTGTTGAACATCAACACCTTCGGCCAGGTAATGTCAATCGAGCCTGCAAAGTGAAGCTGCAGCCGCTATCCTTAGATTGAAAAATCATCTCCCTGCCACACGCCGTCATGCGGGGCATGGATGGGTACGTCCTGGCTGATGTGTGTGCCATGCTCCTCAAGGCGCTGCTCCAGGCGCTCGACATGCGCCACCAGGGCCGCCAGCGTTTCGCCCACTGCATCCGGCAGCTTGCCATGCTCCAGGTCCGGCAGGCTGCTGATGCGCGGTTTACTTCGCACCACCACCTGTCCGGGCACACCGACCACCACGGAGTTCGGCGGGACCGACTTGACCACTACGGCGTTGGCACCGATGCGGCTGTTGGCGCCAATGGTGATCGCCCCCAGCACCTTGGCGCCTGCCCCCACCACCACGTTATCCTCCAGGGTCGGATGACGCTTGCCCTTGTTCAGGCTGGTCCCGCCCAGGGTCACCCCATGATACAGGGTGACCCGTGCGCCGATTTCAGCAGTCTCGCCGATCACCACCCCCATGCCGTGGTCGATGAAGAATTCCGGTCCCAATGTGGCGCCAGGGTGAATCTCAATACCCGTCAGGCCGCGCACCAATTGTGACACCCAGCGGGCAAGCAGTTTCCAGTTATGGATCCACAGCCAGTGGGTAAAGCGGTGCCCCCAGACGGCGTGCAGTCCCGGGTAGCACAGCAGGATTTCCAGCGTGCTGCGCGCCGCCGGATCCCGATCAAATACCGATTGGATATCAGCCTGCACCTGCTTGAAAAAACTAGCCTTTTTCTCTGTACGGGGTTCTTCAATCATATCGCCTTGCTGCCGGGCAGGCGCAATATTTTGTTCCCTGCGAAAAGCTGCCATGGCTGCTCCTTATTCTGACAGATGAGCAAATAACGGCGTGCTCAGGTAGCGCTCACCGAAGGAAGGAATGATGGTCACGATCAGCTTCCCTGCATTCTCTGGGCGGTTTGCTACTTGCAACGCTGCCCAGGTCGCCGCGCCGGAAGAAATGCCCACCAGGATACCCTCTTCCGCTGCCATGCGCCGGGCCGTGTTCAAGGCATCGTCGTTCTTCACCCGGATGATCTCATCATAGATGGTTGTGTTGAGCACGTCCGGTAAAAAACCAGCCCCGATACCCTGGATCGGGTGAGGCCCTTTCTGCCCGCCGGAGAGCACCGGCGAGGCATCCGGCTCAACCGCAATGGCTTGGAAAGACGGCTTACGCGCCTTGAGCACTTCGCCCACCCCGGTGATCGTACCGCCGGTTCCTACGCCCGCTACCAGGAAATCCACTTTACCATCCGTGTCCCGCCAGATCTCCTCAGCAGTGGTGCGGCGGTGGATCTCGGGGTTGGCCGGGTTCTTGAACTGCTGCGGGATGAAATAGCGCGGGTCCGAGGCAGCCAGTTCCTCCGCCCGCCGGATGGCGCCAGGCATACCCTCGCTGCCTGGGGTCAGGATCAATTCGGCCCCATAGGCGCGCAGCAGCATGCGCCGTTCTTTACTCATTGTCTCGGGCATGGTCAGCACCAGCTTATACCCGCGCGCCGCGCACACAAAAGCCAGGGCAATCCCGGTGTTGCCGCTGGTCGGCTCAATGATAATTGTATCCGGCTGGATCAACCCGGCTTTTTCGGCGGCGTCGATCATCGCCACGCCGATGCGGTCCTTGACGCTGTGCGCCGGGTTGTAGAACTCCAATTTAACTGCCACCTCGGCTACTGCGCCAGCAGTAAGGCGGTTCAGGCGTACCAGAGGGGTATTGCCAACTAATTGTGTGACATTCTCTGCGATTCTCATCTTGGTCTCCTATCTGTCCTATCGATGCATATAAATAAAAACGACCGACTGCTGGCCGGGCATATTACCCAAACCAGTGCAGGCTGCAGAACACCATGGATACTGCGGGGTCTGTCTATCGCCTGCTGCGTCGGCCGTGTTGATGATGCAAAGATGACAGGCGGTAGTTACAAACCCCGCCCAAGACAGGAGCAAGCACGTGAGTTCATTACCTGGTCATCTCCAAAAAGCTCTCCAATATTTAGACAATTTTAGGTCAATTTGCCCAAAAAGTCAAGGCGAAATTTCCTGATTTTCAGGATTGCCCAGGCTGATTCACAACGTGGCAATCTCAATATATGGGATACGCCCATCCAAACGCTCAAAGAAACCTGTCCCCTCGTCCCAATATCCCAGGTAAAGCTGGCTACGATAGGTGATGTGAGGATATTCGCGGGCTACTTGCAGCAGCGGGTCACTATCAGTCAGCCCCAGCATCAGGTGGGCATAGCGCCGCTCAGCTGCCAGGTTCACCACCTGGCGCAGCAGCAAGCGGAAGATCTGCTGGCTGTCTTCCTCAATCGTGCAGATCAGGCTGGCATATACTGAATGAATGTGCTCCCCTGGAGCAGGCAAAGGCTGCGCTCCTAACACCCGGGCGCCAAGGTTGTAAAACGGGCGCAGCCAGCGCAGGCTGCCGCGATATGCCTGGACCACGGTCTGCTTATAACCTGACTGGTCCCATAACCCAACCACGCCTGCAATCCTGCCGCGGGGATTCCTGGCAATAAACAGGTCATGGATATCGAAGCCGTGCAGCACAGGGCTGTCTCGGCCTGCCAGGTCCTGGGCCGTATAAACCGGGAAAAACTGCCGGGAAGCCCCCTGGTGTTGGAGAAACTCAGCCACTTCCTGCGCCACCTCGGGCGAGCCGCTCTCTACCCGGTAGCTTGAGCCCGGCAGAGCCTGCGGGCGACGCAGGATAATCCCCAGGGTGACAATATTTGCTGCGTGGTGGACCTGGGGAAAGCTGCGCCGGCGGTGATCGACCAAAACCCCGCGCGCTACCTGGTTCTCATCTGAGATCACCCCATAGTACACTTTAGCCCGGCCATCGGTGTGCAGGGAGCGGAAGAACGGCAGGCCGCGGGTCAACAGCCATGACCCGCGAAAATGATCCGCCACCCGAATCTGACCAACATACCCCATATCTTCAACCTGCCCATTGATAAAGAACGGCCGCACCGCCCGCACCAGCATGCCAGCCAGCTCGCCATCCGGTTGGTGGCGGGCCAGCACCACCTGGCAGAATGGTCCCATGGTGCCGGTCCCCAGGAAGTAATCCGGCTCCCGCTCAAAGGTGACCGTCAGCGCGCCCGGCATGGCGCTGTGCGCCAGCAGGCGACGGATGTCCGGGTCATCTGCCGGGCCAGCAAGATTGAATGAGAATTCCATGGGACCTCTTCACTCCGAACCCAGGCGCATACCATGCTTTTTGAGCGTCTCCTGGCGGAACAGCCGGCT
>CAIQIV010000831.1 GCA_903871905.1 uncultured Chloroflexota bacterium | reverse complement strand
GCAGTTCCCCATGGCCGCGCTGCCGATGCGCGTGGGCCAGCGGGTGCTGGGTGTCCTGGAGGCAGCGCGCCAGGAGAACGAACCGTTTGACGTGGAGGAGCTCACGCTGCTGGCCTTCCTGGCAGATCACCTGGGACTGATCGTGGAAAATGCGTCGCTGCTGCGCGAGGTGGAACAAAAAGCCATCCTTGAGGAGCGCTCCCGCCTTGCCAGGGAGCTGCACGATTCGGTCACCCAATCCCTGTACAGCGCCACGCTGTTCGCCGAGGGCACCTGCCGCCTGGCGGACCTGGGCGAGCTGGAACTGGTCAAACAGAAGCTGCAGGAGCTCAGCCAGATCACCCAGCAGGCGCTGAAGGACATGCGCCTGATGGTCTACGAGCTGCGCTCCCCGGCCCTGGACACAGGCGGCCTGGTGCGCGCCATCCAGAACCGTCTGGAGGCGGTGGAGCTGCGCTCTGGGATCCATGCCGAGCTCCAGTATGAGGCGCTGCCTGACCTGCCACCCCCAGTTGAAGAGGCACTGTACCGCATCACGCAGGAGGCGCTCAACAACCTGCTGAAACATGCCCAGGCTCGGCAGGTGATGGTCCAACTGCGGGATGCCGGCGGTAAAATTAACCTGGTGATCGCCGATGACGGGGTGGGCTTTATCCCAGGCGAGGCCGCCCGGAGCGGCGGGCTGGGGCTGACCAGCATCCGCGAGCGGGCCGAATCCCTGGGAGGCAGCCTGAGCCTAAGCTCCAGGCCAGGCGTGGGGACCGAAATCTGCGTGTTAATCCCCTGGCGCTCCAGGAGCGCCAGGCGCACACTGGCGAAGGAGGCGCAGCATGGCCGAACGGATTCGACTGTTAATCATCGATGACCACCGCATTGTGCGCGAGGGCTTAAAGACCTTCCTCGCCCCCAACCCCCGGATGCAGATCGTCGGAGAAGGCCAGGACGGCCGCGAGGCTGTCGAGCTGGCAGCCCGGCTTAAACCGGATGTGGTGCTGATGGACCTGGTGATGCCCGGCATGGACGGCATTGAAGCCACCCGCCAGATCACCGCCTGCCTGCCGCAGGTCCGGGTGCTAATTATCACCAGCTTTACCGAGGAGGAGCGGGTGATGGGCGCCATCCAGGTGGGGGCCGCCGGCTACCTGCTCAAAGACTCATCCCCGCAAATCCTGGAGGAGGCGATCGAAGCCGTGTACCGCGGGGAATCGTACCTGCCGCCCAGCATCGCCCGCAAGGTGATCCACAGCCTGCGCCGCCCGGAAGGGAGCGCCCCGGCAGCCCTAAGCCTGACGCCCCGGGAGATCGAGATTGTCAAGCTGGTGGCCATGGGATATACCAATGAGGAGATTGCCGAGGCGATCTATATCAGCCCGCGCACGGTCAGCTCGCACCTGTGGCGCCTGATGCGCAAGATCCAGGCGGACAACCGCACCCAGGTGGCTATCTATGCTTTCCGTCACGGGATCGCCACCCAGGAGAGCTGATCCAGCCCACCGGTTAATAAGAATCTATTAACTTTCCCCAAAAAACCTGCGTCATTTCATTACACAAATGCATGTACATGACCGATACGCCTGGCGCGCAGACGGGTTATGATCCACATATGCAGACTGCAACGGTGGACTCCCCGGTTAGCGAAAAAGCGCACAGGAGGATCGTCCTGGTTTCGCAGGGCGGCCTGCGCCAGGAAACCCTGATATCCATCATTGGCGCTGTTTCCGGACCCGAGGAGGTTCAGGTTGCCAGCTCGCTCCAGGAGATCGCCAGTCAGCCAGGGCAGGAAAAACTGGCCATGGTGATAATCGACGGCGCCCTGGACGAGGCGCAGTTCAATCCGGCTGCAGCCGCCATCCGGTCACACAGTCCCAGCGTCCAATTCTTGATCCTCAGGCGGAACCCCCAAGCGGCTGGCGAGACAGGATCTACCACCTCCAATAAAATCTTTCACAGCCGGCTTTCCACCACCAGCCTGGCGGCTGCCATCCAGCAAGCCCTGGCTGAAGAGCTGCCAAACCCTTAGCCCGGCTGTCAGTAAGAAGATAAGAAGAAAGGAAGAGGAAAAATGATCAACACCCCGCCTTTGCACAGCACAACGCCGGCTGAGGGCCAGCCTGTCGGCCCAGCCGTTCACAAGGTCAAACAGGACCCGGAGGCTGGCGCACAGATGGTTGGTGGCACAAAGTCCTCCATCCGAATCCTGATTTCCTGCGACAGCCAGGGCGTGATCACTTATTGGAGCCCGCAGGCAGCCAGGATGTATAAGCTGCCTGCCGAACAGGCCATCGGACGCAAGTTATGGGATATCCTGCTCAAGCGCAACCTGCCCAGCACAACGACCCTGAAGGCAGGCTGGCGGCAATGACAGCACACACCACACCCTCAATACCGCAGGAAGGGCAGGTAAACCTTGTTAGCCTCCCTTTGGGCCTGCACCTGCAGCGCCGCCGCCTGGCCAGGCAGCGCCGGGCTGGTGATCGTTATCACCGCCGTTTGCATCCCGGCGGGCAGGTAGCGCGGTACGGGCTTCGCAGGAGGGCTTTTTTCCCTGAATACCACTTGTGATACACATCTAGCCACCTGACCCTTTAAAAACCGCATAGTTGATCGGCACAGGTTTTCCAGCAAAATCGTTTTTCCCGAAACATTTTACATAATGGAGGAACCCAATGCCGATCAACTAACTGGATGATACGTGGAAGTATTGCGTCAATTGGACGCCTGGCATTGGTTCTGCGTTTTGCGTCAGAAGACCAGTACGCATGTGTGGGTGAGTGAACAACAAGGTTGGCAAGACTATTGAAAGGAGACTGACCAATACCGTATCTTTTCGCATTCCTTTATTCACCTACCTCGATTAGCAAACTGTCAGGTGGCTAGACAAATTTTTTATGTTCGATAAAGGAGATAAAGTATGAACGGCAAGAAATTTCTATTCTCGATGATGTCCATCCTGGTAATTGCTTCCATGATCATATCGGCAGGTAGCCAGGCTTACGCCCAGTCGCCAGAACCCCTGGGCGGCGATGGGAACGGCAAAGACAAGATCACCCAACGGGATCTCCAGGCGGCCGCTGATCGCGCTGCAGTTGCCAGCTTAACTACCGAGGAGGTCGGTCAGGTCGAAATGGCCATGCCAGGCGCAGCGCCATATTACTTCAGCCGCCCCTACTATTCCAACAGCCCACTGACAGGCAACGCTGTGGTTGAGTGGAATGCCATCGCTCAGGAGATCCTGCAGCCACCACCAATGCCGGGAATGCCCATGCCGATGGGCGTGTCGATGTCGGCGGCGTTCGTCTACCTGGCCTACACCCAGGCGGCGGTCTATAATGCCTTGGTAGCCATTGAAGGCAGGTTTTTGCCGTACAATTCATCCTTAAGAGCCACGCTAACAGGAGGAGCCCCCAAAATCTTGACAGATGTTCAGATTTCCAACGCTTCACGTGATGCCGCCGTGGTAACCGCCGCGTATGGGGTCTTGAAGAACTACTTCCCGATGGATCCAACGTTAGATGGGAAGCTCGCTGCCTCATTGGCATTAATCACTGAAGACAACGTCACTGGTACGACAGCGAAGGCAGATGGGATCACCGTAGGCCAGGCCGCTGCTGTCGAGATCATTGCCCTACGAGCCGGCGATGTCCTCTCTGGCAACGGCGGGTATGTGGTGCCGGCTCCCGGTCAAGGAGTCTGGGAACCTGCCATGGGTGTGGCTCCTATGGATCCCTGGATGCGCGTATTGACCCCATTCATGCGCGCCACACCGGAGCAGTACCGCCCAGCCCCTCCCCCAGCACTCAACGACCCCGGATATCTGGCGGATTTGGCAGAAGTCAGGGACATCGGCGGGGCAATGAGCATGACCCGCACGCTGGAGCAAAAGGCAGTCGCTCTTTTCTGGACGACCAATATGGTCATCCAGACCAACGCTTCTTATCGCCAGCTTGCTGCGACTCGTGGCCTGGGCTTACTCGAGACTGCCCGCCTGATGGCTCTCGGAAATATGGCCGCCTGCGATAGCCTGATTGCCACCTTTGACGCTAAATACGAGTACAACTTCTGGCGGCCGGTGACAGCGATCCATAATGATCTGACTGATCCTGATCTTGCCTGGATGCCCCTGGCAATGACGCCCAACTTCCCCGAGTACGTGGCGGGGCACGGTTCATTTGTCTCAGCGCAGGCTGAAGTCTACGAGTACCTCTTCGGGCCGCAGATCGATGTAACTTTGAGTAGCAGTATCACTGGCACCACGCGGCATTATGCCACTGCGGCGGACCTCCGTACGGAGATTGTAAACGCCAGGACCTGGGCTGGATTGCACTTCCGCAATTCCAGTGTGTTAGCGGTCGCCCTTGGGGAGCAAATCGTGACGGATGCCGTGGCGACCTACTTCATACCCGATCCAAATGGACAGACATTCCTTTACTTACCAATAATCCATCGATGAAAAACAACCCAATTTGGATATATCTTTTCAGGATACTCGTCAATTTTCAAACCTGTCCGCTTTAATGCGGTAGTTTACCACTTTTACAAATTCATAGCAAAAGGCCATGAATTTCCCTGAGAATTGGGGTCTCTATAACTCAAACAGGAGAGATCCATGGCCCAAGCACTATCATCCAGGATGCAACCCTGGGAAACGCATGTTAAGCGCTATGCGCAGAAAGTGGGTGAGCTTGGTTAACCCTATTCCAGCACTGATAAGCAGATAATTCATTCAAGTGCATTTGGCTCCCGCGCTGCCCGTTTTTAGTGTCAATTGTTAAAACTCAAAACTACTGCAAGGAAATCCTTCGAGCCACTTGACAGTTTGCTAATCGAGGTAGGTGAATAAAGGAATGTGAAAAGATACGGCATTGGTCAGTCTCCTTTCAATAGTCTTGCCAACCTTGTTGTTCATTCACCCACACATGCGTACTGGTCTTCTGACGCAAAACGCAGAACCAATGCCAGGCGTCCAATTGACGCATTACTTCCACGGCCCCAATTGCGGTGTCGCCGACCAGAAAGACGGCAGCACCTTTGGGAAGCAGCTTGCGAACATAGGCCTGCAGGGCACACTGCTTTCTGGCCGTGCTGTGACCGCGTACATGTTTGACCCATGTCCAGGCAATCGGAATGGCTCGCTTCCGATAAGCCAGGCAGACGATCAGCAACTGATGTCCATAACCAATTTTCGTACCACCCACGATCAAACGGATCTCTCCGATGTGCCGAAATTGTGCTTCCAACCATTGCTTAGCGATTGGCTCATACCACTCTCGCACTCGGATGGCAGGGTTATCCAGCAGTCTGCTCAAACGCCGCGTAATGCTGGTCAGTTTCGCTTCTCCAGGAATCTTGCAGGCAATTTTACTCATGCACACCGAACGGCTAAGATAAATCCCAACAATCAGCCAGGTAAAGGCTCGAATTTGAGTGATCCGTTGCCCTGGACGGTGAGGATTTCTCGCAGTACGGGCCGAAGCGCGGCAGGCGCTCCGGCGGGAGGCGCTGCAGTCGCTCGCTCCCCGGGCTGAGCAGGTAAATCCCCCCGTTGCGGTGCAGCAGCGGGATGCGCCGCCGTTGCGTGGCAAAGTGCAGGCGCATGTCCTCGGACAGGTTGGCGTAGCTCTCGTACTCTTCGTACCACACCGCCAGCAGCTCGTCAAAGATATCGACAAACTCGCGGCGGAAGGCGTCGCTCACTGCCCCCAGGTGGCTGATCACCCAGCAGCGGTCTTCGAAATCCCAGTCGTACGCCAGGCCCAGAAAGCGGTCCTTTGAGCTGATATAGGGGAAGAAGGGAAACTGGCGGCAGCTCACCGCCCGGTACTGCCGCTGGCAGTGCTCCGGGCCCAGGCAGGCCAACAGCAGCATGTGCTCCGGGGTCTGGTCGAGCAGGAGCGCCGGGTCGCTGGGGTCGGCGGCGCACTCATCGCCGCGCCAGGGATGCCACAGGTCGGTATGGGCTTGCAGGTACTCCCATTCCTGCCGGTAAGCCGCCGGCACGGCGTGACAGATGTCGCAGCACACCGGGATGCGGTTGGGGTTGTGCGGGGCGCACAGCAGCCCGCAGTCGAAGTCCGTCACCGGCAGGCTGAAGCGCCGGTACAGGCGCTCGACGTTCAGGCGCAGGGCGGGACGCTCCTCTTCAGGCACTGCCATTGCTCAGAATTCGAGCCCGCGCGCCTGCAGTTCCTGCTCCAGCAGGGCCGGGGATCGGAAGTGGATGGTCTGAAAACCCAGGCCGCCGGCGACTTCCAGGTTGGTGAGCGAGTCGTCGATGTACAGGCACTCGGACGCCGGTGCGCCCACGCCCTGCAGGCACAGATCAAAGATGCGCGGGTCCGGCTTGGCCAGCATCACCTTGCCAGAGATGACGATGCTCTCAAACCAGTCAAAGAAAGGATACTGCGGGTGCACCAGGTCCCACTTCTCCCCAGGCCAGTTGCTCAAGCCATGTAAAGAGCAGCCGGCCTGCTTGAGACGCTGCAAAATATCCACCGTGCCCTGGATGGGGCCGGCGATGGCTTCCGGGTAGCGCTCGTCATAGACCCGGATCAGATCGGCATACTGGGGAAAGCGCTGCGAATGCTCGGCGACGGCGACGGAGAAGGGACGCCCGGCATCCTGGTGGATGTTCCACTCGGCAAAGCCGATCTCCTGCAGGAATGCCTGCGCCTTCTGGCGGTCGCCGGCGAAAATCTTATCATACAGGTACAGCGGGTTCCAGTCGATCAGCACTCCGCCAAAGTCGAAGATCACCGGCTGGTCATGGTGGTGGTTAGAACTCATCAAAACTGATCACTCCTCAAAATACCCGGCGCAGCGCCGGGTGGTTATCACCCGGCTATTATAGCAGTTGGCGCAGCAAAATTAGAGGCCCTTCGGCGTTGCCCAGAAACTCGCTGGTAGCAGCGCGGAAGAAGCGGTCATTGGCAACGGACTGCCGGTGCAATCGCGCCGGGAATCAATGGCTCAAGATGCCGGTAGAAATTCAGATGGAGCACTTCGAATTGGGTCGGACGGATCATCAGGGCGAAGACCTCGCCCTGCGGACTGATAGCCATCCTGCGACGGATATTGTAGTAATAGTCGTTCAGAGGAAGACGCGCCACTCCTTGTTCAGTGCCCTGGGCGTTGAAATAGTGCACGGTCTCGTCAACTAATATAGTTGGATTTTCACTGACCGGATCATCGCGAATTAAGTAGAAACCGCCATCTGTGAAGACCTCTAAAAAAGACAACATACCATAATCTTTCGTGAGCGTCGATTCACAGGACATACCGTCGGCCTTCAGTTTTGGCGCCTGATAGGGCTTTTTTTCATTACGATACCGCTTGCCATTGCAGAAGTAGCCCTGGTTGGCCTGATCGGGGCTGGCCTGTTTCTGCACATCCGCCAGGTGGAATAGCAGTATCCCGCCGATGTCGAGGATGAGGTTGTCCTCGCAATCTAAACCAATCTGTGGGGAAGCAAATTCAAGAGCGGCATCTTCCGACCCGATGCGGTAATCGTACGGCACAACCTGGCTTTCCAGGAGCCTGCCATCCAGCGACAGGCGATGGACACGGTACTTATGATAACTGGTCTCCAGCAAATAGAGCTGACCCTGCCGGATCAACATGTCATTGACCGCCTGGATCCCGATCCTGGTGAGGTCGAGGCTGTCCAGTAGTTTACCCGTGGAACTGTAGTGGTAAATCTGGCTGGCAAGGATGTCGCCGATGAGGAAACTGCCATCCGGGCGGATGGCGATGGTGTTGGGACCATTGACGTCAAAATACTGGACCGGGTTATTTCCACCGACCGGGACGATAAATACAGTCGTGTAGAGTGCCCCCGGCGTGTCGTGGATGGCTGGTTGGACAGCGGGGGGTTCCGAGGTGGTTGTTACGGTGAAGTGTGGTTTTGCCAATTCCTCCGGAGTACGGTCCGGCAAGGAGGTTGAGGGGATACCAGTCTGTGCCGGGCTCTGAGAAGGGTATTGAACAGCCGGAAAAGCCTCCACTGGCTGGCAGGCGGTGAGAAACACACTGATCCATAATAATCGGACGATGAACCTGTTCATAGCACCTTCGATAATTATGAAGAATCAACCACCTCAAACGGATATTCCTCTGTGGCTAACCCTGCTCCAAATCCGTGTCACCCAAGTCTTTTGCCGCATCCGCAGCTACATTTCGACGGCTCGCAAAAACAGGCAAGGCGTGTTGGATGCATTGCAGATGGCTTTGGCAGGATCTCCGTTTGTTCCTTCTAACCTTCAAGCCCGGTTGAATTCATCAGCCTGAGCGGTTACGGTTCTTCTATCAATTTACTAATCTTTTCACTAAAATATTTT
>CAIQIV010000830.1 GCA_903871905.1 uncultured Chloroflexota bacterium | reverse complement strand
TCAGGCGGTTGAGCATACCAAAAAAGGTTTCATCGACCAGTTTTTCTTCCTGCTGAACGATGGTGGGGCGGCTTTCGGGCGATGCAGTCACCAGGCGCTGCAGCAGGCTCAAGCGCTGCTGGGAAGCCTGCATCATCTCGCGGGTGATGCCATCCCCTTCCAGGACCTTCTCGACCAATCCCTGCAGGGTGAACATGGTTTGCGGGCGCAGGAGGTAAGCCTTGCGCTTCTCCTGGGGCAGCTTGTTGGTGACCGAGGTGATGATCGGGCCAATCAGGCGTTCCTGCTCATTAACCGGCAGGCCCAGCTCTGGCGGGAAGTAGGTCAACAGCAATTCTTTATCAGCATCGTGGTATACAATCGGCGTAGCAATCATTCCCTCATAACCGCAGCTGGGGCACTTGGCAATATTAAAAGCGCCGCTCAGAATCCGCTGCTTGGCCTTGGGATCCTGGTTAATATCAAAAAGTTGATCCAGATTTGCAGAGAGAGGCTGGCGGCAACGCGGGCAAAAGGTTCGTGTCATTGGCATAGGTTTGTCTTCCTGGTTTCGAGAAATATGAACGATTATATCACAGCGAATAGGGAGGAATTGTGAAATCCGCTTTCCAATTTTCGCTGGATTTTTTCGCCATCCTATTGTATACTTCGAATACAAGATCGGGTCGATTCCAGCCTGTTTTCTGCGAGGGAGATCACCATGAAGGTATCTGTTCAACAACAACAACTGGCGCATGGGCTCAGCATCGTTTCGCGGGCAGTTTCTCCGCGCAGCACCCTGCCGGTGCTGGCAAACATCCTGGTAGCAACTGACGAAGGCCGACTGCGCCTGTCTGCTACCAACCTTGAGCTGACCATCACTTGCTGGATCAGCGCACAGATTGCCGAGCAGGGTTCCATTACGGTCCCGGCGCGCACTTTTTCCGACCTGATCAGCACTCTGCCGAACGACGCAGTCACCCTGACGCTCAACACCAAAACCCAGACCCTGAACGTGCGCTGCCTGACCAACCATACCGATATCAAGGGCATCAGCGCCGATGAATTTCCGCCCCTGCCGCCGGTTGACCTGGCTGAAGGCGTGGAAATGAGCGTCAGTACCATGAAGGAGATGATCCAGCAGACCGTCTTTTCGACATCGACCGATGACGCCCGCCCGGTCCTGCAGGGCGCCCTGCTGACCGCCAATGGGAGCGAGATCACCATGGCAGCCACTGACGGCTTCCGCATCTCGGTCCGCAAGGACGAGCTGCCCAACCCGGTCAGCCGCCCCTTCAGCGCGATCATCCCGGCGCGGGCCTTGAGCGAGCTGGCGCGCATCGCCGCCGACGGCGAGCAAACCGTGACCCTGCTGATGCCGCGCGAGCGCGGTCAGATCATCTTCCACCTCAAAGACGCCGAACTGATTTCGCAGCTGATCGACGGGAATTTCCCCGATTACAAGGTGATCATCCCGCGCGCTTTCAAAACCCATACCATTGTCACCACTGCGGCTTTCCTGAAAGCCTGCAAGCAAACCGAAATTATTGCCCGGGACGGAACCAACGTCGTGCGGCTCAACATCATGCCGCGCCCCGACCAGCCAGGTGTGATTGAAATCTCCGCCCAATCCGAAGAAACTGGCACGGGTGAGGCCGCGGTGGATGCCAGCATTGACGGCGCCGGGCTGGTCATCGCTTTCAACGTGCGCTTCCTGCGCGAAGTACTGGATGTGATCAAGACCCCCAATGTCTCGCTCGAAACCAACGCCAACAACACGCCAGCTATGATCCATCCGGTTGGTGATGAAAAATACCAGCACGTCATCATGCCCATGCACCTCGGCTGATGTCCGTCTCGACCACATCTGTTGAGCGCCTGCTCAGCATCTACCTGGCTCTGGGGCAGTATCCAATCCTCAGCGGGATCATTCGCGCCCGGATGCAGCGCACGCTGTTTGAACGCGGCGTCATCCAGCCCAACGCGTTTGATTCGGCGGTGCGCGAGGCCG
>CAIQIV010000829.1 GCA_903871905.1 uncultured Chloroflexota bacterium | reverse complement strand
CCGGCGCCTGCACCGGTCGATCCCCAGGAATGGCAGGATTTCAACCAACGATTGTCACAGCACCTGGATCAGTTCGGATATCTGATTTACCAGCTCGATTTTGCCCGGCCGCTTCCTGTCGACGACCCGGCGCCAATTCTGGAGACTCTGCGCATGTACCTGAGAGGCGAAGGGAGCGATCCCCTTGCTCGCCAGCAGGCAAGCCAGGCGCAGCGCATCCAGCTCTCGGCCCAGGCGCTGGAACATCTGCACGGTCTGAAACACTGGGCCTTCAAAAAATCCCTGGATTGGGCACAGTCCCTGGCAGAGGTGCGCGAGGATGCCCTGGCGGATATCGGCCTGGGCTACCCCCTGCTGCGCCAGGTGCTGCACGAGCTTGGACAGCGCCTTGCCAAATCTGGGATGCTGGAAGATGGACAGGATATTTTCTGGTTGGATAAAACTGAGATCGAGACCTGCCTGGCAGCCGTGCAGGCTGGCGCACCGCTGAAAGAATTCACAGGCCTTGTGGCTACACGCAAAGTCGCCTGGCAGGCAGCAAAGGATGTCACACCGCCGCCGATGATCCCTTTCAAGAAGAAATACATGGGCTTTAATACCAATATCTGGGTGCCTTCCTCCGAAAATAGCAGCGGCAGCATGCTCAAAGGCGTGGCTGCCAGCGCCGGCCGGGTCACTGCTCCTGCCCGTGTCCTGCACGGGCCTCAGGATTTCGACCAGATGCAGCCAGGCGAGATTTTGGTAGCCACAACCACCACCCCAGCCTGGACGCCGCTGTTTGCCATGGCCTCCGGGGTGGTGACCGATATTGGCGGGCCGCTCAGCCACGGATCGATCGTGGCCCGCGAGTACGGCGTCCCCGCGGTGATGGGCACCGGGGTGGCCACCCGCCGCCTGCACAGCGGGCAGTTCATCACGGTGGATGGATCAGCCGGCACGGTGACCATCGAATCCTTGAACTGAACAGGAGACGGCGATGGACAAGGCTGGTAACATGCTCCATCAAACCAATCCCGTTCCCCACCAGGCAAGTACTGATACAAGCCGTAAAAATACGCTGGTGCTCAGTTTCACTTTGCTGGTGGTCATGCTGGGATATG
This sequence comes from uncultured Chloroflexota bacterium, assembly GCA_903871905.1. Classification (GTDB taxonomy): domain Bacteria; phylum Chloroflexota; class Anaerolineae; order Anaerolineales; family UBA4823; genus CAIQIV01. Next base: position 15,114 of record CAIQIV010000829.1, on the reverse strand, counting down.
GCATGATCCAACCCATCCTGCCGTTTCTGATCACAAAACTAGGCGCCAGCGGCAGCGGCCTGGGTGTGTTGGCATCGGTTTATGCGCTGATGCAGCTGGTGTGTGCACCGGTTTGGGGTAATCTTTCTGACCGGGTTGGGCGCAAACCTGTGCTGCTGATCGGTGTCCTGGGATATGCCATTGCCATGTTCATCTTTGGCCTGTCCACCCGCTTCTGGATGCTGTTCCTCGCTCGCACCTTCTCCGGGGTGCTGTCCTCGGCTGCCATGCCCACCGCTATGGCCTATCTGAGCGACAGCCTGCCTGAAAAGGAGCGCAGCGGCGCCATGGGCAAGCTGGGAGCAGCGGTGGGGTTGGGAGTGGTGCTCGGCCCGCTGTTGGGTGGTTTCCTCTCCTCCACCTCCCTATCCCTGCCGTTCTTTGTAGGCTCAGTACTTGCCCTGGCTGCCCTGGGGTTGATCCAGGCTTTCCTGCCCGAATCGCACCCTGCCGGCGCCGCTTCTACAAGTGCCAGGCAGGAAAATTTCTGGCAATGGGCGGCTCTGCAGCGGATCCTGCTCGGCCCAGCCGGCGTCTTGATGCTGCTGATCTTGATTATCAGCTTCGCCATGACCAACTTCCAGGGTATCGTGGGGCTGTATGCCATGCAAAGGTTTGATTTCGACACCCGCCAGGTGGGCGCCATCTGGATGGTGGTGGGGGCCGTCATGATCCTGGGCCAGGGTGTCCTGAGTGGCCAGCTGGCAAAGCGGTATGGTGAGTTACGCATCATCCGGGTGAGTATGCTGCTGGGGGCGCTGGGTTTTTTCCTGCTGCTCCTGGCCCAGGGGTTTATCCCGTTCCTTGCAGCCACCGCTTTCTTCCTGTTGGCAGTTGCTCTGATCGGCCCTGCTTTGAATGCCTATCTTTCCACTTTTGGGGGAGAACACCAGGGCTCATTGATGGGACTGAACACAGCCTTTGCCAGCCTTGGGCGGGTTTTCGGTCCTTTGTGGGCTGGGTTCTCTTTTGACGTAAACATATTCTATCCATTTATCAGCGGCGGTGTCACCATGCTGATCGGTTTTTCCATCAGCCTGCTCTACCGGCCCCAGGCATCCCCATCATAGGCGATAGAATCAAACAGCCCCTGGAGCGAATTGGCCCCAGGGGCTGCAAGCGGTGCGGAGGATCAGCGAGCCACCATTGGCATAAAGATCGACTTCAGCGAGGTGATCGTCACCCGCCCGCTGACCTGCTGCACAGTCTGCTGCAAGGCCGAGGTTGTGAATTCGCGTCCGTATACATCATAGACCTGGATGGACGAGATGGAAAGGGTGGTGCTGGAGGAAGCGCCGGAGCCTTCTGCCAGTGTTAGCTGGATGGTGGCCAGTTGACCATTACCGGTCATCGCGCGCCGCTGCTGGCCAGAGCAATACGCAGCATCACGGCGCGTCATCATGGGTCTGCAGGTTGAAGCCCGCTGCCCCTGCCGCCGGCTCAACGCTCAAGCCAGTCACGACCGCCGGGTTATAAGCCACGATCAGCTTGAGCCCGCTCAATCCAGATGGGTTCTGCACATGCAGCCCAAGCTGCGCCTTGCCGCCGCCCTGTACGGCTTTCACCTGGTCCAGGCTGAAGACCCCCGGGGTACTCATTGTATAGTCAGGGGCGCAATCGCGCCATTCTTGAAGTTTCATCACTGCTCCGTGACCAGTCGCGCACCGGTGCGGCCGGGTCCGAGCTGAGCCGCATGGCGATTGAAGATTACCTGCACGAAATCCCGCGGGCTGCTCGGGCGCTGATCGAGATCGCCGCTACCTTCCGCTGGGTATTCCCGCGCAGCCTGCTGCTTGAAATGGCAGCCAATGAGCGCCTGGCTGGTGTGGACAGCTCTCTGAGCTACCTGGTCAACCAGCGTGTCATCCTTACCGGCAATGCCGGGGCAAGTTCATTGACGCCGCCAGGATTGCACAACTATCTGCTGGCGCGCACTCTTGTAAATATCCTGGCTCCCCGTCACAGCCTGGCTGCGCGCTACTATTCTAAACATTGATCAGCCTATGCGCGCGGCCTGGCACCTGACGATGGCAGGAAAGTTAAATGATGCAGCCGGTTTGCTGCTCAGAGCTTCTGAAACCCTTTCCACTGAAGGCCAGCTGGATGACCTGGTGGATGGCTTTTCAGCCTTTTCCGAAAAACAGGTTTATCCTGGGCGGTGGTACCAGGTTCAGACCTGCCTGGGCGATTTACACCAGAGGCCAGGTAACCGCCGGGTAGCCATTGCCTCCTATCGCAAGGCGCTCCAGTCCGTCCCCGATCCCGCCCAGCAAGCCCGCATCTACCGCCGCATGGGCAAGCTCTATGAAGATGAAAATCAACTGCGCGCATTAGGCTATTATCACAGCGCCGCCTAGTCCCTGGCAATTGGCGATCCCGAGCTGCATGACCTGCTGAAGGATCGTGCCTGGCTGCGGATCATTCGCCGCGAGCGGAGCGAAGCTGAGGCGGATCTGGTCCGGGCGCTTGAAATTGCCCCTGCTGATGCCTGCCGCCAGCGGGCTAATCTACCGGCATCTTCCTCCCTGCTTATTCTTCATTAAGACCTAAACACAGAAAACGGATGTTCGCCTGGTAGAACTGGGAAAGCCCCCAATTCTTAAACTCATTGGGAACCTGCAGCCCGTTGATTCGTTCTTCCAGGGTACCATTTCCATCCAGTAAATTACTCGCTTCTTCCAGGCAGTACTCGATGTAATAAATCATCTTTTCCAGGTCTTGCAGCGTACCTACGGGTCCATGCCCAGGAACAAAGTACTCCGCATCACTTTTGCTTAACTCCTGGAGAACATTCAGCATAAGAAAGGGATTGCCATCCGGCAAGTATGGATGGGTTTCTACAAACAGCAGATCACTCATGAAGACAATTCCGTCTTGCGGCAGGAGCAGGACGGTATCGCTCCCGGTATGCGCCCCATCAAAAACATTCAACCGGGCTGACCGCTGCGTTCCATGTAATCCAAGTGCATGCTCAAAGGTGACAGTCGGCAGGCTGATCTCCAGGGTGGGCAAAGTTTCAAGCAGACCTGCATAATAACTGAGCCACATTTTGATCTGTCTACGCTGCTCCGGGTCTCGCGTTTCCTGGAGCTGAGCCTGGAGGGATTGCAAGCGCTGTTTTGAATTCGCCGAATAATACTGGTACTCCTCCCCGCCGGCAGTCGTGATCAGTTGATAAGTCTGGCTGGTCGAAATGATCTGCGCTTCAGGGAGAAACACCTGGTTACCCCAGATATGATCATTGTGATAATGACTGTTGATAACCATACGCGGCGGTTGTCCGAAAACCGCCTCGCTTAAGGCACGCAGATCCCTGGCAGCTTGCAGCGTCAAGAAGGTATCATAGACCACTACTTGGCCGCCCAGGTCAATCAGCCCGGCGTTGCTGATCGCCGCGCCACCTTCGCTCCCCACCGCTGCACAGACACCCGGCGCTATCCAGGTGGTTGTAAAATGTTGAGACTGGGGGATTTTATTCGACTCCATGATCATCATTATCCCACAAAAATAAGATAACATTTATCTCTTAATATATCCAGTGATCCCTACCTAAAAAGGTCCGGCCAAGCGTAATAATGCCTACGGTTATAGAATTCTCCCGGCTGACCTCTGTTATGGCGTCATGACACAGCGGAAACCGCTGACCATACTCCAGTCCTCGGGCGCGGGCCCATACCGGTCAAAAATCTCCATATACTCTGCGCTGTCCACCAGCGCCCCGCCGCGCACACTGCGTCCAGGCCCGCTGGCAGGACCGATCGGGTTGGCAAACACCGATTCCAGGTAATAATTTGCCTGGTACCAGTCTGCTACCCATTCCCGCACATTTCCCGCCATGTCCAGGATTCCATAAGGGCTGGCGCCGCCAGGATAACTACCTACCTCGGTGGTGTCGCCGAGGCAGCGGTCTATTTCATTAGTTTGAGGAGAGTAATTCAACAAAGTACAGTCCGGTGCCTGGGTTCCCCACGGGTAGCGGCGGAGATCCTCGCTGCCGCGCGCTGCTTTTTCCCACTCCGCCTCGGTCGGCAACCGCTTACCTTCATACTCACACATGTCTTTCGCCTGGAACCAATCCACGTTGATCACCGGATAATTAAAAAATCCTGCATTCCCAAAATATGGATTTCGTGTATAGGAGGCGGCATGATGCGGCGGGCTGCACTCTCCAGCCGCAACGCAGGCAGCGTAACGGGAATTGGTAGCCTCATACTCGTCCATAAAGAAATCATCCAGGAATACCTGATGTAAGGGAACCTGGTCCCCATAACAGTTGAGCCCTTGGGCATAGGGGTCGCAGCCCATGTAGAAGGTCCCAGCCGGGATCAGCAGCATCCCCTCTGGACAGTTGGTGCAGGTGAAATCCTGATTTACTGCCCCTGGCGGAGCGATAACCGCGCGCAGCGTCGGGGTAAAGAGATTCCCAGCCTGGCTGGCAGTGATTGTGTAGACACCTGGGGATGGGACATTCAATGAAAACGTGCCATCCAGGCTGGATAAAACATGAAATTCCTTCCCTGCATTGATGGTCACGTTTGGAAGGGGTTTCCCTGTTCCATCTAGAACGCGCCCCCTGACCGCTGAGATGAGTTGGGCGCGGAAATCCTGGTGCCCCGCAGGGCCAGGAGTTTGTATCCAGAGATGATCGGGACAAAAAGTGTAACCGTCGTGCTGAGGTTTGACAAGGTATTTTCCAGCAGGCAGCCCTTCCAGGGTATAGCTGCCATCATCCTGCGTCACAGCCGAGGATCCAACCCCAGCGCTGACTGTGACCTCTGAGACCGGACGGCCGGTCCAATCCAGGATGGTCCCGCTGGCAGAGTACGTGGTAAGGACAGAACTGGCACAGCGAAAACCGACAAAGTAGCTGGCGTAATCCGGAGAGTAGTATTTACCACCCCGGTAACTGCTGCGGATACCAAACCAGCTCAGATCCAGCGAACCGCCGCGCATGACCCGGTAGGTCCCGCTAACCGGACCTGTGGGATCCGGCCAGGGCAAGAGGTAAGGAACATCGTCCTCGGCGCAGGTGACCGTCGCATCCACCGAGGAAGCTTCTGGACCGTGACAATAATAATCCGATGCATACCAGTCATTCACCCATTCCCAAACACTTCCCGCCATATCCTGGATGGCATACGGACTGCTGCCCAGGGGATACCCGCCCACCTGGACTGTATCAGGGTAACACGGTTGGTAACTTTCCAGTTTGAAGTTCGCCCGGGAGCAGTCTGGCGCCTGGTTGCCCCAGGGATAGCGGCGCAGATCCAGGCTGCCGCGGGCAGCTTTTTCCCATTCTGCCTCGCTGGGCAGGCGTTTCCCCTCCCAGGCGCAGAAATTGCGCGCCTGGCTCCAGTTCACATTTACGACCGGGTAGCTGGCATAATCTGGGTTTTGAAAATACTTGGACCGTGTGAAAGATGCAGAATCCTGCGGCGGACTGCAAGCCCCAGCACCCACGCACGCCGCGTAGCGCTCGTTGCTGACCTCATACTCATCAATATAATAATAACTCAGGGATACCGTGTGCAGTGGCCCTTCATCCTTCTCACACTCTCCCCAGGAGTTGAATACGTCACAGCCCATTTGGAAATCCCCGGCTGGGATGGGCAACATTTCCCCAGGGTCGAAACGGGGGCAGGATGAACACGTAAAGACCACCTCATTTGCACCAGGTGGAATAGTAACCACCTGGCTGAGGGGGGAAAAAGTTTCCAAAGGGCGCACTGCGGTTAGAGTGTAGGTTCCGGTCACCAGGCCGTGCAGAGAGAAATGCCCACCATCATCACTGGAGGTGGTATGGCTGACACCACCCGAAACGGTTACGCCCGGCACCCCATATCCATTCTCATCTCTAACCGTCCCCGAAATGGATAACGTACCTGCCAGCGAGCTGGCGCAGCGAAAACCGGCGCGAAGTTTGGGCAGGGCGTGCGCCCGGCTCGTCGTCTGGACCGCGACCGGCAGATCTTCCCAGGAGCCGCCGCGCAGCAGATGCTCCGCGCCAGCTGCCGGCCCAGGTGGGTTTTCTGATGGAGACATCGAATAATAAGCTCTGTGATAGGCATCCTCCACCCATTCAGAGACATTCCCTGCCATATCCAGCACCCCATACGGGCTTGCACTCGAAGGATAACTGCCCACAGGCGCGGTTCCCCCGACACAAGGCCGGGTGACATACATTTCTCCATCCCAATCCCAATAGGAAATGTTCGCCTGCATACAGGTAGCCGGAGCGCTTCCCCAGGGATAACGCCGGGGGATGCCGCTGCCGCGCGCTGCCTTTTCCCATTCCGCTTCAGAGGGCAGGCGCTTTCCTTCCCATTTGCACAAATCCTTGGCCTCTAGCCAGCCAGCATGATCAAACGGGTACATTGCCTGGGCTGGATCAGCATATCCTGCATCATCCGCGGGTTGGCAGCCTCCCGCTGCCACGCACGCCTGGTAGCGAGCATTGGTGACCTCATATTTGTCTATGAGATATGCATCCAGATATACCGTATGCGTCGGACCATCGGTATACCCACAGTAAAAATCCAGGTCATCGGGGCTGCAGCCCATCAGAAATTCTCCTGCTGGGACAAACGCCATGTCGCCGCGCCACAACCGCACTGCTGGGACAAAGGTTTGATAGCCTGGCCTCAACCTTACTTCGATTTGTATGCCGGAGGGGAATGCATAATTTTGATATCCAGGGCGAAAACCCCTTCCTTCTACTCGCCTCCACAGTATGTTGTCAGCCGCCAGGACTGCCGCAGGGATCGCCAACATCAAAGAGGCAAGCACAATTACTTGAAATAATCGTCTGACCATTGTGCCTCCACGATTGGGAAATCGGGCTAATAACCCAATCCATTATACTGCCTGTTTTTACCCCAAGGCAGTAGCCCAAATCACCGCCTGAGGCGGGTGGATAAGAACCGCCTCGGACGGTGCACGAAAACTCCTGGCACCCCATATTTCCTCAAGCCTTGCAGGTTATCCGAGGTTGAATTTAACCTGATCAAAGTCCATGCCCGGGTGAGAAACGATTGCAGATTTTCCCCGGAAAGTCAGGCAAATATGGCTCATTCCAGCTGCGATTTCTGGACAGGAGATTTTTCCTGGTTAAAGCGCTTAACTTCTTGCCCAAGCTGGGCAAGATCGATCGGCTTTGTCAAATACCCATCCATGCCTGCCTGCCTGCAGCGTTCAATTTCATCCGGAAATGCGTCTGCGGTGACTGCCAGGATGGGCGTATGCAGGTTGGCATCGTTTTCCAGCCGCCGGATTTCCCGGGTCGTTTCAAAACCATCCATATCAGGCATCCGCAGATCCATCAGAATTACCAAGTATTGGGTTCCATACTGAATTGTCTCCGCCACCCGTTGCATTGCCTCCCGCCCATCGACTGCAACATCAACCATATACCCATGCTTTCGCAGGTAGCTGGCCACAGCAAAACGGTGAGGAGCATTATCTTCAACAATCAAAATTGGCCTGCCTTGCCCTACCTTGGTTATTCCCTTATTTGCATCTATGGTATTGGGCATTTGTATCATTTTAGCAGTCCTTTCAGGCAAACTCGGGGTTGCTCCCGGAAGGAGTCCGAGGACAACCGTAAACCAGAAGGTAGAACCAATTCCTTCCTGGCTAAAGAAATCAATCTGGCCACTCATCAGTTCCACCAGGCGCCGAGCGATCGCCAGGCCCAAACCGGTCCCACCAAAACGTCGGGTCGGTCCCATCTCAACCTGGGTAAATGATTTAAATAACAAATCGCGCGCCGAGGCAGGGATCCCTATTCCCGTGTCCTTGACCATGAAGCGCAAGGTGATCTTTCCTCCCTGGATGGAAACCGGTTCGACCCGGATTTTAATCGAACCTTGTTCTGTAAATTTGATCGCATTGTTTACCAGGTTAATCAACACCTGGCGCAGACGTCCTGCATCACCATTCAACCTGGATGGGATAAGCGGCGAAACATCAACAGTTAATTCCAAATTCTTCGCCTCTGCCCTGGGAGCTACCAGGCGGATCGCAGTATCGATCATGCTTTGTAAAGAAAACTCGGCTGGCTCAAGCATCATTTTCCCGGCTTCAATTTTGGAAAAATCCAGGATATCGTTGATGATCTGCAGCAAATTATGGGCTTCATTCCAAACAATCTGAGCATACTCGCGCTGTTCTTCGTCCAGATGTGTATCCATCAGGATTTCTGTCATTCCAAAGATGCCATTCATGGGTGTGCGAATCTCATGACTCATCATCGCCAAAAACTCGGACTTTAGACGGGATATTTCCAGCGCATGGTCCCGCGCTCTGGCCAGCTCTAACTCCATTTTTCGCCGCTCGCTCAGATCAAAAACTGAAGAGATGCTCCCAATAAATTCGCCATCGCGGAAACGAGGCGATCCAGTAATTAAGGTATATACAGTATGTCCATCTGCATGCAGAAGCCGTGCCTCATAAGTCGTCGTCAGACCAAGGCGTCGTTGATCAAACACTTTCTGGTAATCCAATTCATCTTCTTGAACAGCCAAATCCATCGGACTTTTGCCCAGGAGATCCTGGGGCTGGTACCCCAGCATCTGTGCATAAGCCGGGTTAACATAAACAAAACGTCCATCGGAATTGGTTACCGTGAGTCCTTGCCTCACGGTATTCATCACCATTAATGCAAACTCCCGCTCCTCTTGCAGCTTGGTTTCATACCGCCGACGCTCAGAGATATCATGTACAAATGCGCTGAATAACTGCTGCTGGTCAATCAATAATTGCGAGACAGCCATTTCTATAGGAAATTGATATCCTTCGCGGTGAATCCCGGTTAATTCTGTCGGCTCATCACTGACATACTTGCTAATGTTTAGGTATTCATCCCCTGCAACCTTACTTTGATTGGATGGCGCCAGGATCAACCTGGTCATCACCATACCCATTGCCTGCTCCCTTGACCATCCAAAGATTATCTCTGCCTGAGGGTTCCACCCGATAATCTTGCCTTCTGCATCCGTTTCAATCACCGCATACAAGGCTGAGTCAACTACCAGCTTGTAATGAGCTTCACGCTCGCGCAGCGCTTTTTCCACCTGGGTGCGGTGATCAAGCTCTTGGGTTAATTGGGAATACAGGTGAGCATTCTGCAAAGCCACAGAAGCCAGCTCAGCAAAATACCCAAGCTGCTCAATCTCCTGATCCTCAAATTTTCTGGTTTCCTCGGTCAGTGCCACCCCAAGAACTCCCCGCACCCTGCCATCAAAATTTAGCGGAAAACCCACCACCGAGATAAATGGAGCCTTCTCAAGTTGGCTCGAGCGGTGGATCCAGGTGCGGTAGTCACTTATCCATAAAGGTTTTTCACTCTCCCAGACTCTCCCCGCTAAACCCTCGCCTTTTTTCAAGCGCATACCTTGGAACTGGTTTCCTGTGTCAATACGCAGTTCCATGGCATCTCCTTCAGCGTTTTCCAGGAAAACAAACCCATATTCCGTATTGACCAGGCGGTTAGCCTGCTGCAAGACATCACGGAGCAGATCATCCAATTCCAACCGGCGTAATAAACCCAGGGCTACCTTGTTCAGGCTGGTAAGAAATAGATTCTGGCGGCGTAATGCTTCAACAATCTTCTGTTGGGCAATCTGTTCTGCGCTCAGATCGCGTAAACAGACAATCACTCCTTCGCTAAGAGGTCCACCCGGGATCTCAGAAATACTATCTGGGCCCGAGAAATGCCCAATGGCAAGTTCAAGCGGAATACGGTTGCCAGACTTCGCCAAACCTGTTATTCCACGGTATTTTTCCAACCTGATCTGCTCTTCGTGTGCTCGAGCAAATCCCCTAAAGTGCCTATCAATGTGGACTGCTCGATAATCCTCCGGAATAAATATTTCTAAAGGTTTACCAATCACTTCCTGCGCGCTGTATCCAAATAACTGTTCAACCCGGTGATTGATTAGCACAATCCGAAAATTTTTATCCGCGATGATCACCCCATCAGAAACCAGGTTGGCTAAAAGTGGAAGCATCAAGAAGAGCCCGGAGACAAAAGACTGCGAATCGATTCGGATAACTCCCACGAGCTGACTGGCTTATTAAGAAAGACATTAACCCCCAGTTCGCGCGCAGCCTGGCGGTCACAATCCTGCCAGCTCGCAGTCAGGATTATCTTTGGCAACGCCTGATACCGTGGATCCTGGTTCAATATACTCACCAGGGTGAGGCCGTCCATTTCAGGCATGGTCAGATCCATAATCACCAGGTCTATAGGGGTCTGCGAAGATTGAAGCTTCTCCAGGGCTAATTTTCCATTCTCGGCAACAATCACCTGGTGACCTTCGCGCTTCAACTGGTGGCTAAGCACTCTGAGTGTTACCGTATGATCATCAACGACCAAAACTAGCGCCATTTCATTCCCTTAGACATCATATTTTCTTTGTCAATCTCCATTGATTAGAGCTTCCGCAAGAAGTGTATTCGACAGAATCCATCAAGGAGTGCATCAGGAATATCCCATAACCTCTCTCATGAGCCTTTGACAGATCAGGTCCATTGATCTGAGAAATGTCAAAAGAAGCACCCTGATCGCTCAATTCCACACAGATCAGGTGAAGCTCAGGATCATACATCAAATCAACAAGAATGCGCCCCTTAAGGGTTCCCGATCCGATGCCCTCGGACGCATAAGCATACTTGACAACATTGACCCCAGCCTCCTGAACCGCCAATTGGATTGCATAGCATTTGCTCTCCTTGTCATCCACTTCTCCAGCAAAATCGACCAAGGTTTGGACTGCACAGGATATGATCTGTAGAAAGAAAACATCTGCAGGCAGATTTAGATGAATATCCACAGGTTGCATCAGGCCTCCCCTATTTTTATAACTAACAATGTTTGGTCATCAAACTGGGTTTGGCCAGATTCAAGCTGCTCCACATGTAAAAAGAACTCCTCCAGGATTCTATCGGCTGAATATTCAACCAGACTTTCTGCCAGTTCAAGCAGGTAATCAATTCCCAAGGGGCTTCCTGAAGCATCCATCGCATCACTGAAGCCATCACTTCCAATTAAAAAAACATCTCCTTGGGCAACCTTCAGGATAAAATTATCCGGATTCCCGTCCGGGAAAATCCCAACGGGTGGCGTATCAGCCTTTAAAAGCCTTGCTCGTCCTCCCGCAGGGCAGTAGATAACCGGAGAGTGCCCCGCATTCCCATACCGGAAGCTTCTGTTCAATATATCGACCTGTCCGATGAACACCGTTGCAAACAAGCCAATTCGGTTGAAATCATCATACAGGTCTTGAATAGTACGCTTGAGAATCGCTGCCGGTTCTTTAATCGGCGAGAAGCGGGCTGCACTGTGTATAACCGTGTGAATCATCGACATGAGAAGGGCCGCTGGCATCCCCTTCCCAGAAGCATCTCCAACCGCAACAATCAGCTGTCCATCAGATAGGGAAATAAAATCAAAAAAGTCTCCGCCCACTTCGAGCGCTGGTCGGGTATGAGCACTTACCTGGATGCCTGGGATAGGTGGGATCGTTTCTGGCAGCAGTCCAGCCTGGATATTTCGCGCCAGGTCTAACTCGGTCATCATCTGGGTCTGCTTCAGGCTTTTTTGATGTAGAAATACATTTTCAAAATGGATTTCCGCTTGCCTGGCAATCGCCTGCACCAATTTGAGCTCTGGGGAAAGTTGTCCGGCTGGGCGATCGAACTGAAGACCGATCAGCATGCGCATTGGAGGATGAACTTTCAGAGGCTGAAGAAATAAACAGTCGCCAAGCTCGAGCAAACCAGGAAAAAGTGCTCTGGATTTTGCCTGGTCCAATAGAATTGGCGCCGAGGGAAATTCATCAAAAGGAAAATCTATAAACCATCCATCTGGCAAAACTGCATCTGCTGGATCATAGCAGGAAATCGGTGGTAAACCTAATTCCATAGCAATGATAAACGCCAGGTCTGCATGAGTAACATAACGAATTTGATACGCCAGAACATTCAGAGCCGGCTCAAAATCGAGATGTGCGCTTAAGTGACGTTCCAGGTCAAATACTGCCAGTAAATGATCCTGGCTCTCTAAAAGCGCTGCCGCCAGATCATCGACATCACCGTTCGAAACGATCAAAGCCTGGAGAAGAGCTGCGTCTGCAGCCAACCTGTGTCTGACCCAAGGGAAATCCAGACCCGAGACTCGCAGATCTCCAACCACTGCTCCATTCACTCGGATAGACTGCCCAATCCAGGGATCTTTGCCAGGACCTGCCTCTGGCCAGGAAAATAGTGGACAATCCCCGCTCCACAAGCCAAAGGCTTCTGCACCACACTGCAGCCAGGCTTCAGCAATACTTTGCAGGCTGGGCCGCAAAGTTACTAATAATCCACTTAAATCCCCGATGTCGTCCATATGCTCCAGACTTATGGTTTCTCAATCGCTAATGCATCCATCGCATCTTGTTCGTTGAGAAATATGTTGAATGCCTTATCCAGCCGGGTGAGTTCGAAAATAATGCGCACCGGCTGCTGCAAACCAAACAAGACGAATTCACCGGAGCGCTCGCGGCAGCGTTTCATCCCCTGCACCAGGGCAGACAATCCCGTTGAATCAATGAAGGTAACGCCAGATAGATTGACAGCCAGGCGCGTTGGTCCTGCAGGCAATTTTTGCAGCCATGCTACAAATTGGGGGGCAGAGGAGGCCTCCAATCGCCCGCTCAGGTCGAGGAGTACCGTTTGACCTTGTTTTCTTTCGATGATTTGCATATCCACCAGCCTTATCTATCGAGAATGATATCAGGCTGTTACTCTACGCCACCAGGTTGGTATGGTTTTCCACAGGATATCCAGGTCGATCTTCCAATTCCTGGTGACAGCATAGTAGCAGTCCACAACAAACTGCTCATCAAGCGATGCCTGTGAACTTGAGGTAATATACCATAACCCGGTCAAACCAGCGAGTGACAGAAAACGCTGTCTTTGCCATTCTTCTGTCACCTGTGCGTATTGCTCTGGTCGTAGAGGTCCAACCCCCACCAATGCAATGTGTCCCTGGAAGATAGAAAATAACATCGGCAGACCATCCCAACCCAATCGCTGAAGCAGCCTTCCCGGTGCATTACTTGGATTGCACCCGAAACGCGGCAATCGCACTGTTCGTGGTTCTCGCAGAGAACTCGCCTCCAATTCCGCCATGGTACTGCTCAAACGCTCTTCATAAACGATCCAGGTTTTTGGCCGAGATAATAGAGACAGCACCGCAGAGAATAAAAAGAGGGGCAGCATAACCAGGATCAACAGCAATACAAAACCGAGTTCCAGAACCCGGCGTAATCCTTCCATCCAGGTGCCTGGTTCAATCCCAGAGAGGAGAAATCGATCCGGAACAAAAGCGGTGGATCCTGTATCCGTTTTGATCAAAATATTCCGGTAGACAAGGGCATCCTGGATATTGACCAGGCGGCCAAGATAAGTCTTTTCCAACACCGTGCTGTTTGCAATCGTTGCACCCTGGTCCACAAACACCCCAGAACCCAAAACAACATTGGGGCCTATTACGCCTTGTGCTTCAATTCGACAATGGTCCCCCAGGCATACGGGCTCAATGATTTTCGCAGAAGGATGGATAGAAACATTACGTCCAAACCACACCTTTCCTGTATTCAGGCGGCCTGCTGGGGTGGCTTGCTGGATACTGTCATTCAGCAGCATGGACTGTGCCCGCTGAAAATTCTCAACACCTTCAACATTACCCTGGTCCCAAGAACACAAAAAGCCACCGGTTTGCACACCTTTCTTGATCAGGTAAGGCAGTAGATCATGGCGCATATCCGTCTTTTTACCAGAGGAGATATATCCTAATACCTCCGGTTCAACCAGGAAGATCGGTAAACATTCAACAGCAGAAACGCTGTTCTCATTGTGAGCAGAATCTTGCTGATTACGAAGGCTGCCGCCGCTGTCAAGATAAAATTCCGACTTATTGGACCCTTCACTTGTGGGAACCATTGCCGCAGTGACCATTGCCTTTACCCGATGATGCATTTCAATCATTGCCTCAAGATCCAGATTCGGCAGTTGGTCTCCCTGGATCACCAATAAAGTCGAGTCAGCCGCACCTGTCAGGCGGCGTAATGATCCTGCATCCCCCAGGTCCTGATTCTCCAAAGAATAAGAAATGTGCAGACCCCAGCGTTGTCCACCCCCAAAATGGGTTTCAATTTGTTCCGCTAAGATATGGGTGGTTATAATGACTTCCTTTATTCGGTTTTTTGCCAACCATTCAACAATATGCTGCATCACAGGTTTATTCCCCAGCGGTAGCATTGCAGGGGAAATAAAATTCGTTAATGGCTCCAGCTTGGTGCTGAACCCGGCGGCAAGGATTACAGCTTTCATTGGGCTTTCTCCAAAGTGGTAGGAATGGGTGTATTCAGCCAGATAAACTTGTCACCCGCGCCTGCAAGGTCAAAAGAGCGGCGGACTTCTCGATCTACCTGGGCCAGTTCCAGGCGACACCCATTCTCACCCGCCACCTTCTGAAGATTTAGTAAGGCTGCTATTGAAGCGCTATCCACAAAACGGGTGTCGCTAAAATCCATTATCCACCGCATGCAGTCTTGACTATCTGGGTTTAAACCATAAGGCCGGATAACCTGATTGACGTTGCTGACATCCAACCGCCTCGGTACTTTGAGAACAGCTACATCAGGGCTTGGTTTGCTAATCTCTCCCGTGTAACCAGTTCGACTCGAAACAACATTCGGGCAGTCTCCGACCGTTAAAAATGCATCCAGGCGCAGGAGCTGGATGGTACTATTAACATTGGGTTGTAGGTTCACTATCCGTAAATCAGAACCCCGGGCTCGCGCTTGGCGGGTAGATTGAACCAGCACACCCATTCCAGCACTATCTACAAAGGATGTGTCGGATAAATCCAAAATAATCTCAGAATTTGTCTCTGATGATTGGTTCATATTGTTTTCATCCAGGAACTGCAGCACTCTCACCAACAATTCCTGGGAGTTCGTGGCGGTCAGGTTGCCGGAATGGGATAAGGTCATGTTCGGTAAAGAAGGTCCCGGTACAGTCAAGCCT
>CAIQIV010000828.1 GCA_903871905.1 uncultured Chloroflexota bacterium | reverse complement strand
TTGGACTGCTGCTCCTGTATCACTACCCCCAAGATGTCAGCCGTGGCACACCATCCCAACATCAGATTATTTACCTACTGTGAGGTGAATTCCATCCAGGTGGATGGCGGAAACTTCCGGGCAGAAGTGACACAGAAACCTCGTTATGTGGATGAAAGCAAATGCACCGGCTGCCGGGAATGTGAATATGCCTGTCCAATCACGATTCCCAGCCCTTATGATCGCGGCCTGGGTGCTTACCGGGCTATCTGCGTGCCCTTTTCCACTGCCGTACCGCAAACGGCGGTTTTGGATTTGGAGAACTGCTTCCTGTGCGGAAAATGCGAGAAAGTGTGCGCGGCGCAGGCGGTGGACTTCTCGCAGCAGCCAGCAGTATTCGAGATCCAGGCGATAAGCGTTGTCCTGGCATCCGGTTTTGAATTAACCTCGCTGGGAGCCAAGAAAGAATACGGCGGCGGAGCACTGCACAATGTGATCGATCCCCTGATGATGGAGCGCTTCCTGGCGCCGACGGGTCCCTATGGGCGTGTGCTGCGTCCCGGTGATGGGAAGGAGCCAGGCTCAATCGCCTATGTGCAGTGTGCTGGTTCGCGTGACCTGACCCTGGGGGTAGAATACTGCTCGCGGGTGTGCTGCATGTACGCGATTAAACAGGCAATGCTGGTTTCCGGTGCGCTACCGTTAGCCGAGATCACCATTTACTACATGGATATTCGGACCTTCGGAAAGGGTTACGAGCAGTTCTATCAGAATGCGCAGGCGATGGGGGTTGAGTTTATCCGCGGGAAGGTCGCTGCGATTCGAGAAGATGCTGAACAGAACCTGGTCGTGAAAGTAGAACAGACCGAAAGCGGTGAGACCGTTGAGCGCACGCATGATCTGGTCGTGTTATCCCTGGGCATGCAGTCTGCCGCGACGGCTAACCAGGCTTTCCCCTTCTCCTTTGCGGCAGATGGATTTGTTGACATCCCGGCGCCAAATGCCAGCCCTTGCAGCACTGGGGTACCGGGAATATTTATCAGCGGTACGGCGATGGGGCCGATGGATATCGTGGACAGCATTGTGACCGCCAGCGCAGCGGCTTCGGCCGCTTCAGGTTACATTCTGGAGAAGTATGGCGGCCGTGCAAAAGGCGCGTTCGCAGATCGAAGGGAAGAATCTTATGCCTGAGGACCCGGAGAACCTCCTAAAACACCAGGCGCCTGTCCCTGGGGATGTCCGGATTGGGGTGTACGTGTGTCATTGCGGCGGCAATATCAGCCATAGTGTACAGTGCGAACGAGCAGCCAGGACGATGGGCAAGCTGCCGGATGTGGTGATCTCGCGCACCGATCTGTCAATGTGTTCTGACGCCGGGCAAGCTATGCTTGAGCAGGATATCAAGACCCTGGGGGTCAACCGCGTGGTCATCGGCGCCTGCACCCCTTCCCTGCATGAACAGACTTTTCGCGGGGCGGTGATGCGCGCCGGTTTGAACCCCTATCTCTACTACCATGTTGGCCTGCGCGAGCAGGTCAGTTGGGTCCACCCATCCGACCAGGAAGCGGCGACAGAAAAGGCAATCCGCCTGATGGCTGCCGGGGTCGCCAAGGCACGTCTGCTGAAGCCTCTTGAACCAATCCGCCTGGGCGCCGAACGCCATGCCCTGGTGATTGGCGGTGGAGCAGCAGGGCTGCAGGCTGCACTGGACATTGCACGCCAGGGTATCCGGGTCACTTTGGTGGAAAAATCTCCCTTCTTGGGCGGGCGCATGGCCCAGCTGGAAACCGTCTTCCCGACGGGCGAAATGGGGAGAGAGCTGCTAAAAAAGCTGATTGAACAGACGGCGGCTCATCCTGGGGTGACGATATTCACCCAGGCGGAAGTGTGCTGGGTGACGGGATACGTGGGGAACTTTGAGGTCAAAATCCAGCAGCAGGGGCGCGGCTTCCAGAGCGATGCGCAGGCCGAAGAGCTGACTGCTGCATGTAAACTGGAAGCGCCGGACGAATTTAATTATGGGCTGGGCAAACGCAAGGTGATTTACCGTCCATATCCGGGCTGTTTTCCATCTACCCCAGCCGTTGATTGGGAGAATTACCCCGGAACCCCGATCCAGTTAGAGAGTGGTCCGGTTGTGTTGAAAAACGAGCCCAAAACCTTCACCATCCAGGTGGGGGCGGTGGTCCTGGCGACCGGCTTTGATCCCTACCAGCCGCGCCAGGGAGAATACGGGTACAACCAGCTACCTCAGGTGACTACCCTGCCGCAGTTGATCCGCGCCCTGGCCCTGACGCCGGCGGGAGAACCGCTGACGTGGAATGGGAAAAGGGTGAGATCGGCTGCGCTGATCCACTGCGTGGGCAGCCGGGAACTGGAGGGGGTGGATGAGCCGCAGGCGGATGGGCAGGTGAATAATTACTGCTCGCGGGTCTGCTGCACGGCGCTGCTGCACACCGCGGTGGAACTGCGCCGCCGTTTCCCGAAACTAAATCTCTACGAGCTGTATCAAGATATCCGCACCTATGGACGCGGGCATGAAACGATCTACCGGCAGGCCCGGAACGCGGGCGTTCGCTTTATCCGGTATCACGGCGATGAGCGCCCGGAAGTTGTTTCTGCCCCTGCCAATGATACGCACCCGGTGCTGGTGCGGGTGAAGGACTACCTGACTTATGGCCAGGAGCTTGAAGTGCCGGTGGACCTGGTCGTACTGGCGGTTGGGATCATGCCGCGCCAGATGGATGACCTGGTAGCGATGCTCAAGGTCTCCCGGGGAAATGACCGGTTCCTGCTGGAAGCGCATCCCAAGCTGCGCCCGGTCGAAATGGCGGTGCGCGGGGTTATCCTGGCGGGCACAGTCCAAGGTCCGATGAATATCCAGGAAAGCCTGGCAGCCGCCTCGGCAGCGGCAGCCAAGACAGCCGCGCTGCTCTGCCAGGGCAAGGTGGAACTGCCACCCTTCATCGCCCATGTGGATGCAGAAAAATGTACGGGCAGCGGCGCCTGTGTGTTGGCCTGTGCTTATGAAGGCGCCTTGAAGATGAATACCTTTATCGAGAACGGCGTAGAAGTGAGGCGGGCGGAAGTGACCCCTGCAAACTGCACGGGATGCGGCGCCTGCGCCAGCGCCTGTCCGAGCCGGGCGATCGATGTCCAATCCTGGACCCTGGCGCAGTACGAGGCGATGGTGGATGCGATCGCCATGGATCTGGATGAATTGATGGAGGCTGAGGTATGAGTGATGCAGGTGTTAAGACCCCGACCCGCGGCGAGCGGCTGAAACAACTGCGCCAGGAACACGCCAGCGCAGTCGAACGGACACAGGCTCTCTTTCGCGCGCAGAAGCAGCTTCAGCAGGCAATCTGCCAATACCTCTGTGATGCCCCGAGGACAGTCCCAGAGGTTGCGGCAGCAGTAGGCAAGCCAACCCACGAAACCCTGTGGTTCATAGCAGCATTGAAGAAATATGGCATCGTGGTAGAAAAAGGAATGGACGGGGACTATCCGCTCTATCAGTTGGCCAAGGAGGAGCAGGAATGAGCCAGCGGGTGGATCCAACCCTGGCTGATGAACTGAAAGAATACGGGGCGGTGGGCTTAGAGATGTGCATCCACTGTGGGAACTGCACGGCGATTTGCTCGCTATCGACAGAGGATGCCCGTTTCCCGCGGCAGTTGATGCGCATGGCGCAGTTGGGATTGCGGGATCAACTCCTGGGCAGTAAGGAGCTGTGGTTGTGCTACAACTGCGGTGACTGTTCAGAAACCTGCCCGCAACAGGCCGAACCGGCCAATTTGATGGCGGCTGCCCGCAGTTATGCTATTGCCCAATATGCGCCATTCAAGATCGGTGCGCTGTTTTTTAAAAAGACCTGGGTTGGCAGCCTGATTGCAGCCGTACTGGTGCTGTTTTTTGGTGTATTTCTGTATGGGGAGAGAGGAGCAATGGCGACCGACAGCCTAAAGCTGTTCGGTTTCATTCCTTATGCTGTGCTCCATACGGTTGGGCTGGCTGTACTGCTGCTGATTGGGGTGATCAGCCTGGTGACAATCTTAACGATGATGTCCCGCATCATCCACGCCAACCACCTCTCGGGGAAGGATGTCTTTAACGGCTCGGGGATGAACGGTCTGCAGGCATTATGGGAGGCGGTGGTTGTCCAATCCCTGGGTCAGAAACGCTACCGGCAGGAATGCACGGGACCGGGTAATCAAAAGAGCTGGTACCTGAGAATCTGGTTTGTCCATGCGGCAGCGATGTGGGGCTTCCTGGGACTGCTGTTGGCGACGGTTATGGATTATGGGCTGGATGCGCTGGGACTGAAAACAACCGGCGCGGCGGTCGCAATCTGGTATCCGACACGCCTGATCGGCACCCTGGCCGGGTTGCTGTTTACATACGGCGTCACCATTCTGCTGTATAAGCGCTGGCGCCCGGAGGAAAAGGCGCATCGTTTCTCGCGGCCTTACGATTGGCTCTTCCTTTCTCTGCTGTGGCTCAGCGGGACAAGTGGTTTGCTGATTGAGATCGCCCTGTACCTGCCCGGCGCACCGGTATGGGGGTACTGGATGTTCATTTCGCATGTGGCGGTTTCGATGGTACTGCTGCTTCTGATGCCATTCACGAAGTTCGCCCACGCCATTTACCGGATTGCAGCCATTTATATTTTTACCCTCAAGCCAGCTCCCGAGAGAGAAACGGTCCCGGCTGGCACAGAATGAATATCACCCAATTCTCACGGCAGCATCGTGCGACCGGATGAAATTGGATTCATATCAAAATATCAATAAGGAGTAACAAGATGTCACAAAAGATGGTTGTTGTCTGCAATGGCGATGAAGCGAAGAATATTATGCCAACCCTGATCTTTGCCTCCTCAGGACTGGCCCTGGATTACGAAGTGCATATCTTCTTCTGCCCGGCAGGAACCAAATGGACCATAAAGGATGAGTTGGAAAAAATTGGTACCCCCAAGGGTTTGCCAGACCCGATCAAGCTCTTCAATGATATTCTCGATCTCGGCGCCAAAGTGGTGCTGTGCGAGCTGGCCCTGGAGAATAAAGGGGTGACCCCCGAGCAACTGCGCGACCCACGCATTCTCATCGAAAAGGCTCCCCCCTTCTTAATGGGCGCGGAAGGGGCCTCGATGACGTACGTGTTCTAAACCGGCTGGTTGATCCATCCATCCGCCATCGACCCGCAGCAGGAGAGAGGCGGATGGATGGATTTATAGCGATTGTTCGGGAAGGTGGATCAGGTCAGCGTTTTCAGGGGCATGGATGAAACTCCAGAAGGCTTCTCGGGGCCGGTGGGAGCTGCTGTTGGCCTGGCGCACCATGTAGATGGAGCGGGTGAGATCCAATCCGTCCACATCGAGATCGATGACATTCCCGCGCTGGAGGGGGCAGGCAGAAGCCAGTTTGGACACAAAGGCTATGCCATAGCCTGCCGCTACGGTCCGGACGATAGCTTCTGCATTGCCTAATTCCATGAAGATATTCAGGTCGTTCAGGCTGATATCGGATTTTGCCAGTTCAGACAGGACTACCCGGCGCGTCCCGGAACTTTCCTCACGGAGAATGAGCGGTTCTTCCAACAACTCACCGGGGTCGATTGCCTTTCGAGAAGCCCAACGATGGTTTGAGGGGACGATCAAACTGATCGTGTCGGTGAAGAATTTCTGCGAATCCAGGCCGGGATCCATGATCTCCCGGCTGAGCACACCAATATGGGCATTCCCTTCTAACAGACTGGAGGAGATGTCCTCTGAAGTGCAAGCCAGAATGCTTACTTTGACGCCTGGATAGTGTTGGCAGAAGCGGGCGGCCATCTGCGGTAATACATATTTCCCGGCGGTTGTACTGCAGGTGAAGCGCAGCTCTCCGGCAACCCCTTGTTGTATCGAAGACATCATTGCCTGCATATCATTGGTGTCTTGCAGGAGACGGCGGGCCATGGGAAATAGCAACCGACCAGCCTCGGTCAGCCGCAGCCCAGAATTTGTCCGGGTGAATAATTCCACCCCAAATTCCTGTTCCAGGGTTTTTATATACTGGCTCACAGTAGGCTGGCTCAGGTGGAGCTGCTTGGCGGTTTCAGAAAAGTTGAGAGTTTCGGCGGCTCGCAGAAATGTCTCAATCTTATGAATATCAACCATCATACTCTCCTTGGTAACTGTCGAGATATCCAGTGAAATCCTGGATATTGAAGATTCTATTCGGATCTGCTGCCGTCCCAGATCCCGGATCCATCTGGCAGTCAAATTCCATTTGCGATCACACATTAAAATAGTTAAATACCTTGACCTATTGCAGATATTGTACTATATTAATAGTACAATGAGCAATGAAATGAGGAGAGATTTTTATGCCAGATTCAAATCCTCCGAGTGAGCTGCAGACACGCAGAAGACGGCGAAGCACCCCGCCCCGGTGGGGGCTTTGTCAGCCTCCGCCGCCCTTGGATGAAACAATCTCCATCGAGACGGATGTTGGACGTCACTTGCGCGGGCTGCGTTCGAGCCGCGGGCTCTCAATTCGTGCCCTGGCTGAACAGAGCGGGTTGAGCACCAATACCCTCAGCCTGATTGAAAACGGCAGGACATCCCCGAGTGTTAGCACACTGAAGCACCTGGCTGAGGCGCTGTCTGTTCCAATCACGGCATTTTTTGAGAACGATGGACCCAGAAGCTGCGTCACATACCAGAGAGCAGGCCAAAGGCAGCCGCTGACGTTTGCTTTTGGGGTACTGGAGGACCTGGGTACCGGGTTGACTTTGCGGGGCGGACGGCCCTTACTGATCACATTGAAACCAAAAGCCAGCAGCGGCCCTATCCCAATTGTACATACCGGGCATGAATTTATTTACTGCCTGGAAGGTCAATTATCTTACATCGTGGATGAAACCATTTACCATCTCCATCCTGGGGATAGTTTGCTATTTGAAGCCCATATCCCTCACTGCTGGCAAAACAGCGGCGAAGTCCCTTCTATCTCACTGCTGGTCATGTGCCCGGCAGATGATAACGATCACCCAATAGAACATCACTTTGGAACGGTGTAAGGAAAGTGATGCGATACGGTTATGAAGCGTTTGTATTCCATACCTGGAGGCGAGATATGTCATCAAAATGGTACTTCGTTCTTAGTTTGATAGGTGGGTTTCTCATGAGTGTTTGCCTCATCAATTTCGTTCAAACACCCAACCCCGTGGCAGCTCAATGTGGAGATAATCCGCAAAAGTCATCGTGCATCACCTGTCACGCGCAAGAAGATCCGGTTAATGAAAACGGAGAGTGGCATACGGTCCATGCGCGCAAGGATTGCTGCACCAATTGTCACGGAGGCAACTGCATCGCCACGGATAAGGAGACGGCACATGTAGACATGGTTTCTCAGCCGCTGGCGGAT
>CAIQIV010000827.1 GCA_903871905.1 uncultured Chloroflexota bacterium | reverse complement strand
GCAGGGTGAAAAATCAAAATCATGCAGGCGTTCCCGCAGGGCGGTATACTCACTGCTGTTCCACAGCTCAGCCAGGCTGTTATCCCGGAGGTATCCCAGCCCAAAAGCCTGGGAGGTCCGCAGGTGTTCTCCCAGGTAGCCGGTGTGGGTGTGCAGCAGGGGCAGGCACGGGCTGACCATGCCGTCCCAGCGGATCGAGATGCTCCCCTTCTCCAGGAAGGGACAGCGATTGACCCCCCACTCCAGCGATTGGCGGGCCACTTGCAGCGTGTTTCGCCCTTTCAGCAGGTCTGCAAAGCCGCGGATGGTCTCTTCGTTGAGGTCCAGCCTGGGCAGCGAAATTTCTGGCGCCCACCTGGAAGGCTGGAGCTCGCTGTCGTACATCGAGTGCAGAAAGAGAACCTCATCCCGCAGGTCGGGGGTGTGGGGCAGGAGGTTGCTGATGGAGAACCGGTCCGCCCCCAGGCGCCTGCCCAGCCGGACCACGGCGGGCAGGTCGCCGAGGTTGCGCTTCATCGCCACGAAGGCGATGCCCAGCTTGGGCGCGGCGGCGTCCTGGCTGGCCCGCAGGTCTTGAAAACGCTCCAGGTTGGCGATGACCTGCGGCAGCTCGTCGCCCAGGCGGATGTCGGCGTAGCTGTGCGGGGTTGCCCCATCGATTGAAACCCAGACCCGATCCACCCCGGCGGCGATCATGTGCCGGGCGGCGGTTTCATTCAGCAGGATGCCATTGGTGATCAGTTCCACCTGCGCCCCTTCTTTTTTGGCTGCGCTGAGCATTTCCAGGATCAGGGGGTGGGAGAGCGGTTCCCCGAAACCGCCAAAAAACAGGCTCGGAAGGGGCGTGAACTGCCGCATACCCTGCAGGATGCTGGCAAAGGTATCCAGGGTCATGCTGCCGGCGGGCTCATCCCAGGCGTTGCGCATGCAGGTGCGGCAGCTCAGGTTGCAGCGGTTGGTCGGCTCGACGTAGATTTTACGCAGGCTGGCGGTCGACTGCCGCAGGCAGAGCTGGTTTTCTTCCGCCCGGATCTCCAGGACGGCGCCGGGTTCCAACCCGTAGCGCTGCCTGATCTCGGGCGGCAGGATCAGGTGACCCTGTTCGTCGACCTCTACCCGAACTGTCCGGTTTTGCATGGCTGGTAACCTCTGTGGTTCAGGCTTCAGCCTGGAATCAGGGGCATTGGATCAACCCCTGGGCCCACAGGCAGGCGCCGCAGGTGGGTGGAGGCGTGCCGTAGCAATCTTCCAGGTTGGTATCAGCCAGGTCGCACCCGTTGCAGGAGGTGCAGTACGCAAAATCAAAGGCCTGCAGGCGCTTGCGCAGGCTGGCATAGCCCGGTTCATTCCAAATTTCAAGCAGGGTTTTCTGATTGATGCTGGCAACCGAGTAAGCCAGCGAGGTGCGCTTGCGGAAGTCCAGGTAGTTGTCGTGATCGTGCAAAAGCGCCAGGCAGGGGGACACCGCCCCATCCCAGCGAATCGAGACGCTGCCTTTTTCCACAAAGGGGCAGGTGTCGACACCCAGGTTCAGGTCGCGCCGGGTGATGGCGACGGACCCGGCTTTCTGGATCGCCTCCAGCACCGGCTCTCGGGTGTATTCGTTCAGTTCCATGCGCGCCATGGAAAGCCTGGGCGACCATTCGGTCACAGCGACCTCGCCGTTGTGCGGGCCAACGTAGAGCGACTCGTGGCGCATTTCAGGCGTGTGGGGCAGGACATTGCTGACCGAAAACATATCCGCGCCCAGTTTTTTCCCCAGCTCCATGACCTGGGGCAGGTCCTGGATATTGCGCCTCATCGCGACGAAGGCGATGCCCAGG
>CAIQIV010000826.1 GCA_903871905.1 uncultured Chloroflexota bacterium | reverse complement strand
CTGCGCAGGATGCGGCTGACCCCGGTCTGGCAGGCGCTCAGGGTGACCAGCTCTGCCTGTAGTTTCCAGTTCTCCAGTACCTGGCGAGCGCTCAGCCGCTCATCCAGCCCTGTCTCCAGGTAAGACTCCATGGGCGCTTCATGATTAAACCAGGCATGGCAGGAGAAATGCAGCCGCCGGCAGCCTGGGGCGAGGCGGCGCAGAGCATCACGCTTGGGCCGGGGCCCGGTCCAGGCCTCCCCACCACCCAGGCTGGCAATGAAGCGCGCTTCGGACTCCGGGTGGCTCAACATGCCTGGCATCGAACCCGGCCTGCCGGGCAGCAGGTCCTGGATGCCAGGGGCAGGAGAGCCGTCATAGCCCACCGCCAGGCACGGCAGGCGGAAGGCGCCTGGACCGGGAGCCGGCGGGGCAGGGCGGGCCAGCAGGGTGGCGCTGGGCGCATAAGATAGGGGCGGGCCGCCGGCCAGAAGAGGAAAGGCGCAAAAGGGCAGCCAGTGCAGCGGCCCGTGCGGCACCACCACCAGTCTCGCACATCCGGCTGGCGGTTCAGCGCCCTGCGCCAGGCCCGCCTCCACCAGCAGCGCCTGCTGCAGGCGCTCCAGTACCACCGGCGACAGGAAGCGGCTGCGGTCCGCTTCGCCGCGCGGCGAGACCGAGCCCAGCAGGTTGGGATCCAGCGGGCACAGCCGCGCCTCCAGGCGCCGGCGGGTGATGATAAACAGCAGCGTGCTGGCAGCCGGAAGCAAATGCTGGCGCAGGGCGCCCGGCGGCAGCGCCCGCAGCATGGGAATATCCCGCTCCAACACCCCGGTGGTGAAGTAATAAAGCAGCAGGGTGCCCGGCGCCAACCCGGCCTGCAGCTCGGCGGCGCTCGCCGCGTCCGCCGGCGGCAGATGCGGCTCGCCCTGCTCACCGGCGGGCTGGCGTCCCCGGGCCAGCGATTCGGCAAAAGCCCGGGCGCGCGAGCGCTCAGCCCACAGGAAAGCCTCCTCAACCAGCCCCAGGTCCACACAGTGCAGCACCAAAGCCTCGTACACCTGCTGCCAGCGTCCCAGCAGGCTGATCTTCAGGCCTTCATCCTGCAGCGGCTGGCGCACCGCCTCAACCGCCTGCGCGCCGAGGCGCAGATGCTCCAGGGCCAGGACGTTTTCACCCTGGCGGCGCAGCGTCTCCCCCAGGCGGTAGTGAACCTGTGACAGGATGTCGCGCCGCCCGGTAGCCTCGCAGATCTGCAGCGCCTGCTCATACTCTGCCCGGGCGCTGTCCAGGTCGCCGCCCACCTGGCGGATCAGGCCCAGGTTGAGATGGGCGTCCACTGCCCACACCCGCGTGCTCATTGCCTGCAGCGCTGCCTCCAGCCGCCCGGCGGCCTCATCCAGGCGTCCCTGGAGCAGCAGCACCTCCCCCTGGTTGTTCAGCGCCGCCCCCAACGAATCGAGCGCCCCATCCCGGCGGCGCTGCTCAGCCGCAGCCTCAAAACACGCCAGGGCCTGCTCCCAATGTCCCAGGTCGCGCTGCACCAGCCCCAGCTCATTGCGCGCCGAAGCCAGCCACTGCACCGAGCCTGCGGCTTCAAACTGGCGCGCCGCCTCCGACAGGCTGGCCTCTGCCCGCGGGTATTCCTGCAGCTCATAGGCGATGACCCCCAGGTTAAGCAAAGCGATCCCCTGGCGCAGCGGGTTGCCGGCCGCTCGCCACAGTTCCAGGCTGGCCTGGTAGTCCTGCAGGGCCTGCTCAAACCTGCCGGTCAGGTAATAACAGTTGGCGCGCGAGTTCAGCGCCCGCCCCCGGGTTTCAGGAAGCAGGCCCGGCCCGGCCAGCAAACGATCAAAAATGGGGATGGCCTCAGCATAACGGTCGGACTTGACCAGCGCCAGGGCCTGGAAATAAGTCATTTTCTGCTGCCCGGCGAGAGAGGCCAGCGGCAGGTCCGCCGCCGCCTGCACCAGGGCAACAAACCCCTGCGGATCATCCAGCAGCAGGCGGTTGGCCAGGCGCTCAAAAGCAGCCAGGAAGGCCTGCTCTACCGCTGGAGAGGCGCCCGCTGCACCAGCCCCTCCAGCGCACAGCAGGCCAGCGGTGAGCTGAATAGCCTGCTGGTGAACCAGGCAAAAGCGCGGCAGGTCATTCTCTTCCAGGGAGTCGAGCAGCTCCCGGCCGGCCGCCGGGTCCAGGCTGAGCCACTCCCCCTGCCATGCCACGCCAGGAGGAAGAGCCGGTTGAAGCATGGCAGGGGGCAGCCATCCAGGCTGCACCCGCCCGACCACGGCCAGCAGCTCCAGCAAACCGGCAGGCGCCTGCTCCCCGGCCGGCCCGGCTTCGACCCGCTCAGCTTTCATCGCCGCTCCCTTCTCCCTTGCCAGGAAAATTACACCACTTGACACGCTCCACGATTACTATATCATATTTATTAACAACACAGCCCGTGTAATCACAAAAAATCTTGGCGGAAAGGTCCGCGCTGCCGCTCCCGTCCAGTCATTAAGCCTTGCCTGCACTGTGCCCAAATTTTCCATGCACAGGCAGCGCCCGGGCAAAACCAAGGTTCTGGAGGAGGAACAAGATGAAAAAAACAATCCGGGGAAAATGGCTGCTCCTGGGAAGCAGCGCCGTCCTTTTCTTTTGCATCGTATCCTTCCCTGCACTGGCCCATAGGGACGGGCCTGAGACCCAGGGCGGGCCTGAGACCCGCCCCTACGGGCCGCGCTTTATCGACGACCAGGGCAACCCGCTGGCCCTGGCCCGCATTCGCATCCTGTGTTATACCGGCGAAACTGCGGCCGCCCCGGTTGGCGAGCTCCTGGTGACCACCGGGAGCGATGGCCGTCCCGGCACACCCCTCCCGCCGGGCTGCACCTGGATCGCTGCCCTGCGCCAGTTGCTCACCCAGGACTCTGGCAAAGCCAGCCACGGCCCGGCCTTCACTATCTACACCACCAGCTGGACGCCTGGCAGCCGCGAGCTGCATTCCACTTCAGGAGATGTGGTGATCAACCCCAAACGGCGGTTGGTGCTGTTCCGCCTGACCGCCAGCCTGGACCGCAGCCTGCCGCTGGACCGGAGCTACCTGGCAGAGGTACGCATCGGGCTGTTTAAAGCTTCCCGCTACCTTTACGACCTCAGCGACGGGCAGGCAGCCATCGGAGAGCTGAGCATATTCACCGGCGGCCAGGCATGGCAAAGCGCCGACCTGCGCTTCCTGGCCGCCAATGACTACCGCCCGACAGCTTTTGTAGGGGGCATCGTGCCCAAACCCATCCCCTATACCACACCTGCCGGTAAAAACACCATCTTCGCCCCAGGAGCAGTTTACCTGGGACGATATTGGGACGGGCAGGATGCCTTTAACCCGCTCACGGGCAGCTGGGCGCAGGCCAACGCCTACCGCACCCTGGGACACGAATGGGGGCATTACGCCCTCTTCCTGTTTGATGAGTACCAGATGCTCCAGGATACAGACAAGGACGAGCAGGTCGAACAGCGCACCCAGACCTACTGCACCTGCGACACGCTCTTTGACGATCTGCATCCCTGCGCCTCCAATGCCTCGGTCATGTCCTACCAGTACCATGCCAGCGAGCTCTGGCACCCCAGCCACGGGCTGCCCTTTTCTTGCACAGGCGCTGCGCCGCCATCCACTGCCCTGGGTACCGAGCAGTGGTACGTACACGGCGAGCCAGACTGGATGACCCTGGGCCGCTGGGACGAGATCCAGGGCCTGAGCGCCGGTTTTTCCATCCCCCCCGCCCTGCTGGACGGACCGGCGCTGGGATTGGCAGGGGACCTGTTTAACCAGCAGGTGCGCTGGAGATTATACCTTCCCGCCCTCTCCAGCCGGGGCAGCAACCTGACCGGGGCGGAAGACCTGACCATTGGCCTGCGCCTGGAGGATGGCCCGGCAGACCAGCGCAGCCTGGACACCCTTTACCCTCAGGTCTACCTGGTCCAGCAGGCAAGCAGCACACCGCCTGGAGGCATCATTTACCAGGGCACCACACACGGCGGGCGCGATCTGGCCGCCGCCAGCCTGAACGCCATCACCCTGCTCGGCGTATACGCCGGGGACCAGCTGCGGGCTTATGCCGATCGCTATAACAGCGGCGGGTCACCCGGCGGGCGCTATGTCTACCCCCCACCGGACAGCCCTGAAGCGCCCCTGGTCGACGGCATGGAGGTGAAGCTGGCGCCGGCTGCCTGGACCCCCAGCCTGGACATTCGCTATACGATGACCGGCAGCCAGGTGATACGGATGAGCCTGCTCCTGGACAGCCCCCAGGAGCTGGCCACCCCGCCCACCGCACAGATCTGCTCCCCGGATGCTGCGCTGCGCTGTCCCAGCGAGCGCACCTGGCGCACCACCATGACCCAAAGCGGCGCCACCACCTGGAACGCCGCCTTTACTGCCGCCGACGGGGTAGCCCTGCCCGACTATGCCCTGGTGATGATCTCTACCCCCAGGCTTGGCGATTTCATCCGCAGCTTCCAGACCGCCGGCGGTGTGGGTCCGGCGCATATGCTGGGAGATGCCCCGCTGCGGGACGGCTCCGTCACGGTGGATGCCAGCGGCAAGCTGAGCGGCGAGCATAACCAGGTGATCCTGATGGGCGCCGCCGATTATCATGCCCTGCAGGCCCCTCTGCCCAAGAACGTGGACGGTGTCCAGGGCAGGGTGATTGGCGGCATCCTGGGCCAGCCAATTGACCTGGACATCCTGCTGCCCGCCAAGCCAGCCGAAGCAGAGCTGCTGGATGGGCGGGAACCACAGACTGTCCTTCCGGCACCAGTGATACTGACCCTGTTTTACAGCCAGGAGATTGTGAACCGCCTCCAGGTAGACGAAGCCCTGCTGCGGCTGCTGTATTTCAACCGCAGCACCAACGCCTGGGTTGTTGTACCAGCTTCAGGGGTCAGCAAAGCCTCCAACTGGCTGGCCAGCACACCGCGCCTCCAGGATGGGATCTACGCCATTGGCTGGATCAAGCCATGAGTGGGATGGTAATCTGCTCTGCCGCACACGGGACCGGGCATACCGGTCCCGTGTTTTATATCCGCCGTTCCCGGCGAGAAAAACTGGTGGAAAGGTCAGGCGCCGGCTGTGCGTCTTATGTTCAGAAACAGGAAACCCGAATTCAACTATCTAAAGGAGATAAGCCATGTTTACCAAAACCCGAACCCCCATTTCCCGCCTGCTGTCCGCT
>CAIQIV010000825.1 GCA_903871905.1 uncultured Chloroflexota bacterium | reverse complement strand
GTTCCTGGCCACGGATGCCATCCGCCCGGTGAAGATCCCGGCGGAGATGATCGGCGCTTTCTTCCCCCGCGGCGCTCCAGCCGCCTACGCCGAGCGGCAGCCCTTCCGCGATCCACCCCCGCCGCCGGAGAACGCCTTCCGCATCCACCGCCAGGTGACCTGGCAGGACCTGGACCCCATGGGGCATGTCAACAATGCCACCTACCTGGGCTATATGGAGGACTGCAGCGTGCAGGCCCTTGAAACCGGAGGCTGGCCGCTGCGCCGCATGGACGAAGAGGGCATCGCCCTGGCTGCCTGCTCGCAACACATCCAGTATCTGCAGCAGGCGCTGTACGGCGACGAGCTGGAGATCACCACCTGGGTAGGGCGCGCCGGTCGCGCCGCTCTGCTGCAGCACTTTGTGATCCGCCGGGCGCGGGACGGCGCCCTGGTCGCCCAATGCCACCAGGTGAACACCTGGCTCGGGCGGCAGGAGGGACGGCCGCGGCGTATCCCCCCTGCATTCCTGGCCGACCTGGCCCCGCACCTGGCCCCTTCACGGACGTGAGCGGGCGGCGCCTGGCCCGGCTGGGGGTATTCGGGCTGGGTGCCGCTGTCCTGCTGTACCTGGGGGCCAACCTGGCCCTGGCCGGGGTATTTATGCTCCTGCTCACCCACCCGGGCTGTCCTCAACCCATCCCATTGGATCCTGAGTTTCCAGCTCCACAGATCGTTCGCCTGCACACTCCAGACAACCTGGATCTGCCCGCCTGGTATTACCCGCCGCGCAACGGGGCGGCGGTGATCGCTTTTGGATCCATGCAGGGCGCGCTGGGGGAGAGCCTGCCGCCGGTTGGCTTTCTGCTGCACAAGGGATACGGGGTGCTGCAGTTGGGCAGCCGCGCCTGCGCCCACCCGCCAGCCGCTGTCACCCTGGGGGCGGAGGAGGTCCTGGACGGGCAGGCGGCGGTGGAGTTCCTGGCCCACCGCCCAGAGGTGCAGCGCATCGGGGCTTTCGGCTTTTCGATGGGCGCTGCCGGGGCGATCCGCACCGCCGCCAGCCAGCCGCGCATCCTGGCGGTGGCGGCCGAGGGCGGCTACCCCAACCTGGGAGAAAGCCTGGCCAGGCCCGGGGTACAGCCAGCAGTCACCTATTTCGAGCTCAACCTGGTTTGGATCTACCGCCTGCTCTGCGGCTGCAACCCCTGGCAGATCAGCCCGATCGACGATCTGCCGCGCCTCGCGCCGCGCGCCGTGCTGCTGATCTACGGCGAGCAGGAGGCGGGACTCAACCGGGCGCAGGCACTGCTCCAGGCGGCCGGTGAGCCCAAGATGCTGTGGATCGCGCCTGGCGGCGACCACGGGACAAACTACGCCCAAGACCCGCAGACCTACGCGGCGCAGGTGGGCGCCTTCTTCGACCGCTACCTGCTGCCTGGCCGTTGAAGCCGGTCAGGCTTGATGAAGTCCTGCAGACTCTCCCGCACGTTACCGTTCCAACCCACGGTGCGCCGGGCGGTGATCATTGAGTTCAGCACCGCTTCCTCGGTGGCCTCGGCGGCGGCCCGAAACAACAGGTCGAGCTGCTCCTCGCGCAGCACCTGCAGCGGCAGGATGTCCCGCGTCTCGCCCAGGTCAAAGCGGTTGGCGGTGGAAAAGCCCAGGGCGATGTCCCCGCTGCCGTGCCCCATGAAGGAGCCCAGACGCGCCAATCCCACCCCGGCCCGCCTGCACACGCGCCGGATCTGCCGGTCGGACAGGGGAACATCTGTGGCGATCACCATAATGATCGAGCCGTGCTCAACCTTCTCGTGCACGTTGATTTTTTCCTCCAGTTCCCTACCCAGTGGACATCCCTGGATGGTCAGGTCGTGCAGCATGCCGTAGTTGGACAGCAC
>CAIQIV010000824.1 GCA_903871905.1 uncultured Chloroflexota bacterium | reverse complement strand
TTGTTCGATCGGTTAGATGGCCTTTCCCAGTAGCTGCCAGGCTTCCATAAAGGCTGACGTGAATTTCTTTGGCTTCGGGAAATTTCCGCTTAAAGAGTTCAGCTGCTCGGCGCGGTCCCATGGTATGGCTGCTAGATGGGCCGTTACCGATTCGAAATAGCTCGCGAATAGATTGCATCATTTACCTGTTGGCGGATTTTAACTTACAACCTGGTGTGGCACAAGGTGCTCCAGGTAACGATCTTGGAATATATATATTAAGAATCGATGACCATCTTATTATCTTATGGTAAAATCAAACCCGCTGGGAGCTGGAGGTGCAGGTTGCCACTCTGCCGTCTGGATGCCCGATCATTTCAATTCTGGAGAGCTTATGGTAGCAGATCAATGGATATTCATAGGAGTATTCCTCCTTCTGGCGCCTGTCTTTCCTCTTGCTGCATTAATTATTTCCAAAATCATTGCACCCAGGAAGCCAAACCCAATCAAAACCCAAACCTATGAATGTGGGATCGAAACGGTAGGGGATACCTGGATCCAATTCCGGGTCCAATATTATATTTTTGCCCTGGTTTTCCTGATCTTTGACGTTGAGTTGATTTTCCTTTTCCCTTGGGCGGTAGCTTTTAATCAACTCAGGTTATTTGCAGTGTTGGAAGGTGTTCTTTTTATCCTGATCCTGGTTGTTGGATTGATTTACGCTTGGCGGAAAGGCGCTTTGGAGTGGGTTTGAAATAGATATTATAAAGTTCAGGCTGATGGATTTTTCCCTCAGCCTTTTTTGTGTGAATCGGATGATGGCTTTTAGAAATTATGCAGTTGAATGCAGTTATTGACTCAGGAGAGTGAGCATGACAGACCCGGTTGTACTTCTTGCAGATTGGCTCCGAGGTATCCTCATTGGAGCTGGTTTGCCGCAGTTTTGGATTTCAGTTGTCATGTCAATGATTGGCGTTGTGGTACTGGCAACCGTTCTGTTGGTTTTGGATATTTTCCTGGTTTGGCTGGAGCGCAAGGTAGTTGCTCGTTTCCAGGATCGTCTGGGTCCTAACCGCCTGGGACCGTTTGGGCTGTTTCAACCTTTTGCAGATGTCATAAAGCTTCTAATCAAGGAGGATACAACACCAGGCGGAGCGGATAAGTTCCTTTATAACCTGTCCCCAATTATTGCCCTGGCTACGGTTCTGTTATTGTGGGCGGTGCTCCCGCTTTCCCCAACATTATTTGGCACGGATATCAATGTGGGCGTGCTGTACATTGTGGCCGTTGGCGCTATTGCTACACTGGGGGTTATTATTGCTGGTTGGGCCTCAAATAATAAATATGCGTTGATAGGAGCTTTCCGCTCGGTAGCGATGATGGTTTCCTATGAAGTACCGATGGTTATTGTCCTATTGATCCCGGTCATCTTTGCCGGTTCTATGGGGATTAACCATATTGTGCAGGCTCAATCAATATGGTACCTGTTTCTGGCGCCGGTAGCAGCATTGGTATTTTTCGTCAGCTCAATCGCTGAGATTGGGCGTGCACCCTTTGATCTATTCGAGGCTGAATCGGAAATTGTTGCCGGTTATAACATCGAATATTCTGGCATGAAGTTTGGTCTGTTTTATGCAGGTGAACTGCTGCATGCCCTGACGATCGGCGCCATCTTCTCAGCGTTATTCCTGGGTGGCTGGCGAGGTCCGGGGGCTGAGCAGGTGCCTTTGTTAGGGTTGATTTACTTCTTTGCAAAGGCGATCATGATGTATTTTGTGGTGATGTGGGTCAGATATACTGTTCCGCGTTTACGCATTGACCATATTCTTAGTTTCAATTGGAAGTTTCTCACGCCGTTGGCCCTGGCATTGGTGATTTGCACCGCTATTCTTGATAAGCTGCTGGCTGGAGTATCCCCCTTCCTCTATTGGTTGGGTATGGTTGTCTTAAATGGGTTCCTCTTGTATCTGGCTCTTTCGGCGGCGCGTAGAAGCGCCCGGCAAGAGCGCATGCAGGCAGATGCTGAGAGCGCTGAAATCCATTCGACTGGTGCAGCCACAGCCATGCATTAACCTGGGAGAGATTTTATGAGCCCTACACAAATCCTATTCATTTTGACTGCTGCAGTTACATTGGGTTCTGCTCTGATGGTTGTCACCGTTCGCAACCTGGTCCACGCCGCGTTATACCTGGTATTGTCTCT
>CAIQIV010000823.1 GCA_903871905.1 uncultured Chloroflexota bacterium | reverse complement strand
TGCCCGATCCGCTGATGGTTACACTGATCACGGCCGCACTCTGGGCGGCTGTGCGCTGGTACCGCACGCCCACCTGGGGATGGTCAGTGGCGGCCGGCCTGCTGGCCGGGCTGGCTATTTTTATCAAAGCCGTGGCTGTGTTTTTTGTCGGCGGTGCCCTGGCAGGCTTGATCCTGGGCGGGTTGGGGCTGCGCAAGGCGTTGGCGGAGCGGCGGGTGTGGCTGATGGGAATCCTGACCGTTTTACCCTATGCCTTTTACCATATCTACGGTGTGTATATTTCAGGCAAATTGGCCAGCCAGTTCGGCATGCGCTTTTTCCCGCAATTGTGGAGCGACCCGGTCTTCTACCTGCAGTGGAACGGGCTGCTGAGCAGTGTGGTTGGATTTGAATGGTTTCTGGTCGCACTGGCTGCGACCTTCCTGCTGCGCCAAAGAGCACACCGCACCCTCCTCGCGGGAGCGTGGGTTGGATATTTCCTGTTCGGGATGGCCCTGTCATTCCACATCTCCACCCATGATTATTACCAGCTTCCATTGATACCGATCGTGGCGCTGGGATTGACAGCAGCGGTGGAGACCCTTTTCAATAACCTGCAAGGCGCAAAGCTACCGGGAGTCGCCCTGATTGCGGGAGTTATTCTTTTCGCAGTGGTGATCAAAGCCTGGGATGTGCGCGTGACGCTCAAGCGGCTGGACTTCCGCGAGGAACCGGTTTACTGGCAGAAACTGGGCAAGCAGCTTGGGCAGGATGTGGCTGTGGTTGGGCTGATGCAGGATTACGGTTACCGCCTGGCGTATTGGGGCTGGGTGGACAGCGGGCGCTGGATGAGCTCGAACGACTTCAATATTTACCAGCTGGCAGGCCAGGATTTTGACATGAACAAGCTGTTCAGTGACCTGATCGAGGGCAAGGATTATTTTGTGGTGACCGCTCCTGACGAATTGGAAAAGCAGCCCAAGCTCAAGGGCTTGCTGTACCGTAATTATCCCCTGGTCCCCATCGATGGGGACGCCCTGGTGTTTGACCTGCACAAGCCGCTGCAGGAAGGGCCACCGCAATAATGTTGGTCTCCATCATTACACCATCCTATAATCAGGCCCACTACCTTGAGGCGACCATCCGCTCCGTGCTGGAGCAGGATTACTCTGAAATCGAGTACATCATCGTGGACGGCGGCTCCACGGACGGTAGCAGGGAGATCATCGAACGCTATTCCAGCCGGCTGGCGTGGTGGGTTTCCGAGAAGGACCGCGGCCAGACAGACGCCATTAACAAAGGCTTTGGAAGGGCACATGGCGAGATCCTGGCCTGGATCAACTCCGATGACACCTATGAGCCGGGGGCGGTGGCGCAGGCGGTCGAATACCTGCAGGCCAACCCGCAAGTGGGCATGGTCTACGGGGATGCGCGCTTCATCGACGGAGAAGGACGCCCGATCTTATAGCAATCAGGCGCTACACTTCTCAGGCCGCAACGGGCATTTCAAGATTGTAAAGTGGCTCGTGGAAACTTTCCACTTTACTGCCAGCGAGATTCGTGC
>CAIQIV010000822.1 GCA_903871905.1 uncultured Chloroflexota bacterium | reverse complement strand
TCCCCATACCCACCGAGTGGTGGTTGCGCCCGGTGAGCAGCGCCTGGCGGGTGGGCGAGCACATGGCGGTGGTGTGGAAGCAGTTATAAGTCAGCCCTTCTTTTTGCACGCGCTCCAGGTTGGGCATGTAGCACGGCCCGCCAAAGGCGCTGGAGGCGCCGAAGCCCATATCGTCGATCAGGATGATGGCGATGTTGGGCGCGCCTTCCGGCGGGGTGATGCGCGGCATGGGGGGATAGGTCATGCCGGCGGTGGAATAGACCGCGGCGGGAGCGGGGCCTGGGATGTCAGGGACGGGCAGGATCTCACGCCCGCCGGTGGGGTTGGCGGGGTCGGTCCCGGTGGCCGCCAGGCCGCGCCCGACGCCCGTGGCGCTCAGGCCGGCCAGCCCGGCGCTTGCCCCGGCCAGTTTCAGGAAGTCACGTCTCGATACGCTCACTTTGCCTCCTAATTTTGTTATTCGGATGGAAAGAATGGTGATTTAAAAATGAGTATAACATGAAGAGCGTGCGGAAAACCTTGCGGTTTGTGAAAATCGAGCAACTTTCTGTTGAAAAGGGTCGCCCATGTGCCTTAAATGGGCGGGCCTCGCCTGGCTGCTGCTACCCTGCCTCTGACAACAGGCAGCCCAGCCCCATTTCACATCCGATGCGCTCAAATTCGTCTTCCGTCGCGGAAAAGGCATCGATAATTGTTGGGTCAAACTGCGTCCCTTTCCCGGCCAGGATGATCTCCCTGCACACATGGTGCTCCATGGCTTCCTTATAACAGCGTTTCGAGCGCAGCGCGTCATAAACATCGACCACCGCCATGATCCGCGCCGCCAGGGGAATCGCCTTTCCTGCCAGGCCCGCTGGATAGCCCTGCCCGTCCCAGCGCTCATGATGGCAGCAGGCGATTGAAATCCCCATGTTGACAAAACTGTTCCTCGGGTAAAGCTTCCTTACTTCTTCCAGCGTCTGGGCGCCGATGGTGGTGTGTGTCTTCATGATCTCAAATTCTTCGGCGTTGAATCTGCCCGGCTTTAATAGAATGTGATCCGGGACTGCCACCTTGCCAATATCGTGCAGCGGGCTGGCATTGCTGATGTTGTAGATAAAGTTCTCCCCCACCTCATTCTTGTAGATCGACTCCCGGGCGAGCCTCTCCGCCAGCACCCGGCAGTATATCTGCACCCGTTCCAGGTGCCGCCCCGTATCGGCATCCCGCGACTCAGCCAGCTTCGAAAGGGCAAAGATGGTGGACATCTGTGAGCTGGAAATTTCTCTCACTTTCTCTTCGACCAGGTCCTCCAGGTAAACCTGGTGGCGCCGCAGGCTGAGGTGGGTCTCAACCCTGGCCTCCACTTCTTCGAATTGAAAAGGCTTGGTAATATAATCCACGCCGCCGGTGGTGAAAGCCCGGGTCTTGTCCAGCGTCTCGGAAAGGGCGCTGATGAAGATGATGGGGATGTCAGCAGAGCGCGAGTCTGCCTTCAAACGGCGGCAGACCTCGTAGCCATCCATTTCCGGCATGGTGATGTCCAGCAGGATCAGGTCGGGCAGCTCATTCTCGATCATCTTCAGCGCCATTTTCCCGCTGGGCACCGGGCGCACCCGGCAGCCCTTCTCCTTGAGCATGTTGGCCAAGAGGATCAGGTTGGCAGGGGTGTCATCGACCAGGAGGATGTTGCTGTTTTGCAAATGTTTCATCGTTGTTCTCCGTGTTTCACGAGATTGATCAGCTCGTCATACATAAAGCGGCTGACCAGGTCACTCAGGTGCTGCCCCAGGGCGGGTGCGATGGCATTGACCTGCTCGACCAGATCTTCCAGGCGGAAGAAATCCGCATTTTCGGCAGCCTGGAGCAGCCCGTCCAACAGCTCGGGGGACAGGTTTTGCAGCATCCCGGCGGCGTCCATTTCCAGGGTTACCGGTGCGGTGATCTCTTCCTCGTACTGAAATTCCACCCCCACCAGCTGGCTGAGCTGCTCGAACAGGTCAGCTTCCTTGAACGGCTTGGAAAGAAATCCATCCGCTCCCACAGACATGACCTCCTGGCGGTCTTCTTCAAAGGCGCTGGCAGTGACGGCGATGACCACCGGGTGGTGGCCGTCTTGGGTGGTTTTTATCCTCCGCGTCGCCTCGTACCCGGTCATCACCGGCATGTTCATATCCATCAGGATTACCTGCGGCGCCCAGGATGCATTAACCGCCAGCGCCTCGGCCCCATCCTCTGCTTCTTTGACGCTGAAACCTAACCCGGCCAGCAGCTGGGTCAGGAACTGGCGGTTGGTCTCGCGGTCATCGGCGACCAGGGCGCGCACCTCGGCGTGTCCCGGCTTAAGACGCAGGACTTTGCGCTGCGGCGCCGGCTCCATGTAAGCCGCCTGCCCTTCCTCCACCAGGATATTGAAGCGGAAGGTGCTGCCCTTCCCGGTAGAGCTGGATACGGCAATATTCCCTCCCATCATCTGCACAAATCCCTGGCTCAGCGCCAGTCCCAGGCCTGTGCCGCCGATCTTCACCCCGGCGCTGGTCTGTTCAAAGGCTTTAAACAGCCGGCCAAGTTCTTCGGGGGTCATGCCCGGACCGGTATCCTCCACTTCAAAGACCAGGTCGCGCCGGCCGTCGGGCAGGGGCTGGGCGCCAATCCGCACGGCTATGCCGCCCTCCTGGGTGAACTTTACTGCATTGCCAATTAAATTGATCAGCACCTGGCGCAGTTTGCCCTCGTCGCTCACCACCCACCGGGGCACGGTATCCATCATTTCTACTGTGAGCCACAGCTTTTTATCTTTGGCGCGCACGCGGAACATGGTTTCCATATCATCCAGCAGTTGATGGAGGTCAAAGGTCTGCGGGGTGAACACGACCCGCCCGGCTTCAATCTTGGATAGCTCCAGGATATCGTTGATCAACGCCAGCAGGTGTTCGCTGCTGCGGCTGATGACATCCAGCCGTTCCCGCTGGTTGTTGGTCAGGTGCGGGTCCCGCTGCATAAGCTGGGTAAAGCCAAGGATGGCGTTCATCGGGGTGCGGATCTCGTGGCTCATGTTCGCCAGGAAGATGCTCTTGGCGCGGTTTGCCGTTTCGGCGGACTCCTTGGCGTCTTTCAAGGCCGCTTCCGCGGCCCGGACCTGGCTGATATCCCGCAGCGATTCGATTGCCCCGTTGGTCTTGCCGTCAGCGTCATGGAGCAGGCAGGCAAACCCCTGCAGGACGCGCCCGGTTGGCCCCAGCTGCGAGGCGAAGGCTTCAGCAGCCAGGATATCGCCGTGGCGTTCAACGTTCCGGTAATTGACCAGCTGATCTGGCGGCCTGGTGAGCAGGTCGATCAGGATCGGTGTGCGCCTGCCATAGAACGGGATAGCGTACTCAAAATCACCCTTGCCCAGCATATCCGCCGCTTTCACCCCGGTCAGCTCTTCCATGGCGTGGTTCCAGGCGGTCACCTTGCTCTGCTGGTCGAT
The DNA here is from genome assembly GCA_903871905.1 of uncultured Chloroflexota bacterium. Lineage (GTDB taxonomy): Bacteria > Chloroflexota > Anaerolineae > Anaerolineales > UBA4823 > CAIQIV01. The sequence goes on along the minus strand of CAIQIV010000822.1, from coordinate 3,894 downwards.
GACCAGGGTGGGGATAGGCAGGAAGTTGATAATATCTGCCTGCCGGCGCTCGGATTCGCGCAGCGCCTGTTCGGTGCGCTTTTGGTCGGTCACATCCTGGGTGACGCCGAAGACCTTGGTGATCGTCCCCTGTGCATCCCGTTCGGCCAGGACGTGCACCATCTGGTGGCGCAGCTCGCCGTCGCTGCGGTAGGCGCGCTGTTCATCGATGGAAGCGTTAAGGGTGGAGCGCGGGTCAAAGAAAGCGCGGATGTGTCCGCCGACAGCGATGGCGTCCTCGGGGTGGAGATATTTTTGGATGAAGGTCGACACCGGCATGTTGTACCCGCCTTCGCGCTCCACCGTGGTCTGGTACAAATTGTAGAACTGGTCGTTGAAGTGGAACTCATTGCTCACCGGGTCCATCTCCCAGAAGGCAAGTTGGGCGATGCTCATTGCCAGGTTCAGCTTGTCATTGGACCGTTTTAGCTCCCTTTCAGCCCGTTTCCGGTCGGTGATGTCGGTTGAAATGGCCAGCACACTGGTTGGATTGCCCTCGTCGTCCCGCAAGAACGTATAGGTGCTTTCAAAGATGCAGTGCGAGCCGTCTTTGCGGATTTCCTCCACCTCACGGACCAGCACCCGGTTCGGGTCGCGGTCCTGGCTTTGCTCCTCGGCCAGCGCGGTTTGCAGCTCCAGGGCCAGCATGGCGAGGGATTCCGGCGTGACATAATCGGTCACCTTCAGCGCCACCCGTTCTTCGGGCGTATAGCCGGTCGACCGGTAAACCGGCGAGCTGACGTAGGAGCAGTTCAGATCGAAATCAAAGATGGAGATGTACTGGGGTAGATTATGAACGATTTTCTGCAGGCGTTCTTCGCTCTGGCGCAGGGCTTCGATCGCCTCGTTCTTCTGGATGGAAAGGCGCCCGTTCTCCAGCGCCATGCCCAATGCGGCGGCAATGGTGGAGAGCAGGCGCGCATCCGATTCGCTGTATGCGTTGAATTGGTCCAAGTTCTCCAATTGGAGCGCGCCCAGGTTGTGTTTGCTGCCGATAATTGGAACAGCCAGCCCCGACTTGCCAGCCAGCGTTCCCGGCAGCGTACTGGCGTCCGCCTCCCCGCCGTATCTCAAGCAGCCGCTCCCGCTGGACATCAGCGCCTGGTGCACAATGCCGCCAGGGCGCAGCGGCTGGGGAGGAATGTTCAGCCGGATGCCATTCTCGACCACGTAGGGATACTCAACCCGGTCGCTTGCCTCGTCGTAGAGGGTGATCGCCAGGTTTGACCCTTCAAACACCTTGAGCAGCTTCGCGCCAATCATCTCATACACGGGTTGTAAATCGGTTTCAACCGCCACGGCGGATTGGACACTGTTGATAATTTCCAGCTCAATCGTGTGCTGGCGCTCTGATTCCAGGGCGCGGAAGCGGGTCAGGGCAGTGGCGATGTGCGGCGCCAGGGAGAACAGGATTTCCTCGTCCTGATCGCTGTAAACGATCCCCTGTGTATAGCTTTGAACATACAGGGCGCCGATGCCCTTGCCTTCCAGCTTGAGCGGCATGCCCATGCCATCCTGGTTTGGCGAGCCAACCCAGGTAATTTGTCCCGCTTTGACCAGGTCTTCCAGTTGTCCCGAGCCGTGGTGGATGGCATGGCCGCTGCGGACCATGTAGCTGGTGAACCCGCGCGCCTCTTTCAGCGGGATGGGCGGGAGGGGCGGGTCTTTTTCATCGACAAAGTAGGGGAAGCTGAGCATCCCGGTCGTTTCGTCGTACAGGGCAATAAAGAGGTTTTTGGCATAGACCACTCCGTCCAGGATGGAATGGATGCGCCTGAAAAAGTCCTGTATATCGCGGGCCTCGCCGGCTGCCCCGGCGATCTGGTTCGCCGCCGCCAGCACTTTGTTGCCCTGCTGCAGCTCCTCGGTGCGCTCCTCGATCACCCCTTCCAGCTGGGCGTTGTGTTCTTCCAGCTGCTCGCGCGCCTTTTCCAGCTCGGCGCGGATGTGGCGCTCTTTTCCGATCATGTTTTCCAGGAAGCGGTTAAACAGCAGGAGCAGACCCATGATGATCAACAGGAATGCCAGGGCGCTGACCAGGAATGTCAGGGAGTAAAAGCTGTACCCGGGATCGATCCCCTTATACTCGACCAGCACAACAGCCGTGCCCAGCATTAATCCATTGATGGATGAAATGATGATCCCGGCTTCCTTCCCCATCATGACCAACACAAAGATGGAGATGAGGAGAAGGTAGGGGGTCAAGAAAAGAATGCCGGAATACCTCAGGTTAATTGCCACCATGAAATACACCAGCAGCAGGATGACGCCGATACGGATGCGGAAATGGATCGGTCGGAACACCAATAGGGCCAAAAGGATCAGCCCTGAAATCCCTAATGATATTTCAAAAACCTTTATACCGGGCCTGGAATACCCGCGCACAATGGCGGTAAAGAGCAAAATCATTACCACACCGAGCAGGATGGCGGTGAAAATTCTGAGGATGTTGTGGCGCCATTCCTGTAAGTCCACATCCCGGTCGCTGGCAGGATAGCGAACCTTGCTGTCAGGAGATTGATCGTGTTGAGCGCCCGATGCAGGCGGCGTGGACTTTTTCTGCATGTGAAAACTCCTGGAAAGGCCTGGTTACGGGATGAGGCGGGAAAGCCTGGCCTGGATTGTAAATCCAGCCGGCCAGAATGGCAATAGGCTCAGGCTGCCGCGATGGTAATGGCCACGCTTCCCCGCTTCTCCCCGCTTTCGACATAGCGGTGGGCTTCGGCGGCCTGCGCCAGGGGGTAGCTGCGGTCCAGGATGGGGCGGAGGCTGCCGGCCTCGATCAGTTCCTTGATGGCGAGCAGGTCGGCGCGGCTGCCGGGCGCCAGGGCGCACACCACCCGCGGGCCGCCCGACCGGGAGGTCCACAGCATCTGGGCGAGCTGTTTCGTTTTGAAGCTGGCGTAGAGCAGCACCCCGCGCGGCGTGAGCGAGTCTTTGCACCTTGCATAGGAAGCCTTGCCCAGGATGTCAAAGATCAGGTCGTAGCGCTCCCCGTTTTGGGTGAAGTCCTGCCGGGTGTAATCGATGACCTGGCCGGCGCCCAGGGACCTGACGTACCCCAGCCGGGGGGTGGCGCACACCCCGGTGACCTGCGCCCCCAGGTGCTGGGCGATCTGCACCGCGGCCGAGCCGATGGCCCCGCTGGCGCCGTTCACCAGCACCTTCTGTCCCGGCTGGAGGTTCACCTTGCGCAGCAGGTTGAAGGCCATCAAGGCCCCATAAGGGACGACGGCGGCTTCCTCGAAGCTCATGTTGGCGGGCATCGCCGCCAGCACCCCGTCCTCCGGCAGGCACAGGTATTCGGCGTAAGCGCCAAAGCTCTGGCCGGTGAAGCCGAAGACCCGCTCGCCAACCTTGAAGAGGGTCACATCCTTGCCCACCGCCTCGATCTCCCCAGCCAGCTCGCAGCCCAGGATGGCGACCCGGGGCTGGTCTGGGCCAAAGGTGAGTTTGGCGATGAGCCAGAACAGCCAGGGCATATTAAACCGGCCCGGGCAGACCGCTTTGAAATCGCGCGCCATCAGGTCGCCGAAGTTGACCGAGGAGGCATGCACCCGCACCAGGACTTCGTTGTCTTTGGGGGTGGGCTGGACCACTTCCCGAAGCTGCAGCACTTCCGGCGGCCCAAATTGTGTCAATACGCTTGCTTTCATTTTTTACTCCTTACTAAAATTATTTCTTGAGCAGCACGATCCCAAGCCAGGCGAACCACAGCATCTGGCTCACGCCGAAGGGGCCGGTCAGCATCTCGGTCAGCCCCGGGAAGATGGAGAGGATGCCCTCCACGCCCACCAGCAGGCCCAGGACAATCAATCCCCGCGGCAGCTCGCCGGCACGCAGCCCGCCGGCCCG
>CAIQIV010000821.1 GCA_903871905.1 uncultured Chloroflexota bacterium | reverse complement strand
GGCGCCAGCATTGCCCTGCTGATTAACAACGGCATTGCCTGCCCGACGGCAACGGTGGTCAAAACCAAGGAGGCTGGAAACGGCGGGAGTGGACCAGGCTGCCTGTCGCCCCGGGATGTATTTGTATTTGACCTGGCTACAAAACAGTCCAGGCGGCTGACGATGGACGCTCAACCCAAAGCCAACCTGAGGTGGTCTCCAGACAATATCATGCTGGCCTTCTCTCGTAATGCCGGCCCTGATGCACAGGTAGATCTGATTAAACCGGATGGCGTAGTAGTGAACACCCAATTTCCTATGCCCTGGTGGAGTGGCCCATGGGTACTTTCGCCGGACGGAAAGCACATCGCCTTCTTCCAAAATGACGCCAACAGCGGCGCCGCTGAGATTTACCTGATTCCCGCCAGGGGGGGAGATATTCGCCGCGTGATCCGTCTTGAAAAAGAAGAGGAAAAGAGCCAGAATCAAGACAGCCAGAGCCGGGCGGCCCAAATTGATACGCTGCGCTGGCGTCCTGACAGTCGGGGATTGATTTTCAACCTACACAATCAGCTTTTAACCATCAACATCGATGGCAGCGACCAGCGCCAAATGCCGGTGGTACTAGAGAATCCGTTCTTTGATGTTCACCCCGGTCCAGTGAGCAAAAGCGGGGTGGAATGGTCGCCGCCGACAGTTCCCACCATGCCCGCTGCTTATCGAATTTGCCAGGATGCGTTGGATACCCGCCTGGATATCGGAAGCTTTGCCCTGGTCTCTGCTCGCCACTCTCTGCCCAATAATGTTCGCGAAACCCCTGTGAAAAGCGGGCGATTGGCCGGTCAGATCCAACCCGGATCCAGGGTGGAAATTATCGGCGGGCCTTTCTGCGGCGAAAGCCTGGTGTGGTGGGAAGTGCGCACCCTGGATAAAAAATTGCAGGGCTTCACCGCCGAGGCCGACAACGAGACCTATTGGCTGGATCCCAGCCCATAAACGCGTTTTGGGATTAAAATATGGATGCCGTTGAAATCGTGCAACTCAGCCCGCAGGATTGGCAGCTATTTCGCCAGATTCGCCTGGAAGCACTCCAGGATTCGCCACAAGCGTTCGGTTCAAGTTATTCGTTTATGGCCAGCCAGCCGGACTCTTTCTGGCAAAATCGCTTGAGCAGCGCAGCGACCGGCCAGGATAGCTGGCTGCTGTTTGCCCGCATCAACGAACGGATTGTGGGGATGATCGGCGCGTATATACCGGAGGGCAGCCCTATTCCCAGGGTGGTATCGGTCTACGTGACCCCTGAATATCGCCGAACTGGCGTTTCCCGCGGTTTAATGGATGCCATTCTGAACGTTTTGAAGCAAAAAGGCTCTTTCCAGATTGTAGAACTGGGCGTGATTCATGACCAGGAAGCCGCGTTCAGGTTGTACCGGCGCTATGGATTTGAGATTGTTGCGAAAAACGAGAAAGTATCGGGAGACGGGCAGCCACATGTGGAATATATGATGCAAAGGTCTCTTCTCCCAAAATAAGAGAAAAGGAAACGATGAATCCTGACCGCCAGCACTGGAACGAACAACAAAAACACTTGCAAAAGGCATTAAAGCGGAAAGCCGACCATGCTCTTGCGCTGGATTTATTCCTGGCTCAACACGCTGCCGTTCATTCTGCCCGCCTGGCGCCTGGAGTAAACTGGTCTTTTGAAGACGAAGTTTTTGAGGCATTGGATGAAGCTGCGATTCGCAGGCTGCTGCCGCAAACCGAACACTCGATCGCATGGATGGCATGGCATTCGGCCCGCTGCGAAGATATCACCTTTAACCTGCTGGTAGCCGGGCAAGACCAGGTGCTCACCTCTGGCGGCTGGCTGGAGCGCACCTGTTCCCCGGCGCGCGACACGGG
>CAIQIV010000820.1 GCA_903871905.1 uncultured Chloroflexota bacterium | reverse complement strand
GTTGCCGGCTTCCGGTTGGGATGGGAGCTGATCTTCACTGACCAGCGAGACCGAGGTCGTAATAAACAGCTGGTCCAGGGCTGACCCGCCAAATATGCAGCTGGTTACCCCAGTCGTGGGCAGGTTGACCTGCTGAATGGGTTGCCCCTGGGGGGTAAACCGGATCAGCAGCCCGCCCCGGGCGCGCGCACACCAGACACAGCCTTCGCTGTCCACCGTCAGGCCGTCCGGGACAATGTTGCTTTCTTCGAAAGCCGAGAACACCCGCCGGTTGGCGATGCTGCCGCTGGCCAGGTCAAAATCATAGGCATAGATGGAGTAGCGGCGCGAATCGGTCACGTACATCGTGCGCTGGTCCGGGCTCCAGCCGATTCCGTTTGACACGATGAAACCGCGGTCCATCTCATGCAGGCTCAGGTCGGGGTCCAGGCGGAATAGGCGGCCATCTTTATTGGCTCGATCCAGCTCGCCAACCCAATAGCGCCCGGCGGCGTCCACCTTGCCATCGTTCAGCCGCAAGCCTGCTGGATGGGGAGGTGGGATATGGGCAACGGTTTGCAGGCTTGCGGCTGGCTGCCAGCGGGCCAGCTCCAAACCGGCCGCAACCAGCAGTCCGCCACCCTGCCGGCGCGCCAGGGCATAGATCGGGACAGGCTGCTGGAAACATTCCGGCGGGCCGCCTGCTTCCTGCCAGCGCCAGATTGTTGAAGCGCCGTGATCGACCCAATAAAGCGCATGTTCTTCCGGAATCCACAGCGGGCTTTCACCCAGGGTGTTCTGGACGGGCAGGGATAACAGTTTGTTCATCAGCCATCCTCTCTTTGTACACAAGATCGTTATAATTTTAGCACGGTCCTGCACCGGGTTGGACTTTGATTGGGCGGCTGGGGTGGGACAATCCGTACGGCGCTTGAAAGCACCAGCAAATCGCCTGACGGGTTGAGAATAATTCATGCAAATGGGCGATTGACAAAGTATCACACATTAGCAATAATCATAGGAGAGTTATTACACCTGTAATAGCGTGGATTATGTTATTCACAGCGCCCACCGGCCAACACACTGCAAACAAATTCAGGAGGAAAATATGAGGGTAATCAAGAGCATCAGGCGCCTGTTGATCCTGTTGGGGCTTTCGCTGGTTGCAGGTTGTGCAGGTTCGCCTTCCACCTTCGCTCCAGCTTCGACCAGCGCCGCGGTGATCACGGACTTAATGATATTCGTGTTCGGGGTGGCGGCAGTGGTCTTTGTGATCGTTGAAGGCTTACTGTTATTCGCAATCTTGAAATACCGCTCCAACGTTAAAGGGCGCCTGGCCAAAGAAGAGCTGCCCAAGCAGGTTGAGGGCAACCGTTACTTTGAGACAGCCTGGATCATTGCCCCGGCAATTGTACTGATCATTATTTTTGTGATTTCGGTGGCGGCCTTCCAATCCATTATTAATTTACCCGGACCGTCGCCGGTGGCTCCTGGCAGCCAGGCGCCGGTCAGCATCCGGGTGGTGGGGCACCAGTACTGGTGGGAGTTTGAATACCCCGATTTGAACATCTCAACCGCGAACGAATTTCACATCCCGACGAACACGGTCATCATCTTTGCCCTGGAGTCGGCCGATGTGATTCACAGCTTCTGGGTACCGCAGCTTGAGGGCAAGACCGATGTGATCCCGGGGCGGGTCAACCATACCTGGTTCAGCGTTACCAAACCGGGGACGTATGGGGGCCAGTGCGCTGAATTCTGCGGCGAGGGGCATGCCGAAATGCGATTTACCGTTTTTGCCGAGAC
>CAIQIV010000819.1 GCA_903871905.1 uncultured Chloroflexota bacterium | reverse complement strand
TTGCCCACAACGGCTACCCCGCCGACGCGCCCGCGTTCGAGGTGACCTGGGGACAGGTCGCCGAAGTCATCGCCCGAACCGTGATGGGCCAAAACCTGCCCACGGAGCAGCTGACCGAGGAGACCCTCCTGACCCTGGCCGGGGAGATCCAGCGTGATTTTGCTGAAATGGATCACTTTCCCTGGAAAATGCAGGTACTGGACCGCGTCATGACCTGCCAGGCGCTCAACTCGGCGCTGTGGGATTTCGACAGCGAACCGGACGAAGGCCCTCTCACCGAGCAGTATGAAAACGCGACCCGCCTGGGAGACGACGAAGCCTACTGGGTGGATGCCGGCGCCTCAGCTGACATGTTCGACGACTGATAGCCTGGAAAAGACTCGCAGGGTGGGAAACCTTCCTGCGGGTCCGTCTTGGCTCAATCACAGAAGAAACACCTGGAGGTGCATATGCTCAGCACGCGCGCCCCTGCCATCGCCGGGGACGCTTTCCTATCCCCGAAAAAGGTGGCCCTCAGCCCATTCTGTTCTGTCGATGATTTTTACCTGGGCGTTTTTGATGAAGCCTGTCTGGGCGAAATCCCGCCTGAATCCGACTGGAGTGACTGGTTTCCACCTCCGCCGCATCTGACAGATTGGGAACTGTGCGACCTGGCCGATTGGGCGGAAGTCGAAGCCACCAAACAAGACCTGTTTCCCGACCCGGATACCTATCCGCTGGCGGGATATTTTGACCCAAAGGAGAACTATGGAAAACCAACTGATCCCTATTTCCATCCCTGTGCCGCCTGCCCCGTTGCTGGAGCGCGCGGTGGGATACACCAACGATCGCGCTGCCCGTTATTTTGCCCTTTGGTGGGAGCCTTGCGGGGATGAAGCGATGGTGTCCGACGGCTTCGTGACATTCACCGGTCACTGGCCCGGTTACCTGACTTACGCCCAACACCGCCACGTGTTTCACCACCTGGCCACATGCCCGCTCGGTTCATCTGATGAACCTGCCCGCATGAAGCTGATCATCGACCTGCGTGAACGCAAGGGGATGGTCGCACTCGTACGAGAGGCTGACCGTTTCCTCGCGGCGCAATGGCAGCCGGAAGGTATCCCAGAAAGAACCCTGGTGTTGAACCCGGGCGACCTGGAGACCCTGGTGGAACTTTACATCCAACAGCATCCTGCTCCAAACATCGAGGAAGTGACCCGCCAAATGGAAGAGGATCACCGGAATGTGGAAGCTCTCCGCTGTTGGCTGGACGCCTTAGGTGATTGAACATTTTTTAACTGGAGGATCTCAATGACAAGCAAAGTAACTGTACAAAAGAATATCTTTGCCGAAAGCCTGGCGATCGTCGGGCGGGCAGTGGGAACTCATACCCACCTGCCTATCCTTTCCAACATTCTTCTGTGTAAGGAGGATGGACAGCTGAAGCTCTCGGCAACTGACCTGACCCTGGGCGTGACGGTGTGGATGGACGCTGCGATGGACGGAGAAATTGCCCTGACCTTACCGGCCAAGACTCTGACCGACGTGGTCAACACATTATCGGAACCGGAGATTGTCTTTTCGGTCAACGGCAAGCCGGAGGCCGCGCTCAAGTGCGGTACCTTCAAAGGAACGGTCAAGGGCATCGAGGCGACGGAGTTTCCGCCGCTTCCAACCTATGACTTTTCGTGCGGGGTAACCCTGAACGCAGCGGTCTTCAAGGAGATGATCCAGAAAGT
>CAIQIV010000818.1 GCA_903871905.1 uncultured Chloroflexota bacterium | reverse complement strand
TCAGGCACTTCTCAAATGCCGCCACATCCAGCTTCAAATCCTTTGCGATCTGCGAATAGGCTGTTTCTCCCAGCTCATACTCACCGCTGAACAGCTTATCGTGGTATTCCCAGAACTTATCCTGCTCACGAGCGCAGTTGGCAGCCTCGGCCGCCGGCGCCGCCTGGGGATGGAGGCTGTCCAGGGGAAAATCCCGGTAGACAAAGCGCACCTGGTCCCCAAAGGTCTCTTTGATCTTCGAGAAAGACTCTGTATGCCACTGCTGACAGAAGGGGCACTGGTAGTCGCTGAACTCAATGATGGTGATCGGGGCGTTATCCGGCCCCAGGACCGGGTCATCGTCCACGGGGACATCATAACGCTTGAACTGCGGCTGCTGATCCTGGGTGTCGGCTGCAGCCGCCTGCGCTGCCGGCTGGGGCGCCGCGGCCTGGGCAGGGGAGGGAGGCGCTGCCGGCGGTGTCCGCCCCCAAAACAGGTAGCCCACGCTCAACCCCAGCACAAAGGCCAGGGGGAGCAGCACAGAATACAGGTGGGAGCGCTTAAAGGTGATGGTATTGTCGGACTTCGTCCGGCTTTCGGGTTCCTGTGTTTCAGAGACTTCTTCTTCCACCATCTCCTCGGCAGGGACCTGGTCTTCTTGCGATGCAGAATTTGTAGTATTTTGGTCTATTTCTTCCATGGCGGCGATTATAACACGAGTAGAGATTCTTAAGTTGGCAGCATCCCCTGCGCCAGATCCCCCAGCAGCCAGGAAAGCACAAACAGCAGCAGCAAGAGGATCAGGATGCTCATCACAACCTTCACCTTGTCGCGCGGCTTGCTCCCTCCCACCGCGCCGGTCTGGCCATTGACCAGCATTTCGTACGTCTTCCCCCGGTAGACATAGGTCCCCACCCAGAAGGGCAGCAGCAGGTGTTTAAAGGACATTTCCAGCCAGCCGCCCGTACTCAGGTTTAGGTTGCGCTTGGTCCGGCCGCCGGCGATCTTGCCATCCAGGATGGGGCGCGCCTTGCGCAGCACCTGCTGGCGCGCATCGAGAGAGGCCTGCGCCAGGGAACGGTCATACATCATAGCCGGCCAGCCGGCAAGCTGCTCCGGCTTGAACTCCACCAGCTTATCCCAATCGAAGCGCCCGGCATCTTTCAAGCCATCGCTAGAAAGAGACTGGCAGCCCGGTACAATCTCGCGGCGAAACATGTGCAGTTCCGTGCCGGAGATCGGCCGCCAGTCCGGATCTTTGCTGGAGCCTTCGTTCACCTCACACGCCCATTGGACCTTCAAGGTGCCGTCAAACATCCAGAATGAGTAATACGCACAGCGCAGGGCAGCCGTTTTGCTCATTTTAACCAGGTCATCCGGAGCGAACCAGCCCCGCCCCAGCCAATCCTTCAGGCAGCGCGCCGCCTGCTGCTCATTGACCCTGACCAGGGCGATCGCCTGAGGGTCAACCAGCTCATCGATCTCCTGCGACTCGATCAACTGGTTCGAGCCACAGTATGGGCACTGCACCGCGGTCAGGCCCGGCTGCCACAGGCTGGAGGCCCCGCAGTTTTCACACTTCAGGGCGTGCTGGGCTTCAGACCAGCGGTGTCCCCGGCGGGTGGGCAGCACCATATCCAGATCCTGCCCGGGGCTGCCCGCCTCGGGCCGCGCCGGACTGGGCTGCAGCGTGCCGCAGAACTGGCAGGCCAGCCCATTCTGCCCCGGGTCAAACACCAGTGCCGCTCCGCACTGGGGGCATTGAAAGGTCTCTTCTGACTCAGCCTCTTCTGGACCGGCTTCCTTGCGCCGATCAATCCCCTCGCCCACTGCCAGCAGGTCGGCGGCGTTCAACTTGCCGGCCAGGATCGCCAGCCCGCGCCGGGCCGTGGCGTTTCCCGGGTCGACAATCACCGCCTGCTCCAGGTAATCGCGCTGCTCGGCCGGGTCCTGCGTGGCCGCCGACAGCCAGATATAGGGGCGGGCATCCCCCTGGTTTAACAGCACCGCCCGGCGCAATACCGACTGCGCCAGGCGATGCTGACCGTTTTTTACTGCGCTGATCCCATCACGCAGCAGCGTCTCAAACTCCCTTTGCGAATCATTCATTGCAGCAGCCATCCTGTGTTAAGTTTACACAGGGCTGCCGGTTCTGTCAAATTTATTTACACACCAGCCCACGGCTGGTATCAGTGAAGGCCTCAGGTGCTGCCGGTGCTGCAGGAAGCTGCTGACGAGCCCCCAAAGGACAGGGAGCCTCCCCCCGAAAGCCTGGCCGCAAAGCTGGAAACCTTTTTCCGCACCTGCTTGCTGCCGCAGGTCGGGCAGTTCACCTCGCTCACCTGGCTGGAACTGCGCAGCAGCTCCTCAAAAGGCTTCCCGCAATCTTTGCATTCAAATTCAAACAATGGCATGAGACTTTCCTCCAAAAGAAATGTTCAGAATCTTTCTTTAGATGCTGCAGGAGGCAAAAGGTGACATGGAAGGCAGCCTGGTTGGCAAAAAACCGGCTGGCAAGTCCGCAAAAAACTTTACAACTGGCAAATCCGAAAGTATAATAAGGGCGTTAGGATGTCTGCCATACTTGCCGGGGTTATTGCCCAGGGGGTCACCGCCTACAGGGCCTGTGTTCGATCCAGCGGTATTTGGTCGGCGTTCCGGAACAGGTTGATCTCCCGTGCCAGCATGCTCGGTCTGGAACGGAAGGCCTTCTGCCTACCGGCTGGAAGCTCTGTGAGCGCGAGTGTTCTGTAGGTTCGAGGCAAAAAAGGGTAAATTGCCCAAATTCATTTTTTTCAGGAAAGGTAGACTTCTATGAACATTTATGTAGGGAACTTGCCGTTCACCGCCAGTGAGGATGATGTTCGCCAGACTTTTGCCGAGTTTGGTCAGGTGACTTCAGTGGCGATCATTAAAGACAAGTTCACCGGCGAATCGCGCGGTTTCGGCTTCGTTGAGATGCCCGAAAGCGGCGAGGCGCAGGCGGCCATCACAGCCCTGAACGGCCAGAAGCTGAAGGGTCGGACCCTGACCGTTAACGAAGCTCGCCCCCGCACCGAGGGTGCGCCGCGCACAGGCGGTGGTGGTGGCGGCGGCGGCGGTCGTGGCGGCGGTGGCTATGGCAGCCGTTCCGGTGGCCCGCGCCCTGATCGCCGCAGCGGCGGTCGTGGCGACTCCGGATACTAATCCGGCCCCCGAACAAAACACACCTGGACCGGGCTGATACCCTTTGCGGCCCGGTCTAGTATACAAATTCCCGCACATCATAACGGCTGATGTGCGGAACCCCGCCGCCTGCAGAAAAGCGCAGGCGGGTTTCGATCGCCTCGCCCTGAGCCAGCCGCTCGATGGCGGTGAGCGGTTTTAGCTGCGCCTGGTAGGCCTGGCGCGAATACTCCATCCCTTCATCGGTCACCAGCTCAGAGAAATAGACCAGGTCATCCATATCCAGGTGCATCTCGTTTAGCGCCCGGACCGTCCGGTCGACATGGGAGCGCGCATAGGCCTGCCCCCCCGCGCCCAGCAGGACGATCACCCCCACGGGGACCCCGCCTTCCTTCATCGCCCTGACCGCGCTGACCGCGTCGGCAGCCCTGCCCGGTTTCTTCAGAAAGTGCAGCAGGGCGTCATCCCCGCTCTCCAATCCCACGTAGATGCGCTTCAACCCCAGCTCCGCCAGCCGCCGGTAATCCCCGGCGCTCTTCTTTTCGGCGCTGAAGCCATCCAGGAAAGCGTACATCCCGCCCAACTGCTCCACGTCATACACCTGGTGGACCGCCTCCATCAGCGGCGCAAGCCTGGGCAGCGGGACGACCAGGGCATTGGCGTCCCCCAGGAAGATGGTGCGCCGCAGGCTCATCCCGGCGCCGATGAACTCCTTCACCGCCCGGGCATGCGCCAGGAACTCATCCACCGGGCGGATGCGGAACTGCCGGTCGCGATAAAAAGTGCAGAAGGTGCAGGTATTGAAAGAACAGCCTTCGGTTGCCTGCAGCACTACAGCCATGTACTGGTCCGGCGGCAGGATTCCCACCGGGCGGTATACCTGGAGATAACGGGCGGCATCCTGGCGCGAACGCCCCTCGTTGAACTCCAGCACGGCCTGGAAACCGCGCTGCGCCTGGGCGGGCAGCGAGACCGGCGGCTGCACGGCGCCGGCCGCCAGTCCCTCCACCAGCCCGGCGATCACCTGGCGGGCCTGGGTTTCTACCAGCAGCGCTTCTTCCTGCTGCAGCCAGCGCCGCTGGCGCTGCTCCCCGCTCCCCCATTTCGCTACCATCTTGCCATCCAGGCCGCGCCGGTATGACACATTCTCCACCAGGGCGGTCCACAGGCGGCCGGCATAATCGTAACTGTACACGCTGGTCCCGCCGGCCGCCTCGATGCTCACCGTCAGGCAGTTGGGCTTGACGCTCAGGGTAACCGGTGACTGCTGCCAGCGCAGGTTAATCACCATCGGCGGCGGTCAGGACGACAGCATGACCTGCGCCGCGCGCCGGCCGATCTCGACGGCAAAGTTTGTGCCGCGGTCCCAGGGATAGACCTGGCTCATGCAGGCCAGGTACAGCCCGGGCAGCGGCGTCTGGATGGAGGGGATGTTGCGCGAGTGGTTCACCTCCGGCACCGGCTGGGCGTAAGGCGTGCGGAATACCCAGGTTTTTCGCACCCAATCCGGGCGGAAGTCCGGGTTGAAGCGCGGCAGCACCGGCAGAAAACGCTGCAGCAGCGCTTCGTCGCCCAGCGAAAAATGCTCGTGGTCGGTCTCCAGGTAATCCCCGATATAGATGATGTGATCGCCGCCAAAATAATCCGGTGACAGGAAGTTGGTGTGCTCGACCAGGGCCAGGAAGGGGAAGCCGGCGGACTTGGGGATGTTGTACCAGTAATACCCCTGGGGGGAGAGGCGCTGCTTGAGCGCCAGCACCATCACCACCGCCCCCATGCTCTTCAATGACAGCAAGCCGTGCAAATAATCCGCCGGGATCTCCGGCGCCAGGCGCGCCAGCAGCGCCGGCGAGGTGGTCACCAGGCACTGGTCAAAATGACGCGCCTCGCCCCCCACGCTCAGCTCCAGACCGCCGCTTTCCGCCTGGCGGATATTCTCCACCCGGGTGTTGAGGCGCAGGGCCACCCCCATCTGCTCCAGGTGGGCGGCAAACAGGTCGGCAAAGGCCTGGAAACCGCCCTGGAAGGTGCCCAGGCGGGTGGTGCGCGTCTTCAGCCGCGCCCACATCCAGGCCATGTTCACCACCCGGGCATAGCGCTGGCCAAATTTGCCCACCATCAACGGCTCCCACATCAGCTCATAGGTTGCGTTCCCCGCCCAACGCCGCATCCAGGCGTCAACGGTATGCTGCTCCAGCGCCTGCCAGTTGTTGGTCAGGCGCAGAAAGAGCCCCACCATGCCAAAGCGTGCTTTGTTCAACCCCCAGCCCAGCCCGGGGTACAGGATGGCTTTGGTGATCGAATCGAAGGGGTAAAATTTACCCTCATGGTAGGTGACGGTATACGGGCGGGGAAACATGACCTTCTCCCGCCAGCCCAGCTCATCGATCAGACCGAGAATATGCCGGTCCGTGGCAAACCAGTGATGGTAATACTTCTCCACCGACCAATCCCAGTGCGGCTCTTTGAACCCGGAGGCCAGCCCGCCGTACTGGCCGCTGGCCTCAAACACGGTCACCTTGTGCCCGGCGCGCGCCAGGTCATACGCCGCCGACAGCCCCCCAACCCCGCCGCCGATGACTGCCATACTTTTCATGCTGTTTTCCTCGCCTCCAACATTTCCTCACTCCAGTGCAGGCCTTCACGCGCCAGGTAAAAACCACCCACCAGGGTTATCGGCAGCCACAGCGCGGCATGCAGCACCAGGGTGTAAGCCGCGGCAATGGATTTATCCACGCCGTAGGCCTGCAGCACGGCAATCCCGGGCGCATCAAAGGTGCCCACATAGCCCGGCGCGGAGGGGATGGTGGTGGCCAGGTTGACGATGCCGTTCATCAACATCAGGGCAAAAAAACTGACCTCGAAAGGAAAAGCGTGCATCACAAACCAGTATTTTGCCGTCTCCAGCAGCCAGATCACGGTCGAGGTGACGAATACCATCAGGGCATCTCGCGGCGAACGCAGCGATTCCAGCCCTCCCAGGAAACGCATGGAGATGTCCAGCACCGTGTGCCGGTACTTTTCGGGTAAAAACCGGTTGACAAAGGCGATGAGCAGCTTTTCCGTCAGCGCCGGGAACATCGCCGCCAGGAGAAATAAGCCCAGGGCAGCCATAAATGCCCCGCTGCCCAACAGCGCCAGGTCCTGGATATTGCCGACAAACCCGGAGCTGCCGGTCAGGCGCGCCAGCTCCGGCAAATTCACAAAGACAAAAGCCAGCATCACCACCCCATCAAACACGCGCTCGACAATGATCGTCGCCAGCGAGGCCGAGATCGCCACCCCCTCTCTCCTCTTCAGCACAACCGCCCGCAGGACCTCGCCGGCCCGCGCCGGGTACACATTATTGCCAAAATAACCGATGCACGTGATCGGGAACAGGGTGTGCGTGGGGATGGGTTTGACCGGGCGCAGCAGATAATGCCAGCGCCAGGCGCGCGCCCACACCGCTACGAAATAAACCGCCATCCCGGGCAGCAGCCACCAGTAATTGGCCGCAGCAAACGCCGCGCCCAGTTCCTGAAGCTGCAAACCGCGCAGCGCCAGGTATAGAAAGAAAAGGCTGATGGCGAGTCCCAGCCAGAACTGCCAGCGTTTCACTCGATGTGTTCCTCCACGTCAGGTTTTTTCTAATTATAACCCATCCCCTTCCTGTGCCTGAACCGGGCAGCCGCCTTGCAGATAAGCGGTCTTACCTAATGGCCTTCTCAAGAAAGCTTGACAGGTAGAAAAAAAGACCCTTCTCGGTAAAATAGGTTGCGACAAAACAGCCAAAATGCCGAGGAGGATCTGAGATGGAGTATAGCACATTAGAACCGTGGCAAGAGATGAGTGAAACTGGGGTTATTTACGCACTGGGCAGTTTGTACGACCAGATTGAGAAACTGACCGATCCCCGCAAACCCAAAGGCAAACGCTACAGTTTGGTCACCTTGGTGATTTTGATATTGTTGGGGAAACTATGTCAAAAAGATCGCCCGTTGGAAATTGCAGACTGGGCTCGAAATCATGCGGTAGAATTGGCAAACTTGTTGAAATTGAAGCAGCAGTGGATGCCGACGCACAATACCATCCGGCGAGTATTTCAATCCATTCTGCCAGAAACAAAGTTTGATCGTTTGGTCCAAGAGTACCACCAGCAGGAGCAAAGCGGGAAAGGGGAAGTATTGGCGATGGATGGCAAGGTTTTGCGAGGGACACGGATTGCAGACCAGAAATGCAGTGATCAAATGTTGAGTGTTTATGAGGTGAGGGATCAACTCGTGTTGGTGCAGGCGCCCGTAGAGACCAAAGAGAATGAGATCAGCGTAGCCCCTGAATTGTTGCGGCAAGTCGATCTGAAGGGGAAAATCGTGACGGCCGATGCTCTTCACACCCAACGCGAGATTTCGCAGCAAATCATTGATCAAGAAGGCGATTACATCTGGCCGGTCAAAGGCAATCAACCCCGTTTACGGGAAGACATTGAGCGCTTGTTTGCTCCGGATCAGCCCAAACCTGGCTTTGGGAAGAATGAAACCGACTTCGAAACAGTGATCCGCACTAATCTCGGTCATGGTCGGTTGGAAAAGCGCACTTTGCAGACCAGCAGCCTGTTGAACGATTACCTGGATTGGCCGGGGGTAGGCCAAGTTTATCGCTTGGAACGGAAGTTCTGTTGGATCCGGCAAGGAAAAGTGTATCGCACCACCTGCGAGATCGAGTATGGCATTACCAGCCTGAACCGTAATGAGGCCTCTCCTGCCAAATTGTTACAGGTACGGCGTAAGCATTGGCTTGTAGAAACTGGGTTACATTACCGACGCGATGTTACTTTCCATGAAGATGCCACTCGCATGACGGTTGGCATTGCAGGTCAGATCCTGGCTACGGTGCACAACTTGGTGATTGGTTTGATCAAGCGAGCCGGTTTCACCAATGCTGCCCAGGCTCGCCGTTATTACGATGGCCATTTGGATGAGGCTTTTCAGTTGCTAATTTCCGTCAGGCAGCCAACCCACTGAACCCAAACTCAAGTTGTCTGACTTTACTTTGAGAAGGCCATAGAGAACTACCAGGCCCAAAAATACAGGCGGAATAAAATATAACTCTCCCAAAAGTGCAACCAGTCTATCCAAAGCTCCAGACGCTTCCAGGCCTCCCACCATCACAAACAATGCACTGAAG
>CAIQIV010000817.1 GCA_903871905.1 uncultured Chloroflexota bacterium | reverse complement strand
GTATCCAGGCGGCTGCAGCCTGCCAGAACCAGGGCCAACCCCAACCAGGGCAGCGAATGTTTAAAACCCGGCGTCCCGGGGCTGCCAGCGAGCGCCGGGACGCCGCGCTTCACCACCGCTCGCTCACCTGCGCCACCCATGCGCTGAGCATCCCCGCCAGGACTGCCGGCAGCGCCAGCAGGTAAAAAATCGGTCCCGAGGCGCGCAGGAAGTAAAGGTAGCGCCCGGACCGGCCAAAGATCAAAACGTAGCAGGCTGCCACCGCCAGCGTGGCCAGGAAGCCGATCAGCCCGCCAGGGAGTACGCCGCGCCCCAGCAGGGCGGCAGCCAACCCGATCAACGCCCCCAGCAGCCCGCTGAGCACGCCCACCACCAGGCCAAAGCCCAGCGCCTCGTCCAGGCGGCTGCCATCGATGACAGAAAAGATGACAAACGCCGCTGAGCTGAGCAGCCCACAGGCCGCAGCACCGCTCCCACTGCTGATGACCAGCCGGATGATCCTTTTCATAAACACCGATTATACCCCCCAGGTTGGGGGACTGATTGAACCAAAACCGATTGGCCTATGTAAATTAATATGACCATGGATAACAACTCAATCCAGTATAGGAAACTTGAACCAGCCCAGGTTGCATCCATCAAAACCAGGATCGATTCTCGCGACCAGCTGCCCTCGCTCTTTGAACGTTTGCGGGCCGCCTGCGAGGGGTGTATCTGCGGTGACGCTACTGCCATCTTTCATGGCGGGGCGGCGAAAGACGGTTTCCTGGTCGAGGCGGCTTACCCTGTATCGCGACCGGTGGAAGCCGGGGAGATCCACACCCGCACGCTCGAAGCCGCTCCAGCGCTGACCGCGCTTCATCTCGGACCCCACCCATCGATTCGTGAAACCGTGCTAGAAGTGTATCACTACCTGGATCAGCATGCCTGGACGACCTCTCTCCTGCGCCGCGAGATCTACCTCAAATTCGATGCCCTTCATCCAGAAAATAATCTTACCGAAGTCCAGGTGATCCTGCACGAATGGGAGTGCCTGTTTGCTGAAGGGGCCGAGAAATTTTTGGGCGCAGAAGCCCGCCAGTATTTGATGCAGGGGAGCGAATCCATCACACCCCAATCTTCCTTTGCAGAATATACTGGCTGGATCCAGGGCGCCATTGAGCGGCTGGATGCACTGACTGACAACGAGGAGACCAAATGCCAGGTGGTTTCGCACTGTGCCCATGTCTTCCCGCAGGAACGCATCGAGCGCCTGCGCGCCATTTATGAGCAGGGCGAGTTCGATGATATTTTACGCGAGATGTACACGGACGATTTCTGGTACGAAAAACCGGTGCGGCGGGGCAATGTGATCTATATGAGAAAGAACCCCTACGATCCGGAAGGTTATCAGAACGCAGCCACACCCGGCGAGCGGCGCCGGGCTTACTGCCACTGCCCATTTGTACACCCCTATCTCGACGAGATTCCTTCCAGGCTCTCGCCCACCTTCTGCTACTGTGGGGCAGGCTGGTACCGCCGGCTGTGGGAAGGGATTTTGGGGCAGCCGGTCAAAATTGAACACGTTGAGACCCTGCTGCGCGGCCATGACCAGTGCAGGCTGGCCATCACACTGCCATTGGCCCTGGATGGGGAGTGCTCACCCCAGGAGGAGTGAGAATGATCAACCTCTCCAGGATCTAAAACAAGGGGCATACCCTTCACCCTAAACAACATGCAGGGAATGAGATGGGTCAGGCGAAATGTGATCATGGAAAGCCTGATGATCACATTTAACGCGATCATGATCACATTTCTTTCTTGCGCCAACGCGCTGCCCGCCCAGCGCCCAGGCGCTCAATCAGCCCCTGGCGCTGCAAGTCTTCCAGCACGCGCCGGATGGTGGGACGGCTGGCCGCAGGACAGGCGCGCTCCAGGTCGGAGATGCTGAAATCCTGGTCGGGATGGAAAGCCTGGATGGCAGCGCGCACCGCC
>CAIQIV010000816.1 GCA_903871905.1 uncultured Chloroflexota bacterium | reverse complement strand
TGGAAGGGGCAGGAGTGCGGCTTAAGCGCAGTATTGCGACCCGCACCCTGGATTACCTGGATCCTTTCCTGTTGTTTGACCACTTTGGGTCCGATCGCCCAGAGGATTACCTGGCTGGTTTTCCCATGCATCCACACCGGGGGATTGAAACGGTAACCTATATGTTGGACGGAGTGGTGCGTCACAAGGATTCGCTGGGAAATGCCGGCGAGATCAGCGCTGGTGATGTGCAGTGGATGACCTCCGGGCGCGGCATTATGCATGAAGAGATGCCACTTCCTAGAGATGGAAAGATGAGCGGATTTCAATTGTGGGTCAATCTCCCCGCCAGGGATAAGATGAGCCCGCCGCGCTACCAGGAGATCCCGAGTGAAACTATCCCAGAGGTGACAACGGAGGATGGAGCCCGTATTCGTGTGATCGCAGGCCTGGCGCATGGCGTACGCGGCCCGGTCACGGAGATCATTGCTGACCCGGTTTACCTGGATGTATGCCTGCCGGCATCCGGTTCGCTGGATCAGGCTGTGGAGCGTGGGCATACTGCTTTTGCATATGTCTTTGAGGGTTCGGGCTTCTTTGGCGGCGCCAGCCAGGCTGCAGCCAGGCGGGTTGGCGCACCACGCCTGGTAATCTTTGGGGATGGCGATGGGATCCATGTCCAGGCAAGCGAGGAATCTGTGCGCTTTCTCCTGGTATCAGGAAAACCGTTGGGTGAGCCCATTGCCCGCTACGGGCCGTTTGTCATGAACACCCGGCAGGAGATCGAACAAACCCTGATCGAGCTGCGTAATGGCACTTTCATCTCTGGCGCGGTCAGGAAAGGATAAGCCATGTCAATGGAGGGAAAGGTCTGTTTGATAACCGGGGCTACAGCCGGCATCGGCGAGGTCGCTGCGCAGGCTTTGGCGGGAATGGGGGCGCAGGTAGTGGGCGTAGGGCGGGATGCAGGGCGCTGTGCTTCATCAGCCCGGCGTATTCAACAGACCAGTGGCAGCTCTCATGTGGAGTATCTGGTTGCTGACCTGTCCTCGCGGCAAGAGGTTCGCCGCCTGGCGTCTGAGTTCCGGCAGCATTACTCCCGGCTGGATGTGTTGGTGAACAACGCCGGCGCCTATTTCTATCGGCGGCAAGAGTCGCCGGACGGCATAGAGATGACTTTCGCCCTCAATCACCTGGCATACTTTTTTCTAACCGGCGAGCTGTTAGATCTGATCAAAGCCAGCGTCCCCGCGCGAATTGTAAATGTGTCCTCGGAGGCGCACCGGGGCAGCAGCATCCATTTTGCTGATCTGCAAGGTAAGCGGCGCTACAGCGGCTATGCAGCCTACGGCCAGTCGAAGCTGGCCAATGTGCTTTTTACCTATGAGCTTGCCCGGCGCCTGGAAGGGCAGGCGGTTACGGCCAACGTGTTGCATCCCGGGTTTGTGGCCACGCGTTTTGGGCACAATAATGGTTGGCTGGTTAGCAAGGTATTAGGCCTGGTTCAGAAAATTGCGGCGCGAACCCCTGAACAGGGAGCCGAAACCATCATTTACCTGGCATCCTCGCCTGACGTGGATGGGCTGAGTGGGATGTATTTTGTGGACCGCCGGCCGTTGCGCAGCTCGCCGGAGTCGTATGATGTTGAGACGGCACAGCGTTTGTGGAAGGAGAGCGCGCAGATGGCGGCTGTGGCGGCATAAGTAGGCTGCCTGCACAGGCGAGGTGGTGATTGGAAACTGTCGAAATGACGATGCCGGATCAGGTCAATTGACGTATTGCCAATTTCGGCTTGATTATTTACAATTAGCCTTGATCCATCCATCGAAGGAAGAGGATCGGGCGAAGTGGTTTCGCCGTATCCTATTGATGATAAATACCCTCAGGAGGAACACATGATCGTACGAACTGAAATGAAAGCTGGCGCCGCATGCTATACGGTTCAGCCGGGTGACAGCTTGAGCAAGATTGCCCAGGCTTATTATGGCAGTGCCGATCCTTACAACGTGTCCAAGATTTATTATTCCAACCAGCAGACGATTGGCTCGGACCCGAACAAGATTTATGCCGGGCAGAAGCTGTATATCCCCTCGTAATCCTGCGCTACGTGGAGAGAAATGATGAAAACAGAGAAAGAAATGAATTGGACAGCAGGGTTTAAGGTGCGCACGGACGTGCGTGGTGGCGCCTATTGGCCGGATATGTCTGGTGTGTGTAACTCTGCCCAACCCCCCGCGCCCACGCCTCCTCAGCCCCTTCCTCCCTATCCTCCGCAGCCGGTGCCCCCGCCGCTGCCGAAACCGCCTGGGGTTGTCGATTACAGCGGGTACTGCGGGTAGAAAGCACGTAGAACCGTATCGTTTGCTGCGTCCCATACTTCGGGCGCGATAGAACTGGGCCTACCTCTTGATCAGCAGGAGGTGGGCCCAGTTTTTTTATGTTTCACGTGGAACACTGTGGGGGGATGCCGGGGTGATCGCTCGGAATACCGGGAGCCTGTCTAAGAGATGACCTGTTTCACGTGAAACCGCATTCGTGGTAAACTTAGCGCCGGTCATTTCCTGGTGGTCATACTAAAATCGTATAATATTTGGAAACATTGGAGTACCCAGATTCATGGAATCATCGCCTTTACCTCAGCTTTCATCTATGGTCAGTCGCGCTGACCGGGTTGTGGACAGCGATCTGGATGAAGAACAGGCCTTATTGAGCATGGATAGCGGGCGTTATTATGGAATGAGCGAGATTGGCCGTTACATCTGGGATCTGCTGGCGCGGCCCTGGGTCGTGAATGATCTGGTTAGCTTGCTGGCCGTCCAATTTAAAGTGGATCGCAGTGTATGTCAGCAGGATGTGCTCGATTTCCTGGGTGAGCTGGAGCATGAAAAGCTCATTTATGTGTGGAGCGATCCGCGCCAGGCTTCACTTCAAGGATAGGTAGAGATTAGAACGTCAGGCAGGATTATTTTTGCGGCTCCTTGACGAATGAAGCAGGCTGTGCGCTTTGAAAGTATCAAAGAACAGTGGGAACTGCTGCCACGCACCTTTTCCCTGGTCTGGAAGGCCGCACACTATTGGACGATTGCCTGGGCAGTGTTGTTGGTTGTGCAGGGCCTGCTGCCTGTGACCAGTGTATACCTGACCCGCGCCCTGGTAAACTCCCTGATAGCCCTCGGAAACTCTGATAAGACCTGGGAAAACCTGCGTCCGGCGATTGGCCTGGTTTTTTTAATGGTGATGATCATCTTCCTGCAAGAACTGTTGGGTGGGATGAACAGCTGGGTGCGCATGGCGCAGTCGGAGCTGATCCAGGATCACCTGAGCGGGTTAATCCATGAGCAGGCAACCAGCCTGGACCTGGCGTTTTATGATTCACCAGACTATTATGACCGCTTGCACCGGGCAAGGGTAGATGCGCTGACGCGCCCGGCGGCATTGTTGGAAAACGTCGGGGCGCTGGTGCAGAACAGCCTCACCCTGGCGGCGATGGCTGTGATCCTCTTCTCATTTGGCCCCTGGCTGCCGCTGCTCCTGGTGTTAGGAACGCTGCCAGCCTTGTGGGTTCTGGCGCGCTATGCTCTGGATTATCACCGCTGGCGGAAGGAGCGCACGACCCTATTTCGTCGCGCCAGCTATTTTGACTGGATGCTCACGTTGAGAACGGCTGCCTCTGAGCTGCGCCTGTTTGAGCTTGGGAACTACTTCCGGGGTTTATTCCAGGAGACGCGCAAGCAGCTGCGCACGGAGCTGTTGGAACTGACTCGCAGCCAGGCTTTCGCTGAGCTGGCAGCCAGCCTGATTGGCCTGGGGGTTATGTCCCTGGGATTGATCTGGATGATTTGGCGCACCTGGCAGGGATTGATCTCCCTGGGTGACCTGGCCATGTATTACCAGGCTTTCAACCAGGGTCAAAACCTGATGCGCTCTTTGCTCCAGAATGCCGGGCAGATCTACCGGAACAGCCTGTTCTTGCAGGATCTGTTTGAGTTCCTGGCGCTCACACCACAGGTGGTCGACCCACCTGATCCTGTGCCGGTCCCGGCGCCGCTTCGCCAGGGGCTGCGCTTTGAGAATGTTTCTTTTCGTTATCCTGAGAGCGAGCGCGTCGTTCTGCAGAATTTTGACCTGAATGTCGCGGCTGGCCAGATTGTGGCCCTGGTGGGTGAGAATGGGGCTGGAAAAAGCACCCTGATCAAGCTTTTGTGCCGTTTCTATGATCCAACAGAAGGGCATATCTGTCTGGATGGTGTGGACCTGCGCAGGGTTTCCCTGGCTGGCCTGCGGAGGCAGATCGGCATTCTGTTCCAGGAGCCGACCAATTATCATGCCACGGCAGCAGAAAATATCGCTTACAGCGACCTGGCTTCATCTCCCGGGATGGACAGGATTGAAACGGCCGCGGCAGCTGCCGGGGCGGATGGGCCGATCTCCCGCCTGCCGCTGGGCTACAGCACGCTGATGGGAAAATGGTTTGGCGGCTCAGAGCTGAGCGTTGGCGAATGGCAGCGGGTGGCGCTGGCGCGCGCCTTCTTGCGCCAGGCATCCATCCTGGTATTGGATGAGCCGACCAGTGCCATGGACACCTGGGCTGAGGCGGACTGGCTGGCGCGGTTCCGCACGCTCGCTGCGGGAAGGACGGCGATCCTGATCACGCATCGTTTCACCACGGCGATGCAAGCCGATGTGATCCATGTGGTGGCGGATGGCCATATTGTAGAAAGTGGAACTCACGCGGCTTTGATGGCATCGGGTGGGCGATATGCGCAGGCATGGACTGCCCAGGTGCGGGAAGGTGAGAATTGGAGAGTATAGAACATTTGTTCGATTTTGGCGCGCTGCCCATCGAAACCAGGCTGCTGCTCCTGCTGACAAAACCACAGCTGTCCAGGGCTGATCGGGAAAGTGCCCAAGCCTTGATGGCTGAGACGGTGAACTGGCCGGCCTTTGTTCAGCTTGCGAACCGGCATGGCGTGCTTTCTATGGTCTACCAGGCACTCAAACGTGAGAACTTGAAAGGACTGCCAGCAACAGTCACCCAGGAGCTGCATGCTGCCGTATACCAGCACCGCCTGCGCTCTTTGGTTCTCTCCGGTGAACTGGCGCGCCTGGCTTATGCCTTTTCTACCCGAGGGATCCAGATGGTGTCCTTTAAGGGACCTTCCCTGTCCGAGTATATTTTTGCCGATCTGACCTTGCGTTTCTCAGTAGACCTGGATCTGATGGTCAGCCCCAAGGACCTGGAGGCGGCAACCCAGCTCCTCCAGGAAAATGGATATGTCCTGGACTTTCCACGCTCCCCATTGACACCGCGCCAGCGAGAACAATTCGAGAGAATTTCCGCACATTATGAGTTCTTCCGCTCCAGCAACCAAGTGCGGGTAGAACTGCACTGGAAGGTGTCCCATAATCCATATCTATTCCCAAACTCCAGCCTGCCGCAGGTCCTGGCCAGGACGCAGACGGTGCAGATTGGCGGGGCGCAGGTGGGTTTGCTGGGTCCGGAAGACCTGCTCATCTACCTGATCCTGCACGCCTCCAAGCACAATTGGTCACAGCTCAAGTGGCTTTGTGATGTGACACACCTCTTCCGCCGCCTGCCGCCGGAACACTGGCAGCTTCTGCTGCAGCGTACGGAGGAATGGAATCTACAGCGCCCGGTATCCCAGGGCATTTTTCTGGCTCACCTGCTGTATGGTCTGGATGTCCCGGGTGAAGTGTGGGCGTTTGAAAAAGCCGACCGGCGGATTCGCGGCTTGGTTCAGGTTGCACTGCAGGATCTTTTGAGGGTTGATCCACACGCCGCGCGGCCCAGGCTGCAGAAACTCCATGTTTCGCTCTATAACTTCAATCTGAAGAAGGATTGGCGCTACCGCTGGTATAACCTGTTGGACCTGTGGCAGGATCCCCGAGATTGGGACGAGGTACGCCTGCCGGACGTGCTGTTTCCACTTTATGCTCTGCTCAGGCCTTTCTTGTGGAGCAGGCGCCAGAGGGATCGGGGAGATTGATTTTTTCCACCTTTTGTTTCGTGCGGTGTTCCCCAGGTAAAATAGTGGCGTGGATATTCACGCACTCCGGCTTCTCCTAAGCCCTGCGGGGCAGGAACTGCTGCAAACAGCAGCCGGTCTCCACCCGCGCGAGGTCGATTTCCTGGCGTTGTTCGGCCGTTTCTGCCGTTCAAACCCGCCTGAACTGGCTCGGGCTGCCCTGGAGACGGCCATCTTGCGCCAGGAGGCGGTGGTTAAATTCCCTGAGGCGAATCGTATGTATTTCACCCGCCAGGCGTTGGAGCAGGCTTCGGCGTACGCGGTTGCCCGCTACCGCGCCGCTCGCTACCGGAGTTTTGGGCAGGTGTTTGACCTGGGCTGCTCGATTGGCGGTGATCTGCTGGCGCTGGGTGAAAGCAAGGATGTTGTGGGGGTTGACCTGGACCCGCTGCGCCTGGCGTTGGCGCGGGCAAACCAGCAAAGCCTCCTGCCTGGCCGCCCCCTACGCTTCATCCGGGCTGACCTGCGTAGTCCGCTGCCATTTTCTGTGCCGGTGTGGAGCGGGATGTTTTTTGACCCGGCGCGCCGGGTTGAGCACCGCCGGGTGCACTCTGTCCGTGCGTACCAGCCGCCGCTGGAGGTGCTGCTTCCCTGGCTGCGGCTCTGCCCGGAACTGGGGGTAAAAATTTCGCCCGGTGTTCAACTGGATGAGTTGGCGGGCTATGCGGCAGAGGTGGAGTTTATCTCGGTTGCTGGGGAACTGAAGGAGGCGGCGCTGTGGTTTGGCGGGCTGAAGAGCGCCTCCCGCCGGGCCACCTTGCTGCCGCAGGGAGTCACGCTGTGCGGGGAGCCGGATGTGGAAATGAAAACGCGGCTGGTCGAAGTGGACCAACCGCGGGCGATTCTCTTAGAGCCGGATGCAGCTGTGCTGCGCGCCGGCCTGGTGCAGCTGCTGGCGGCGCAGTTGGGTGCGGCGCAGTTAGATGAGGACATTGCCTACCTGACAGCCGATCACTGGACCCCCACACCCTTCTGCCGCGCCTGGCCCGTGGAGGCCTGGTTCCCGTTCAGCCTGAAGCGGCTGCGGTCAGCCCTGCGTGAGCGCCGGGTAGGGCGAGTGGTGATCAAAAAACGCGGCTCACCTCTGGACCCGGACCAGGTGGCGCACGACCTGCATTGTTCGGGCGACCAGGAGCGCGTCGTCTTTTTAACCCAACTGCGCGGCCGGCCGATTGCGGTGATCGCGCTGCCAGAGCTGGTCAGCCGGTAAACAGCGGCAGGTGCCCCAGGGCAAGGATGTGGCGCCACTGGGCGCGCTCGCCCTCGGTGAAGATGCCGCACTCCTGCACCACCTGGGCGCGGGCTTTTTCCATGACCAGGCGCATCCCCTGCAGGGTGGAGCCGGTGCTGATGACATCATCGAGCAGCACCACCTTCTTGCCGTTCACCAGGGTGTGATCCTTCTCATCCAGGTATAGCATCTGTGGCTGCCCGGTGGTGATGGAGAGCGTCTCAGCGGAGAGGGCGACGCCCATGTAGGGCTTGTACACTTTGCGCAGGACGACATACGGCTTTTGGGTTTCGACTGCCAGGGCATGCGCCAGGGGGATGGATTTTGCCTCGGCGGTCACCAAAATGTCATAATCCACAGCCAGCAGTTTCTCGGCCAGGGCTTTGGCGCAGGCCTGGGTCAGCTCATAATCTCCCAGGATGTTCAGCACAGCGATGCGCAGACCTGGGGCTACCTCGAAGAGCGGCAACTCCCGGTGTAACCCGGCAATCTCAACTGGATAAGTATCACGGACGGGGGACATTTTTTACTTCCTTCTATGAATAATTACGCTTGAAATCAGGCGGCTACAAGTCTAACACAATTTTTTCTTGCCAGAGAATAGAATCTTATTCGATGCCCGGAGCCGGGAGGCTGGCAGCCTGGCTGGAGGCATCCTGGCCGGCAGTGCGCCCTTCGTAAATTCTCAGGAAAACCACCCCGGACACGATCATCAGGCTGCCAAAGATCTGAGTGCCGCTCAGGCGCTCGCCAAGTAAAAAATAGGCGATCGCCGCGGTAAAAGCCGGTTCCAGCGTGAGAATCAGGTTCGCGACGCTGGATGGCAGGTAACCCAGGCTGACATTGTACAACCCGAAGCCCAGCACGGTTGGCCCAGCAGCCAGGGCAAATAAAACGCTCCACCCGGCCAGGGAGTCACCCAGCCAGAGGAAGTCAGCTGGTGTGCTGGCTGTACCGGGCAGCAGACCGGTGGGGAGAAAGTTGACCAGCAGCAAGAAGATGGCAGCAAACCCAAAGGTAAAGAGCAGGGTTGTCCATGGGTTCAATCCCCGCTGCGAAGCGGAGCGGCCCATCAGGCTGTAAATGGCGTATAACAGGCCAGACAAAATGCCAGTGAGGATGCCAACCAGGTTGTTGATCCAGGCATTGGGGTCCAGCGCATCCGATACCAGCACGCAGCCGCCTATGGTGAGCACAATTGCCACCAGCTTGGCCCAGTTCAGGCTTTCATTCAGGAACCACCAGCCTAACAGGGCGGTGAAGCCAGCCGAGCAGTACGCCAGGACGGTGGATACGGCAGCGCCGTTGAGTGAAACGGACAGGGTCCATAAGGAGTTGAATACTGCCAGCACCAGTCCATAGGCCAGCAGGTAGAACAGGTGAGCGCGTCGAATAGACAGCCAGGGGCGGTGAAAGATCAGCAGGATAGGCAGCAGGGTGAGCACCACGAAGGTGTCACGCCAGAATGCCAGCACCAGAGGAGGCATGTGGAAAGTCTGCGTGAGATAGCGGATAAAGATGGCGGTGGTGGAGAGGATGGCAGCACTGATCAGTGCAATGGTGTAACCGCGGGTGAGAGAGGTGCGTTGAGAGGGCATGCTCGATTCCAGTAAGGGAGTATTGGAACCATTGTACCCCACCTGAAGGCTCTTCCAGGGCATAAACTCGAAAATTCAAGCAGATTCTTGCTATAATCGATGTGTTTATATAGCCACCGGTGGAATTGGAGGTTGCAGAAAATGGAGCGTGAACCGGGAAAGTTTTACCTGG
Source organism: uncultured Chloroflexota bacterium (assembly GCA_903871905.1). Classification (GTDB taxonomy): domain Bacteria; phylum Chloroflexota; class Anaerolineae; order Anaerolineales; family UBA4823; genus CAIQIV01. Next base: position 9,672 of record CAIQIV010000816.1, on the reverse strand, counting down.
GACGGTTGGTAGATGCCCATACCGGGCAAGCCGGGCAAAGCCCGCTGTTGTATTCCATGGATGACCTGACCACCCATGCCGTGGTGGTGGGCATGACCGGGTCGGGCAAGACCGGGTTATGCATTGACCTGCTGGAGGAGGCAGCTTCAAACCACCTCCCGGCGATCCTGATCGATCCTAAGGGAGATATTACCAATACCCTGCTGCATTTCCCGGCCCTGCTTCCGGCAGATTTCAAACCCTGGGTTAACCCGGACCAGGCGCGCCGTGCGGGAAAGACGCTGGACCAGGCCGCAGAGGAGGCATCGGAGGCCTGGAAAACCGGCCTGGCCCAGTGGGAGATAGATGTGGAACAGATCTCCGTGCTCAAGGAATCTGCTCAATTTGCGGTCTTTACCCCAGGCTCGGACGCCGGGCTGCCGGTCAGCATCCTGGCCTCGCTCAAGGCGCCCGGCGTGCCCTGGGAGGAGAACCGCGAAGTGCTGCGTGAGCAGATCTCGGGCACGGTCACCGCCCTGCTGGGGCTGGTGGGGATCCTGAATGTAGATCCGGTTCGCTCGCGTGAGCACATCCTGCTGGCCAACATCTTTGAGGAGGCGTGGAAGAATGGGCGTGACCTGGACCTGGAGACCCTGATCCTGCAGACGCAGACCCCGCCCTTTAAAAAATTGGGTGTTTTTGAGGTCAACACCTTCTTCCCTGAAAAGGACCGCTTTGGGCTGGCGATGTCCCTCAACAACATCCTGGCCGCGCCCGCCTTCCAGTCCTGGATTGAGGGCCAGCCGCTGGTGATCCAGGATCTGCTGTATACGCCAGACGGACGCCCACGGCACAGCATTTTCTATATTGCCCATTTGCAAGACGCGGAGCGCATGTTCTTTGTCACCCTGTTATTCTCGGCTGTTGACGCCTGGATGCGCTCCCTGTCCGGCACGCCGGAACTGCGGGCTTTGATTTACTTTGATGAGATTGCCGGCTATCTGCCGCCGGTGTCCAACCCTCCTTCCAAGCAGCCCATGCTGCGTTTGTTGAAACAGGCGCGCGCCTTTGGCCTGGGGCTGGTGCTGGTCACGCAGAACCCGGTTGACCTGGATTACAAGGCGCTGTCCAACGCGGGCAGCTGGTTTATCGGCAAGCTGCAGACCGACCAGGATAAGCAGCGCCTGCTGGATGGGCTGGAATCGGCAATGGCTGGCGGGACCGATCGCGGCCAGCTTGACCGGCTGCTTTCGTCGCTGGGGAAGCGGGTGTTCCTGCTGAATAACGTTCATGCTGCAGGCCCACTGCTGTTCCAGACGCGCTGGGCGATGAACTACCTGGCTGGTCCCCTGACGCGCGCCCAGATCCCGGCGCTGAACCGCCTGGCAAACGCCCTTCCAGAAAATGCCAGCTCCCTGCCTGCTCTGCCGGTAGAAGCGAAAGAGCCTGAAGTTCTGCCGGAGGCCCTGGCCGCCGCGCCGGCGGTGCGCCCGGCGCGCCCGCCAGGCGTTGAAGAATATTTCTTTCCATTGGTCATCTCGGAAGGCCAGGCCCAGGCAGAGGTTGGACCTCAGGCTGCAGCCTTGGCCAGCGGGCCTGCCCAGCCGGGCCCGCTCATTGCGGGAATTACTTATCACCCGGCCCTGCTTGCCCAGGCGAGCATTGGGTTTTTAAACCGCAAATACAACCTGGATTATGAGCAGGCGTTTTCGGTCCTGGCTCCTGACCTGGATCGGGCGGCGAGGCTGCGCTGGGAACAGCTCCAGGCGCCGCCGCTGGACATCAGCCAGCTGGAGAAGATCCCGGTTGATGGCGCTGGGTTTGCGGATCTGCAGCCGCCGCTGAGTGATGGCAAGGCGCTGGCTGCTTTGAAAAAAGACTTCCTGGACTGGGCTTACCAGTCTGGAGTGGCCCGGGTGCGCTGCAACGAGACCTTAGGGGTGTATGCCGGCCCCCAGGTCTCAGCGGCGGAATTCCGCCGCCTGTGCAGTGAGGCCGCCCGCCAGAAGCGGGATGCGGAGGTGGAAAAGGCGGAGGCAGCATTTCAAAAACAGTTTAAGGCACTGGACCAGAAGCGAGCGCGCCTGGAACGGGATCTTGAAGCGGACCAGGCGGACCTGGAAAACCGCAAGGGGGAGGCCTGGGATGCCAATGTCAACACGGTGATGAGCCTGTTTGCCGGGCGCGGCCGCACCACGCGTATCAAGTCAGCCATGGCCAAGCAGCGCAAGGTGGATCAGGCGGAAGGCGATCTCAAGACCTCGCGTGCCGCGCTGGAGGATGTCAGGCGACAGATTGCCGGCCTGGAAGATGAGCGGGCAAAAATGCTGGCTGACATCAACCGGCGTTGGGGCAATATCGCCAGCCAGGAAACGGAAATCACCCAGGCGGCGCAGCGGAAGGATGTGCGCCTGGAAATGTTTGGCATCGCCTGGCTGCCGTATTACCAGGTAAAAAATGGGGAGCAGCTGGTGGAAACGCCGGCCTATCGCCCCGGTTGAAAATTAGATCTGGAAGTTGACTTTGGTACCAGTGGCGGCCTGGCTTTGACCACCGCTGCCGGTATTGGTAGCCGCCAGCTCAGAGCGGGCCTGCATGGCCATCTTGGTTGCGGCGGCGGCCACCTGGTGGTCCTGGGGGGAGGGATCGGCGGGCGCCAGGGCAGCGGCGCGAATACGGTTGGCCTTGGCAATGGTGGCTTCCGGGTCATCAGGCACCGGGCTGGTGTCAATGTTGACCTCGCCGCCCACGGCATAGCGCTTGCCATCCGGGCCGGTTTCATAGGAGAAGCTGGCGCCGCTGCGCGCCAGCCCGCCGGCGGCTGAAAGATGGGCTTGCTCGTGGGCGCGCACCTTCTGGTCTGTACTCTTTAACTCACGCACCTGTTTTTCCTGGGTTTCGGTCAGCTCTTGCTGCCCGGGCAGGCCGGTTTTATTTTCGTTCGCTTCCTGGGATTTCTGGCGGGCTTCAGGGGATATTTCTACTGAGGCGCTTGCCTCCAGACCGGGCGTTTTTCCGCCAGGCGCGCCTGCCTGCCTGGATTGGCTCCCGGATGCGGCAGCGCTGGAGGCCGCCGGGGCCAATGCAGGCGTATAGATGACAGATGCCTGGTAGGCGGACGATGGTGAGGTGACAAGCATGACTTAAAATACCTCTAATCCATTATCGGTTGATCTTTGATAAACTTGAATCCATTTTGAAGAGAAACCTGGGTGCAAATCTCGCTTGCTGCCGGGACCTTGCCACAGGTCTGTGTTTTGTCTGGAGGCATGGACGATGAAGACCCTGATGATCTTGAGACACGCCAAGTCAAGCTGGAAAGACGATACGATTGCAGATCACGATCGCCCACTCAATGAGCGCGGCAAAAACGACGCGCCGCGCATGGGCCAGGTCATCTATCAGGAAGATCTGACCCCTGATCTGATCATCAGCTCCAGCGCAAAGCGTGCCGTGAAGACTGCTGCGCTGGCAGCGGAAGCCTGTCATTATGAAGGGGAAATTTTGAAAAACAGCGATCTCTACGCCGCGGCCCCCGAGGCCTATCTCGACGTCCTTTCCGGGCTGGATGAGGGATTCCAGCGGGTGATGGTGGTGGGGCACAACCCGGGCCTGGAGGAACTGCTGCTCGACCTGACCGGGGAGGCTGAGGCGCTGCCAACGGCGGCGCTGGCGGTTGTCAGCTTGAAGATCGACACCTGGGCAGAGCTGGTGGGGAGGCTGGAGGGGGCGGATGAAGAGTTGGGTGACCTGGTGCACCTCTATCGGCCGAAGGAGATGGATTAATTGTCCGGGAGAGAGTGGCTGGCGCCCTGGTTGATCCTGGCCGCCATGTTGGTTTACGGAGTGGCGCATTCCTTGCTGGCATCGCATGCCGTCAAGCGCCAGGTGCAGGCATGGCTGGGCGGCTGGGCAGTACGCAGCTACCGCCTGGTGTATAACATCCTGGCGTTTGTTGCGCTGCTGCCGGTGCTGGCCCTGGCGGCCTGGCTGCCGGACGGCGCCCTGTACGCAGTCCCTTTTCCCTGGGCCGCGGCGCTGCTGGCATTGCAGATGCTGGCGCTGTTGGCCCTGGGCATTGGCGTGCTGCAGACTGGAGCCTGGTCTTTCCTGGGATTGGCGCAGTTTTTCAACCCGGAGAGCCAGGCAGCAGACCGGCTGGTGACGCACGGCCTGTACCGTTGGGTGCGTCACCCGTTGTATTCTGCTGGCTTGCTCTTCATCTGGTGCTCGCCGGTGATGACCCGTAACACGCTGGCGCTGTACCTGGGGGTGACCATTTACCTGGTGATTGGCGCCTGGTTTGAAGAGAAGAAGCTGCTGGCGGATTTTGGCGAGGCGTATGCGCTCTACCGTGCCCGCACCCCCATGCTGATCCCGGGCCTGAGCTGGGGTTCCAGGGGAAAAGGGTAGAGCCTGCGGTCTGAGGGAGCCAGGGCATCCTGTTGGTTGGCATTGCCAGCGGGGAGATCGGGTATAATGGCTGATCATGGCAAAGAAGGATCCACGAGACCTTTCGGTTGAGGAACTGCGCTGGCTGCTGGTTGAAAAGCGCCGGGCCGCCCGCCAGGAGCGCCTGGAGCAGTTCCGCCAGAGCGGCAGGGTGATCCTGGTCGCTCCGGATGAACAGCCGGAGACTATCGAGAACTGGCACACCGGGGAAGATGCACAGGCGAGCGCCGTTCCCTATGCCCGGCGGCGGCGCAGCCGGCGGGTGTTGGATGGGTTCCTGCTGGTGGTTGAGGTCGCCGCGGTGATCGGTTTCCTGTTCATCCTGTTCAACGGCCTGACATTAATGCGTGAGCTGAACCGGAATGTGGTGGTTGCCCTGGAGCAGCAGCCTACCATGACCTCCACGCCCTTGATCATGGCGGTGGTCCTGCCCTCCGGTCATACGCCGCCCAACTCGCCAGGCGGCTCGCGCTTCAATGACGCCGAGATCCCAGAACACCTGCGCCCGCTGGTCCAATCTTATGTGGTTGATGTACCGATCCCCACGCCGGGGCCAGAACAGGCCATCCGCCTGCAGATCCCGGGGATCAGCGTGGATGCGCCGGTGGTCCAGGGCGATGGCTGGGAGCAGCTTAAAAAGGGCATCGGGCAGCACGCCGGGACGGCGGATCCCGGGCAAAAAGGGAATGTGGTGCTTTCGGCCCACAATGACATTTTTGGTGAGATCTTTCGCAACCTGGACCAGTTGAAACCTGGCGATCCGGTTGTCCTGTACACGAACCAGCGGGCGTATACGTATGTTGTTGAACAAACGCAGATCGTTGCGCCGACCAATGTGGAGGTCATGGCTTCCACGGGACAGCCTGTGGTTACCCTGGTCTCCTGCTACCCTTACCTGGTTGATACCCAGCGAATTGTTGTGACCGCGCGCTTGCAGAGCAGCAGCAATTAGCTGAATTTATTTTGTTGAGGAGTTAGAGAAATGGCAAAGAAGAACAAACGGCAGGTTTCCAAAGAGACGCTGCTCAGCCCAAGCCCGGCGGTGGAGAGCGCAGCCATCAGCGGCAGGAGTGTCCGCACGGCAGAACGGGATGCCGGCCCGGATTATTCCTACGTGGCCAGCGACCTGCGCCGGATCGGCGTCATTGCCGGCAGCTTGCTGGTGGTATTGGTCGTACTTTCGTTTATCCTTTAACGCGCGTTGAGCATCCAGGCTCAACCACCGGTTTCGAATTCGCCGAAATGGAGCTCGACCACCAAGATGGTGGTCGGGCTCACCGTGGTGGCGATCTTCATCGCCCTGGTCTACGAGTTCCGGCAACTCATAGGCCCGCTGCTGCTGGCCTTTATCGTGGCCTATTTGCTGCAGCCATTGGCCTCGCGCTTGAACGAAAAAGCAAAACTCACCTGGCGCGGCGCCGTCAACCTGATCTACCTGGTAGTGCTGGTGGTGCTGGTGATCCTGATCTTGCTGGCTGGCTATGAGATTATCCAGCAGGTCCAGAGCCTGTACACTTTGGTCCAGGACTTCACCGCCAATCTACCCGGGCTGCTCGACCGTTTATCCACCCAGGAATTTGTCTTTGGTCCCCTGCGCCTGGACATGAAAAACCAGGACCTGATTGCGACGGCTGAGCAGGTGCTGGGAGCTGTGCAGCCCATGTTTGGGCGGGTGGGCTCGGGCATCAGTGTTGTGGCGTCGGGGGCAGCTACCTCCCTGGGGTGGATTGTCTTTGTGGTGCTGGTTTCTTATTACCTGCTGGCAGATAGGGGGAAGACCTCGATTGCCAGGCTGGAGATACCGGGATACAGCGAGGACCTGAAGCGCCTGGCTCATGAGCTGGAGCGGGTGTGGAATGCCTTCCTGCGCGGCCAGATGGTGATTATTATCATCGTGGTGGTCTATTATACGCTGCTGATGACGATATTAGGGGTGCGCTATGCGGTAGCGATCGCCATCCTGGCGGGGATCGCCCGCCTGCTGCCCTATATCGGGGCATTTACCAGCAACCTGGTGACGGCATTGGTGGCATTTTTCCAGGCTTCCAATTACTATGCCATGGAGCCCTGGAAATATACTGCCCTGGTCATTGCCCTGGTCATTGTTGCCGACCAGATCATGGATAACATCGTTGTCCCGCGCCTGATGGGCGAGTCGCTGGGGATTCCTCCGGCAGCCATCCTGGTGGCAGCCATTATTGCCTTCAACTGGCTGGGACTGATCGGCCTGGTCATTGCCGCCCCGGTGCTGGCTACCCTGCTGATCGTCGGGCGTTATATCGTGCGGAAGATGTTTGACCAGGATCCCTGGCCTGAGCCGCAGAGCCAGGAGGAAATCCACATTATCCCCTGGGCGCGCGTCTCGCGCGGGATGCGCCTGTTTTGGGAAAATTTCTTGAGAAGAAAATAGCCCGGCAGTCAGGCGGCGCGTGAGATAACGGGCTGGCCTGTGCCGAACAATTTCTCCTTAATCCCCAACACCTGGCGGCGCAGGCGGTCGTCGGTTTCCAGCATGTCCGACACCTTCTCGCAGCCGTAGAGCACGGTGGTATGGTCGCGCCCACCCAGCACTTCCCCGATCTGCGGCAGGGAAAATTTTCCTTCTTCGCGCAGCAGGTACATGACGATCTGGCGCGGCAGGACCACCTCGCGCGAGCGGTCGCGTCCCAGCAGGCTGTCCACGCTCACCCCAAAAGTCTCTGCCACCCGGCGCATGATCTCCTCGGGCCGCACTTCGCCGCGATGCGGGAGCAGGTCGGCCAAGGCCGTGTTAACTAACTGTGCATTGAGAGGCAGGCCGCTGAGGTCGGCAAAAGCCACCACCCGGGTCAATGCGCCTTCCAACTCGCGGATGTTGGACTGCACGCGGCGGGCGATGTTCTCCGTGATGTCATCCGGGATGCGGTAACCGGCGCGGTCGGCTTTTGAGCGCAGAATGGCCATGCGCGTCTCAAAGTCGGGGGGCTGGATGTCAGCGGTCAGGCCCCATTCAAAGCGCGAGCGCAGCCGCTCTTCCAGGGTCACCATGGCTTTTGGGGGGCGATCCGATGAGATGACAATCTGCTTGTCCTGGCCGTGCAGGGTGTTGAAGGTGTGGAAAAACTCCTCCTGGGTCGATTCCTTGCCGGCGATAAACTGGATATCGTCGATCAACAGCACATCAATGCGGCGGTACTTTTCCCGAAATGCCTGGGTGGTGTGGCCGCGGATGGCATTAATCAGGTCATTGGTAAACTCTTCAGATGAAACGTACAGCACCTGGGCGCCGCGGCGGGCACAGTGATTGCCAATGGCGTGCAGCAGGTGCGTTTTGCCCATCCCCACCCCACCGTACAGGAAGAGCGGGTTGTAGGCATGGGCGGGCTTATCAGCCACGGCCATTGAGGCGGCGTGCGCCAGGCGGTTGCTGGCTCCAACCACAAAGTTCTCAAACGTGTAACGGGGATGCAGGGTAAGGCTGGGGACGGTTTCGTCCTGGATTGGCTGAGGCTCATCTGCTTCGACTTCGCTCTGCTCGGAGCCATCGGCCGGGTTTTGCCAGACGATGAAGTTGACCTCTACCGTGCGGTTCATGATCCCGGTTAATAAACGCGTGACGGTGCTCTGCAGCCGGCTGTGCAGCCAGTCGCGGGCATAGGCATTGGGAACGCCAATGACAAAACTTCCATCCTCGTAGGTGAGGAACTCAGCGCCGCGCACCCAGGTGTTAAAGGATGCCTTGGGCATTTCCATCTGCAGTTGTCCAACCGCGGCCCTCCAGGCTTGTTCAGCTTTCATGGAAGAACCTCCTGTCATCTGAAAAGATCAACAAAATACCAACCCGTCACCGTCCAACACGTGCAGGCAGACCAAACACACCGCTTGTTATGGCATCTCAAAGCTGTATAGCAGAGATCCCGTCTCGACCCCCTGAAATCCAGTTCACTGTCGCCGATGCCGTGGATTCTAGCAGGATTCGTTGAAAGTATGCAATACGAAAAACCTACGCGCGTCTAAAAGAATCGAATACTTTAAGGTTGACCAATGTAAAGGTGAAATCGCGCGTGCAAGAGACATGCCAGCTTGAAAAGCAGATAGCGGGTACCCACATATAGGGGTAAGGGTGGGGAGTCATCCAGATATGCGGTCGAATCGGCGCCCGGGAGTCCGGCGTGTAGCTTACTTTAAAGTTTTAACATGCATCTGGATCGCTTAAGGATTGGGGTCTTTATCCTGGTTTCGACATGCCTGCATGAAGGCGTATTTTCCGCTAAAAATGTTGATATTGCTCTTACCGGGTGTTAACGGATTTCTTGCGTTTGCCGGGTATCCTTACAAGCAAATCATCCGTATCAGGAATTATTTGTACAGAGAGGAACAGAAAATGGCTAAGATTATTGGTATTGACCTTGGAACCACCAACAGCGTGGTAGCAGTGATGGAAGCCGGCGATCCGCTGGTGATCACCACGGCGGAAGGCTCGCGCCTGCTGCCATCGGTAGTCGGTTTTAACAAGAACGGGGAGCGCCTGGTGGGGCAGACGGCCAAGCGCCAGGCAGTGGTCAACCCGGAGAACACGGTGTTTTCGATCAAACGCTTCATGGGCCGCCGTTACGATGAGGTAGAGTCCGAGCGGCGCATGGTCCCCTTCCAGGTGAGCCAGGGGCCGGCTGGCGATGCCCGGGTGCGCATCCCACAGACTGGACGTGAATACAGCCCGCAGGAGATCTCGGCGATGATCCTGGGCAAGCTGAAAGCTGACGCAGAGGCCTACCTGGGCGAGCCGGTGACCAAGGCAGTGATCACGGTGCCGGCCTATTTCAATGACAGCCAGCGCCAGGCCACCAAGGATGCCGGGAAGATCGCCGGCCTCGAAGTTCTGCGCATTATCAATGAGCCGACCGCGGCTGCGCTGGCGTACGGCCTGGACAAGAAGACCAACGAGACCATCCTGGTCTTTGACCTGGGAGGCGGCACCTTCGATGTGAGCGTGCTGGACGTGGGAGATGGCGTGATCGAGGTGCGGGCGACCAACGGCGACACGCACCTGGGCGGCGACGACTGGGACCAGGCGATCGTCAACTGGGTGGCAGACGAATTCAAGCGTGAGCAGGGCGTTGACCTGCGCAGCGACCGCCAGGCCCTGCAGCGCCTGCGCGAGGCGGCTGAGAAGGCCAAGATCGAGCTTTCCAGCGTGATGGAGACGGAGATTAACCTGCCTTACATCACCGCCGATTCGTCCGGCCCCAAGCACCTGCAGAC
>CAIQIV010000815.1 GCA_903871905.1 uncultured Chloroflexota bacterium | reverse complement strand
GCAGGTGATTCATATCCCGCAGCTTTACATCGCCAAAGACGTGCGGATGGCGCCGGACGATCTTGGTATTGATCCCTCTCAGGATGTCGGTCATCCCGAACTCGCCATCTTCTACCGCAATCTGGGCATGCAGGACAATTTGCAGCAGCAGATCGCCAAATTCCTCGCACATCGCCGCCAGGTCTTCTGCATCCAGGGCTGCCAGTAGCTCGTAGGCTTCTTCTATCAAATTCGTTCGCAGGGATAGATGCGTCTGCTCCTTATCCCAGGGGCATCCGTCCGGCGCTCGCAGGTGTGCAATCACTTCCTGGAATTCTTCAAAAGCCGACTCTTTATCCAATGGCGGCAGGAAAAGCACCGTCAGCAGCCCGGTGTGCCTGCTGCGATCAAGTTCATAGAGTTTGATGTTTTCAACCAGCGCCTGGTCAGTGCCCGCCCCATGGATCAATTTCACCGGATGCTCATCTGGGTACACTGCCATAAGTGTCAGCTTCACCTCGGAAGCCACCTGAGGCGAATATATTTGCGCCACCAGGGCCGGGGCAGACGGCGGGAATGAAGGATGGTGCCTTGCTGACAGTTCAAGCGCGTCGACCAGCGCCAGGTGCGGAAATGGGTCCAGTCCCAGCAGGCTGAAAACAGGCTCCAAAAAGCTCAGGCCTTCGATGACTCTCACCGGGATACCCTGCTCGCGGGCGCGCTTGATGATCTCCGGGCCTGTTGTCTCAGCGATCATGGTATGCCCGGGAACTGCGTAGGTCACACCTTGCGCTCTTTGCCCCAGTTCCAGCACCCGCTGGATGATCTGTTCGTAAACCTCTCCAAAATCCTTCCCCTTTGCATAGTATTCGTCAAAAGAAAACACCTTCAAGCCGGGTGGAAAACCCTGGACGGTTGGATGCTGGCTGGTGCGTAAATAAATCTCGCTGATCCCCTGCAGCCACTCTCGGGCCTGGCAGGTTAGCAGGTCCGGGCTGCCCGGTCCCAATCCCAAGAGGGTGATACCTTTATTCATTTCCATTGATTCAAAAATCCTTCTGGCTTGTGTCGCCTCCCGGCATTTTCGGCAAGCAAACCGGAGAGCATGTTCAGTATTATAACCCAACGGGATCTTTCACCGTTGGATTTTATTCAAGCATTCAGGGTTAGCGTATACCTGCCGTCGTCAGGCTGCAATCGTGGTCAGGTTGCGCAGCCACCGGCGCGAAGAAAAACGCCACAGGCTGAGCGCAAACTTGAACAGTTCCTCGCTGGCAACCAATAGATAAACCCAGTAAACCGGCAGGTTGAAAACAAATGCGCCGGCATAAGCCAGTGGGACGCCAACCAGCCATACGCCAAAACCGTCCATCAGGAAGCAGAAGCGTGTATCACCACCACTGCGAAGGACTCCAACAATCAACATCATATTTGAGGCCTTCAGCCACAGGGTTGCCGCAAATACCAGGATCAGGTTGAGCGCGTTATGGTAGGTTTCCGCCGACACCTTGTAAACGCTCAGGATGGCTTCTCTCATAAAGATCGCAATAATCCCCAGGATGATCGATCCTGCGATGGTCAAAACCAGAGATCGTTTTCCATAAGCGATCGCTTTTTGTTCCTCGCCAGCCCCAATCCGGTTGCCCACCATGATGGCAGTCGCGTCGGTGATGCCCATAAAAACTACAAAGGCCAGGTTCTCAATCGAGCTATTTATATTAACTGCTGCAATCGCTTCTGTATTGATGTGAGCATAAATCGCAGCATACATCGTGATGCCAAAAGACCATAAAACCTCGTTCGCCATCACCGGCATGGAGGTTTTGAGCACATTCCACAAAAACGCCCGGTCAAAACCCAACAACTCATCCCGGCGTCCTGCCGGCGGCAGTTTTTTCAGGTAAGAATATCCCACCAGCGAGAGGCATAACAGGATCTGGGCAAT
>CAIQIV010000814.1 GCA_903871905.1 uncultured Chloroflexota bacterium | reverse complement strand
GCGCAGCGCGTGCGGGTGGAGGTCTTTTCAAAAATCAGGGCAATATTCTTGCCCTTCAGCCTCTGCTGCTCATAACCGCCGTACTTGGCTGCTTTGAGGTCGGCAGACAGCTTGAGCAGGAACTTGAGCTCCTCCGGGGTAAAATCCAGCTCCTTCAGAAAGTTACGGTTGCGTAAATTGAACGCCATGTCAAAATCTCCTTTTTGGATTAAAAAAAAATTAACCGGGTGCAGATACCACGTATTGATTTTACTCCTCAAGCCCGATTCGCAAGCAGCCAGACTTCACTGCTTCTACCAATACGGCAAGGTCTTGCTCCACCCAAGAATGTGGCACCCTGCCTTGCCCCTAGATCAACACGCCTGCCGCCAGCACCAGGATGGTGAGCACCATCAGCATCACCAGCAGCGGCCAGACAAAGCGCAGCCACACACCATACCCCACCCGGGCAATGGCCAGGCCGCCCATCACTACCGCCGAGGTAGGAGTAACCAGGTTCACCAGGCCATTGGCGGTCTGGTAAGCAGTGACAATCAGGTAGCTGTGTACCCCTGCAAACTGCCCCAGCGGGGCCATGATCGGCATCGAGACCGTCGCCAGCCCGGAGGACGAGGGGATCAGGAACGACAGCGGCAGGTACAACAGGTAGGTCACGATGATAAAAGCCACGCTGCTCAGGCCAGCCACCGCCTGCTCCGCCCAATACAACACAGTATCGGTGATCAGCCCGTTGTTCATCACCACCGTGATGCCACGCGCCAGGCCGATGATCAGCGCCACGCCCAGCATATCCCGGGCGCCATCCACAAAGGTACTCACCAGCTCTTTCTCCGGCAGCCGGCCAATGATCCCGATCAGGATGCCAAAGAACAGGAAATTGGACGTCATCTCCGGGAACCACCACCACCAGGTTGGGATCGGAAGCCCCAGGTCTTCCCAGGGGATAACACCGTATACCATGACCACAAAGGCCAGGAAAAACAGGAACAGGATCACCTTGTGCCGCCCGGTAAACTCACCAAAATCCGAGCCGCCGCCGGACAGGAACTGTTTCTCGTTGGCTTCCTTTTGATCGTAGATCAGCGACTTGGTGGGATCCTTCTTCACCCGCTCAGCGTAGCGTACAACAAAAATAATGCCTATGACCGCACCAACGATCAGGATCACCAACCGCCCAATCAGGCCTTCGCTGATGGTCGACCCTGCAAAGCCTGAGGCAATGCCGGTAGCAAAGGGGTTCACCGTGGATCCAATCACGCCGATCCCGGCTCCGAGCAAGATCAGGGCGCCGGCGCTAAGCCCGTCATAACCCGCCGCCAGCATTACCGTGATGATTAACGCATAGAAGGCCAGCGTCTCCTCTGCCATGCCGTAAGAGGTGCCGCCGATGGCGAAGATGGTCATCAGGATGGGGAACATCCATTTCTCTTTGCCCTTCAGCGTGACCACCACCCATGCGATCCCGGCGTTGATCGCCCCGGTCTTCATCGTCACCCCCAGGAAGCCGCCGATGATCAGCACGAACATGGCCACGTCGATGGCGCCAAACAGCTCACCAGAGTTCCACACATCGACGCTGCCATCCTCCCCCTGGATGCCATACATGCCGTTGATCGGGCCTTTGAGGGCGCTGGCCAGCAGCTTTTGCGGGTTGGGGTCCACCGCATGGTACGTGCCCGGGATGGGCGCCCCGTTTTCATCGTAATCATACGAACCAGCAGGGACAATCCAGGTAGCCGCAGCTATCACAACCAACAAAAGGAATAGAATAGTAAATGCGGATGGAAAAGTGAACTTTTTCTTGGTCGCCTCAACAGTCATGGCCTTACTCTCCTTTTGCAGTGATCGGTCTTCCATTACTTCTTTTGCGTCTTGTTTCTTTTTCGAATTTCTCCAGGGTTTCCAGCAGCCATTCCGGCTCATCCCCCTTGCTGACAAAGGCATCCGCGCCAGCCTTGAGCAGCTTTCTCCCACTTTCAGGCTTGCAGCTCATCACCATCACGATCGGGCCGGGCTGCTGCTCATGCAGCGCAGCAATCAGCTCCTCAATCGGCATGCCCGGCAGATCGCTGTCTACCAACACCAGGTCTGGGGAAACCTCCGCCGCCAGAGCCAGCAGGCTGCCTGCATCGGTTGCCTCGCCAGCTATCTTGAAACCCGATCTTTCTGGGAGTGTCGTCTTGAGCACCCATAGGGCTTGCGGATGATGATCGGCTACCAGGATTTCCATGCTGTATTTTCCCTACCGAGCTGTACTGCGCAGAATGGGTTCATTCGCAGTTCTTTGGAGCTGCGTTTCAATGGTTCAAAGCTGCACCACTCCAACAAACCCGAGAATACCCACTGTCTCCAAAAATATAGCATGACACCCATGCAGGGACAACAGTCACACAGGGGGTTTATGAGTCTGGTTTCACCCTATCCGGATGTCCTGCCTG
>CAIQIV010000813.1 GCA_903871905.1 uncultured Chloroflexota bacterium | reverse complement strand
TTAGGCCTGACTGTTTTGAGCAAAGAGATCGGTATCATCCTGGTCGGGTCGGTATATACCTTCCTGGCGCTTTCACCGGAAGTGCGTACCCGGATACGCGATATTGTCATGTCGCTGGCAGCGACGATCCTGGTGATTTCTCCTTTTCCGCTTTCCGTAATGCTGGCTGGAGGTGGTGGTGACCGCAAGACGAGCCAGTATCTTGTCTGGCAATTGTTCCGGCGCCCCAATCATACCTGGGATTTTTATCCCACAGAGGTTACGCCTGCGATTGGTTTTCTGGTTGTGATTGCAGCGCTGCTCGGTCTGTGGTTGCTGCGCCGCTCCAATTCCTGGCGCGAGAAACTGCTGGTTTCCTGGATTATCGTCCCGGTAGTTTTTTTCCAGCTCTGGCCAACCAAGGGTTTTCAATACCTGCTGCCCATTGCGCCCGCAGTTGCATTGCTGGCAGCCCGAACGCTGGTATTCTGGCCGCAACAGCCAGTGACCGTTGGCAAACGAAACATTGCTCCGTTCACCATCGGTCTTATTCTTACCGGTTTGATCTGTTGCTCGCTGTTCCTGACCAGCTGGTCGATGATTTCTCCCAAAGAGGCCGTTACCTTTCTGGCTGGCACTGGTGGCGTACCAGGCGGGCGTGAGACCGGTTCCTGGATTCAGACCCACGTGCCCGAAGGCTCGACCTTCATGACCATCGGTCCATCAATGGCCAATATTATTAAGTTCTATGGCTACCGGGATGCTTATGGCCTGTCCATCAGCCCGAACCCTTTGCATCGCAATCCTTCTTACAGCCCGGTGATCAACCCGGATTACCAGATACGGATGGGCGATCTACAGTATCTGGTGTGGGACTCTTTTTCCGCCGGACGTTCCAGCTTCTTTTCGGACAAGTTGATGTATTACGTAGAGAAATATAACGGTCGCGTGGTCTATACCCAAACGGTGCCAGTCATGACACCAGAAGGGAAGATCGCTCACAAGCCAGTCATCATTATTTATATGGTCCACCCTGAATGAACAATTATCGCTCTGCCTTACACACAACCTCCTGGCTGGGAAAGTTCGGCTTGATTTTGATGATCCTGATCGTGGGGCTGCCAGTGGCTGCCGGCCCCGCCGCCGCGCAAAGCTCCACCCCATCGCCAGAAGAAAAATCACCCACTCAGACCCCGATCCAGCATTTTATTTTCTTGATGCAGGAAAACCATTCGTTTGATAATTACTTTGGAACCTACCCCGGTGCTGATGGGATCCCCGCCGGAACCTGCATTCCTGTTGACCCATTCGATGCTGCCAACACAGAGTGCATCGAACCTTATCACATTGGCGAAAATGATGTTCAGTTAGATGATCCTGACCATAGCGACGAAACCCACCGCATCCAATTCAACGAAGGTCGCATGGATGGTTTTGTCTATGCCTTGAACTTGCGCAACCAGGATGGACGCCTGGCGATGGGATATTATGATGAGCGCGATCTGCCTTATCATTGGAATATTGCGGACAATTATGTCCTCTTTGACCGCTTCTTCAGTTCTGCGGCTGGTGGAAGTTTTACCAACCACATGTATTGGGTTGCGGCCGCATCTGGCGCCGAAGAAGGTGACGATGATCTCCAGGCTGCGCTGGCGAAGACGCCGACAATTTTCGACAGGTTGGAAGAAAAGGGTATTTCCTGGAAGTTTTATGTTCAGAATTATGATCCCAATTTGACTTACCGCACAGTGGATCAATACCCCGGCAACCGGGCTTCGCAGATCATCTGGGTGCCCTTGCTAAATTTCGATCGTTTTATCGACGACCCAACCTTATCGCAAAAGATCGTGGACCTGAGCGAGTATTACCAGGACCTGGCGAAAGGCACCCTGCCCCAGGTTGCCTTTATTGTACCCTCCGGCCCCAGCGAACACCCGCCGTCCAACCTGCGGTCCGGGCAACGGTTTGTCCGCTCACTGGTGCAGGCCTTAATGCAGAGCGCCTACTGGGAAAACTCCGCCTTCCTTTGGGCTTATGATGATTGGGGCGGCTGGTACGATCATGTAGCGCCCCCCCAGGT
>CAIQIV010000812.1 GCA_903871905.1 uncultured Chloroflexota bacterium | reverse complement strand
GTGCTGGTGATCGCCAGCGGGACCAACCGGGTCAATGAGCACGCATTTGAAACCCTGTTGGGTGAGCCGCTGGGCAAGGCGGATGCCGATTTTGTGCGCCAGCGCACCGGTTTTGTGATCGGCGGGGTGCCGCCGCTGGGACATGCCGAGCGGCTGATGACATTTATCGACCAGGACCTGTTCCAATATGATGAGATATGGGCAGCTGCAGGGACCCCGCATGCTGTGTTTCGCCTTCACCCTCGGGACCTGCCGTTGATGACTGGAGGAACGGTGGTACAGATCACTTGACTGCGATATAATTACAGTTCACGTGGTTTGTAGGTACGGATGATTTTATAGGTACTACTATGGCATACGATCAATTTGGACGAAACATCCATTATCTCCGCATCAGCCTGACGGACCATTGTAATTTCCGCTGCGTGTACTGCATGCCGGAAATTATGACCTTTCGCCCCAATGCCGAGATCATGCAGGATGATGAAGTACTGACCCTGGTGCATCTGTTCACGATCCTGGGGTTTGATAAATTCCGCCTGACCGGTGGCGAGCCAACGGTGCGGGCAAATGTGGTAGACCTGGTGCGTGAGATTGCTGCGACGCCCGGGGTGCGTTCTCTGACGATGACAACGAACGGGGCGCTGCTGCCCCGCCTGGCCGGGCCGCTGGCGGAGGCCGGGCTGCACCGGGTGAACATCAGCCTGGATACGCTGCACCCGGGGCGCTTCCACGCACTCTCGCGTCGTGCGGCCTTCGATCAGGTCTGGCAGGGCATCCAGGCGGCTGAAGATGCAGGGCTGCTGCCGATCAAGCTGAACATGGTGGTGGTGCGGGGGTTTAACGATGAGGATGTGGTGGAGATTGCACGGCTGACGCTCGATCACCCCTGGCAGGTGCGTTTTATTGAGATGATGCCGTTTGGCGGGGCTACCGATCTGCAGCTGAGCAACCTGATCACTGCGGAGGAGATCCGCCAGAGGATCATCGCCGGGACCGGTGGAATTGAGCCAGTCAATGGTGGTGAGTTGGACGGAGAGGCGCGCCTGTACCGCCTGCCAGGCTCCCTGGGAGACCTGGGATTTATCTCCACCATCACCGAACCTTTCTGCCATTCATGCACCCGCGCCCGCCTGACAGCGGATGGCAAGCTGCGGCTGTGCCTGCTGCGCGACGGTGAGGTGGACCTGCTGACCCCACTGCGCCAGGGAGCCAGCCTGGGTGAGCTGCGCCAGTTGATCCTGGACGGTATCTGGCATAAACCCTGGGGTAACCGCCTGGCAGATGGGCAGATCGCCACGGACCGGGTGATGAACCAGATCGGGGGATAGCCTGCCGGACAGCAAAGTAAAGGTGATCCTGTTTGACCTGGATGGCACACTGCGCCATTCACAGCCGGCGCCGAATGAATTCTTCTTCGACCATGCTGCGAAATTTGGCGTGGATGCCTGTTTGAGTTGCCGGCAGCAGGCCATGCGTTGGGTGCACTCCTATTGGGCATCCTCTGCCTTACTGCTGGAGGATGTGGAAATCTTTGGCGAGTACGAGGAGCCATTTTGGGTGAACTATGCCTTTCGCCTGCTGACAGCCCTGGGCTGCGCCTCAGCCCGGGCGGCGGAGCTGGCGGAAGAAATGCAGCGGCACATGCGCCAGGATTACCAGCCGGTAGATGAGCTGGTGGCGGGTGTACCGGAGATGCTGCAGCAACTGCGCCAGGCGGGTTTCCGCCTGGGGGTTTTATCCAACCGTGAAGTTCCCTGCGATGAATACCTGGTTACCCTGGGGCTGCGAGATTATTTTCACCTGGCGCTGGTCGCAGGTGAGGTGGATTCGTGGAAACCAGACGCCGAGATTTTTTTCCACGCTCTGCGGCGCATGGCTGCCGGACAAGACGAGACAATCTACGTCGGAGATAATTATTACGCCGATATGATCGGAGCGCAGCGGGCTGGATTGAGAGGGGTGTTGTATGACCCGCAGGCCATTTTTGATGAGTTTGGCTGTACCAGCATTCGCGCTATGGCTGAGCTGCCGCGTCTGCTGGAGGGCGACGGGCTTAGATAACCAACCACTGCCATAACCCTACGGCTGCCAGCGCACCCGACAAAGAACAGATAAAGTTCACCACGTCGTTGTCCAGCCAGCTCATGCCGCGCACCCGGCTGGTATGGGCGCCGCACAGGTGGAATGGATGGCGCTCGGTCTCCTTCTGGCAGGCAGGGCAGTAATAGATCGCTTGCAGTGTTGCTCCAAGCAGCGAGTCAACTGCAGATCCGAAGACCCCGCCCAGGGTGACACAGGCCAACAGGCCGGGCACCTGGCTGGTTGGGGTGAAGAAAGAGGCGCACAGGGCGATGAACAGCGCCCCACCCGCAGCTGCAAGCGTGCCTACCAGGCTGACAGCGCCGGATGTGCCGCGCTCTACGGATTGGAAGGATGTGATCAGGCGCGGCGGCGCCGGGTTGAGCACTCCCAGCTCAGTGGCCCAGGTATCAGCATTGACTGCCGCCATGGCGCCGGCATAAGCGATCCACGGCCAGGCAGCGCCAGGGAAGAGCACCAGGCCGAGGGCCAACAGCGCCCCTAAACCACCATTAGCCAGCACCTGGCCCCAATCGCGCACGCTGCCCTTGGCAAATTTTTCCCCCAGGCTGGCCTTACGCCGGGCGAACGCTTTGGATAGAGCGCTGGAGGAGATAAAGAAGGCCATCAGCAGCACAGCCCATGGCAGTCCTCCCAGGCCAAAGATCAGCCCGCCGGTGAATGTGGCGGCGATGGCGCCGCTCTTGCTCAATGAATGCGCCCGCCATGCCAGATAACCGATGATGGCGCCGAAAAGGAAACCGGAGAGGAGCTTGATCATAAACATTTGTTATCCCTGTTCTATGGAGTGCTCATGCAGGTTGTATAAGGGAGTAAGCGCCGAAGAGAAATAACAGCGTGGTGAATACACTGCCGGACCATACCATGTATGCCAGCACCGGTCCGGAAGGAAGGCTGGGAAGCGGCGCCTCCTGCTTGCGGAAGAAGAACAGTCCCAGGAAGAAATCGAACAGGAAAATGGTCGAGTTCAACACGGGCAGCAGCAGCAGTCGCAGGGGCAGTG
>CAIQIV010000811.1 GCA_903871905.1 uncultured Chloroflexota bacterium | reverse complement strand
GCAGCCTGAGCCTGACGCAGGCCAGCCTGAGGGAGCGCTTCGACAAGCTCAGCGCGCCTGCGACAGGTTCAGCGTGCTTTCGAAATACAGACTGAGCCTGTCGAAGGCCAGCCTGAGGGAGCGCTTCGACAAGCTCAGCGCGCCTGCGAAAAGCTCAGCGCGATACATAGGAAGGAAACAGGACACATGAAGTACATCGGTCAGTCGGTACCACGGGTCGATGCAGCCACAAAAGTCAAGGGCGATGCAGTATTTGCTTCCGACATGGTCAGGCCAGGGCAGGTTTACATGAAAATGCTGATGGCCCACCGCCCGCATGCCATCGTCAAGCGGGTGGATACCGCCAAAGCCGAGGCGCTGCCCGGCGTGCTGCTGGTGCTCACTTCGCGCGACGTGCCCAGCAACGAATTTGGCTATTACACCTATGACCAGCCGGTGCTGTGCGGTCCGAGCGAGAAACCCTACGCCGACCGGGTGCGCTACGTGGGCGACCGGGTGGCCGCAGTGGTCGCCGAGACGGAGGCTATCGCCGCCGCGGCCTGCGACCTGATCGAGGTGGAGTACGAGGACCTGCCGGTGGTGTGTGACATGGAAGAGGCGCTGGAGCCGGGGGCGCCCATCCTGCACCCGGACCTGGGCAGCAACCTCTTTGGCCATCACAAACTGTACAACGGGGATGTGGAGGAAGGGTTCCGCCAGGCGGAGGTGATCGTCGAGGCGGTGCTGAACACCCCGGCCCAGGAGCACGCCTACCTGCAAACCGAGGCGGGCCTGGCCTACATCGATGAAGAGGGTCGCGTGGCGGTGATCACCACCGGGCAGTGGGGTCTCAAGGACCGCAAGCAGATCGCCCACGCCCTGGGGCTGGCCGAGGAGCAGGTACGGGTGATCTACCCCATGACCGGCGGGGCCTTTGGCGGGCGCGAGGACATCTCGGTGCAGATCATCGTGGGGTTGGCGGCGCTCAAGCTGCAGCGCCAGGGCCGCCCACGCCCGGTCAAGGTGGTGTGGAGCCGGGAGGAGTCGATCCTGGGGCACTGCAAGCGCCACCCCTTCCGCATCTACACCCGCTGGGGGGCGATGAAGGATGGCAAGATCGTCGCCGCCCAGGTAAAAATGCTGGCCGACGGCGGGGCTTACAAGTTCACCACCAGCATCGTGGTCAGCAACGCGGTGATCAACGCCCTGGGGCCGTATGAGATCCCCAACGTCAAGGTGGACGCCTATGACATCTACACCAACAACGTGCCGCGCGGCGCCTTCCGCGGCTTTGGCGGCCCGCAGGCGGTGTACTGCGCCGAGCAGATGGTCAACAAACTGGCTGACGCCCTGGGCATGGACGCGGTGGAGCTGCGCATGCGCAACCTGGTGCAGGAGGGTTCGCTGCAGACCACCGGAGCGGTATTCCCACCCGGCGTCACCATCCGTGAGGTCACCCAGGCCTGCGCCGAGGGGGCGGGGTGGGAGTCCACGCCCGGCGGCTGGGTGCTGAAGCGGCGGCCGGCGAAAGTCGACCCCGGCCAGCCGCACCTGCGCCGCGGGCTGGGCCTGGCCTGCTCGCACAAGAACGTCGGCTTCTCCTACGGCTACCCGGAGAGCTGCACCATCGGCATCGACCTGTACGGCGGGGCGGAGATCGAGCGGGCGGCGATCCGCCACGGCGCCAGCGAGGTCGGCATGGGGGCGCACACGGTAATCACCCAGATGGCAGCCGACGCCCTGGGCGTGGCGCTGGAGCAGATCGAGCTGATCTCCACCGATACCGCCCAGGTGAAGGACGCCGGTTCGGTGTCGGCCTCGCGCATGACCTTCTTCATCGGCAATGCCATCAAAGAGGGGGCAGAAAAAGCGCTGGAGGCTTGGGCCAACGAGGAGCGCCCGGTGCACCTGGAGCACACCTACTGGCCGCACCAGACCACCGCCCCCGACCCGGAGACCGGGCAGTGCGACCCTAATGTGGCCTACGCCTACACCGCCCAGGCCGCCGAGGTGCTGGTGGATATGGAGACCGGTCTGGTCAAGGTGGAGAAAATCTACTGCGCCATCGACGTGGGCAAGGCGATCAACCCGCAGCAGGTGATCGGCCAGATCCAGGGCGGGCTGGTGCAGTCGGTGGGCTATGCGGTGATGGAGAACTTCGTGGAGAAGGGTGGGCAGGTGCTCACCCCCAACCTGTCTACCTACCTGGTGCCGACCGCGCTGGATATCCCGGCGGAGATGGACATCATGGTGCTGGAGATCCCCGACCCGCGCGGCCCCTGGGGGGCGCGCGGCCTGGGCGAGGTGATGAACATGTGCCTGGCGCCGGCCGTTTCGGCGGCGGTGCAGGACGCCACGGGTGTGTGGTTTGACCACTTCCCGCTGATACCCGAGGTGGTGCTCAGCGGGATAGCCAGGGGTTGACTGCCCCCTTCGTCAACCTGCCGCTCAATTCTCCGCCACGACCACGGGCAGCCCGCCCGGGACGACCCTGGCGTGCACCGGCGTGCGGCCGTGATATTCGCCGTCCGTCCACACCGGCTGGTCGGGGTCGGTTTCGATGCTGATCTGCGCCCCGCGCCAGAAGAACTGGCCAGCCCCAGCGGTGTGCAGGTTGGTCATGCGTTGGGCGGCTGCCGACAGGGTGGCCAGGCGGGCCTTGTCCAGGATGAAGACCTCCAGCAAGCCGTCGTCGCTGCGCGAGAGGTCGCCGGTGACCGAGATGCCGGTGCCGCTCTGGGCGGCGTTGACCACGTACAGCTTATTGGCAGAGGTCTCGATTAACTGGTCATCGATCTGGATGCGGTAGCGGATCTCTTTGACCGTGGTCACGCGCTGGTAGCCTGTGATGGCATAAGCCAGGGTGCCATACTGGTTCTTCATCTCCCGGCTGGTCTGGTCTTCCGGTTCGATGCCAACATACAGCCGCTGGATAAAGTATTCGCCGCCCAGGTCCACCACATCCACGTGGCGCACCGAGCGGCTGGTAGCAAGGATTTCAGCCGCTTCGCGCAGGGTCTTGGGCAGCCCCAATTCGTGGCAGAAGCCGTTGCCGGTGCCCCCCGGCAGCACACCCATCGTCACCCCCGTGCCGACCAGGGCGTTGGCCACTTCGTGCTGCGTCCCATCGCCGCCGTAACCGGCGACCAGGTCGTACCCCTCCTGAGCTGCCCGGCGCGCCAGCGCCCGGGCATCCCCGTACTTGTGGGTGATCCCCACTTCCCATTCCACGCCATACTGGTGAAAGACATCGTTGAGCCCATTCAGGATCGGCTCATCCTTGCCGGAAGCCGGGTTGATCACCACAAAGATACGCGCATAAGGCGGGGCAGGAGGACTGACGGCGGCAGTAGACTCCTTCAGCTCGTTTTCCAACGCCTGGTAAGCCTGGCTGCCGTGGTCCTGGAGCGCCTGGTGCACTTCACCGCTCAGGTCAAAGGTGATCACCTCGGCACCCAACGCGCTGAACTCGTGGATGACATGCTCGGGCAGCTCTTGCTCACTGGCGGCCAGGATGGCCGAACAGCCGGGTTTAAGCGCAGCAGAGAGCGGGCGGGCCAGCTCCGGCGCAAGGCGCTTGCTGCGTGAGTGCCTGCCCACCAGGCCGCCCAACACACCCACCAGCGCCCCAACTGCCAGGATCGCGCCGCCGCTGAGCACCCCCAGCGCCGCGCCCAGCGCCACCCCGGCTGCTGCCCCTTTTCCCGGCGTCAGCCCGATATCCTGGACCGACAGCTCACCGCTGCGCTCTTTCCGGACGAGCACCGCCGATTTCAACCCGGACGATTTCTTTTCTCTCTTCAACTGCTCCAGGGCGTTTGACGCACCCTGCAAATCGCTAAACACCATAAGGGTCAGCAAGCCAGCTTCTTTATCCATGATCATATTCTCCTCATCTCGACTGGTGAGCTGTTCGTGCAATAGCAAGGACATTTTACCTTGAGTATGTAATTATTACAATCAATTAATGCGTAATTCAACTGCAACTGTAATGCTTCCCTATTAATTGTATGATATGTTGAATGGTTAAGTAGCTTTCTACTTCCCATCCTGTCCAGCCTAATCAAAGTGGGTATGGAAAAACTGATCGCTGCGAATTTATTCAGAATTCTTGTGGAAATCCAATGAAACAAAATCGTACCAAAGCCGAGGTCTTGATTGAATTACAACAAGCGAACCAGCGGATTGCTGAACTGGAATCGGCTGCCAGGCGGGAGCATCAAAAACTGGTTCAAACCCAGGCCCAATATCACGCCCTGGCTGCGGCATTAGATTTAAGCCTGTGCCGCTGGCTGCCTGACACCAGCCTGACCTTTGCCAATGAAAAGTATTCCGAAATATTTGGCATCCAGGGTGAAGCCGTGGGACAGAAATGGCTGAACTACCTGCCCGATGACGGGCGCGCTTCGACCACCGCTTTTTACCTGGAGCTGGCAGATAACCCACGCACGGTAACCTATGAACATCCGGTCACCATCCGGGATGGCAGCATCCGGGAATACCAGTGGATTGAAACCCCTATCCTGGATGAGGCCGGGAGTCTGCTGGAGTTTCAATCCATTGGAATGGATGTGACTGAGCGTAAAAATGCTGAAAAATTACTGGGTGAGAACGAAACCCGCCTGAGAGGGTTCCTGGATGCCACACCGGATGCGATGTTCATTATCAATCCAACGGGGCAGATAATTTTTGCCAACGTAAAAGCTGAAGCGATGTTTGGCTTTTCCTACAGCGAGCTGCAGGGTTTACCGGTTGAAAGCCTGCTGCCCGGCGAACTGCGCCGCCGCCACGTGGCGAATCGCCTGCGCTACCTGGATAACCCGCGGGATATCACCGCGGGAATCGACCGCGAAATTCATGCACGGCGCAAGGACGGCCACGAATTTCCCGCCGAGATCAGCCTGAGCCACCACACCATGGCAGGCGGCGCAGCGGTTGTCCTGTGCGCAATCCGGGATGTGACGGAGCGCATCCGTTCCGAAACTTTGATTGCCGCCCAGCGCGACCTGGCAAAACTTGCCAGCGCCCAGGTAGCG
>CAIQIV010000810.1 GCA_903871905.1 uncultured Chloroflexota bacterium | reverse complement strand
GTGGCAGCGGCTGGAGCCCGAAGCGCGCCTGTTCCAGCTGGTCCAATCCCTGGAAGAGCTGGGACGCCTGACGCAGAGCATTCCCCGCAGGCTGGATAACCTCCTCCTGCTGGCTGAAAAAGGCAACCTGAAAGTCAACCTCGAGATACCTGAAATTCGCCGGCAGATCCAGCATATTTCGATCATCACCAACCGCATGACTGCCGGCCTGATCCTGGTCGGGATGCTAGTGGGTTCAGCCATTGCCATGGGGGTTTCACCCCATGATACCTGGAGCGTGATCCCGGTCCTGGGAATCATTGGGTTTTGCGTTTCAATCATTGTGGGGGGACTCCTGGTCTGGAGCACCTTCTGGGATAACTGGCGCACATCCCGGCGTAAGGATAACGATAAGTCATAAATAACTAAAATGATAGATGATATGACTGAGTGTTACGTGATAACCGACACATGACATTCAGGGCATAATAGGATTTAATCAAACCGGTAAAATCCCTATCAGATCGTATTCCAAAGGAGTTACAACTTATGCTGCAGCTGTTGATTGCAGTCGGGATTGTGGCCTGCGCCCTGCAAGCGATTCTGGTCAAGCGGTTGCTAATCTCAGCCGTGTGGTTGGCCGGTGCGAGCGCCCTGGCTGCCCTGCTGATCTACACCCTTGACGCGCCTGAAATTGCCGTCGTCGAACTCAGCGTGGGGGCGGGCCTGGTGACGGTCCTGTTCGTCTTTGCCATCAATATCGCCGGCGAAGAAAACCCGCCTTTTCAGACCCGGCCGCCGCGGGTCCTGTCAATCCTCACCAT
The DNA here is from genome assembly GCA_903871905.1 of uncultured Chloroflexota bacterium. Lineage (GTDB taxonomy): Bacteria > Chloroflexota > Anaerolineae > Anaerolineales > UBA4823 > CAIQIV01. The sequence goes on along the minus strand of CAIQIV010000810.1, from coordinate 748 downwards.
CGTACTTGTTTCAGCCCTCCTGGCCGCGCTGGCAGCTCCCCTGCTCAATTTGAACCTGCCAGTCCTGGCCGAGTCCCATTTCGCCTCGGTGTTCTGGGAAAACCGCAGCCTGGATGTCCTGCTCCAGGTTGTCCTGATTTTTGCCGGAGTCATGGCTGTGCTGGGCCTGCTGGCAGAAAAGCCATCCCATTCATAGGAAAACAGGATCTATGTTAATCACTCCAAGTTTTGCTGCTCTGGTCGCAGTGGTGGGCTGCCTGGCAGTGGCCCTCTACGCCCTGCTGGCCGTCCGCAACCTGATCAAAGTGATCGTTGCCCTGCAGATATTGGTCAAAGGCGTGCTGATCGCCATCATTATCGCCGGGCGGGTGCAAGGGAAAGTGGACCTGGCCCAATCCATGGCGCTGACCGTGATTGTCGCCGATACCATCGTGGCAGTGATCGGGCTGGCGCTGGCTGTGCAGGTGCGCCGCCGCCTGGGCACGCTTGACACCGATGCTCTCTCAAAGCTGCGGAGGTAGCCCATGATCACCACTCTCGTCATCCTTACGATCGGGCTGCCCTGGCTGGGCGCTGTGCTGGTCTGGCTGGCTGGCGACCAACGCCCGCGCCTCCAGCAGATCCTGGCTGTTGCATTTGCCCTGGCTGCCGGCGCGGCCGCCCTGGGGCTGCTGCCATACTGCGAAGAAAAAGCCATCATCAACCTGCTGCCGGTTGGTGGGGTGTTTGGGCAGTTCACCTTTGCGGT